>CAIRCM010000011.1 GCA_903877125.1 uncultured Acetobacteraceae bacterium | reverse complement strand
CGCAAAAATGACCGCTCCAAGTCGCGGCGGTCTCGTTACATCGTCATGGCCCGGACGAGCCGGGCCATGACGATTTGGGAGTGGTCGGCCGACTCGTTTAATTTTGGGCGTTGCCTAACTCCCGAACAAAGCCTCCACATCGGCCTCGCTCATCTTCAACGCGCCACCCTTCTCCGCCTCCAGCACGCTCGCCACCAGCCCGCGCTTCTTCTCTTTCAGCGCCTCCATCTTTTCCTCGATGGTGCCCAGCGTCACCAGCCGGTGCACGAACACCTTCTTGTCTTGCCCGATACGATGTGCCCGGTCCGTCGCCTGATCCTCGACTGCCGGATTCCACCATGGATCGTAATGAATAACCGTGTCCGCCGCCGTCAGGTTCAAACCCACCCCGCCAGCCTTCAACGAAATCAGGAACAGCGGCACATCCCCCCGCTGGAAACGCTTCACCGGCGTCGCCCGATCCCGCGTGTCCCCCGTCAGCATCACGTACGAAATATCGTCCTGCTTCAACCGCTCTTCGATCAAAGCCAGCATCTCGGTAAACTGGGAGAACAGCAGAACCTTTCGACCTTCCTCCAGCATCACCGTCAGCATTTCCATCAGCCGCTCCAGCTTCGCCGAACCGGCCTTCGATTTCTCCACCGCCTTCAGCTTGATCAGCCGCGGATCGCAGCAGGCCTGCCGCAGCTTCAACAGCGCATCCAGCACGATGATGCCCGACCGCGACAATCCCTTCTCCGCGATCGCCGCCTTCACCCGCGCATGCATCGACAGGCGAATGCCCTCGTAGATGCCGCGCTGTGCCTCCTCCATCTCCACCGCTTCGTTGATCTCGGTCTTTGGCGGCAGGTCCGTCGCGACCTCGTCCTTCGTGCGGCGCAACAGGAACGGCTTCACCCGTCCCACCAACTGGGCCTGACGCGCCTCATCCCCCTGCTTCTCGATCGGAATCCGATACCGTGTCCGGAACGAACGCTGAGACCCCAGGAATCCCGGCGCCAGGAAATCGAACAGCGACCAAAGCTCACCCAGATGGTTCTGCAACGGTGTCCCCGACAGACACAGCCGCTGCCCGGCCTGTAGCCGCAGCGCCTGCCGCGTCGTTTCCGCGTTCGGGTTCTTGATCGTCTGCGCCTCATCCAAAATCACCACATGCCATTCCTGCTCGGTCAGCACCGCGTGATCGCGGGCGAGCAAAGGATACGTGGTCAACACAAGGTCATGCTTCGGAATGAGCCGAAACAGCCGTTTGCGATCCAGCCCGTGCAGCACGAGC
The DNA here is from genome assembly GCA_903877125.1 of uncultured Acetobacteraceae bacterium. Lineage (GTDB taxonomy): Bacteria > Pseudomonadota > Alphaproteobacteria > Acetobacterales > Acetobacteraceae > Rhodopila. The sequence continues at coordinate 13,443 of CAIRCM010000011.1, read as the reverse complement.
GTCTTCAACGACGGCGCGAATTTGAAAGCCTCCATCGTCCAGTTCGGCACCAGACTCGTGGGGCACACGATCAGCGCCGGCTTCTTCAACCGACCCGCATGCTGCTCGATCATCAGATGCGCCAGGGTCTGCACGGTCTTGCCCAGCCCCATATCATCGGCCAGCACCCCGCCCAGACCCGCGCTGCCCAGAAATTGCAGCCAGTTCACACCCTGCTGCTGATACGGCCGCAGAACGCCTTTGAACGATTTCGGCACGACCGCGACCGGAATCTCGCCGCCGGAATCGCGCAACGACTGCCCCAACGCCCGCAGCTGCTCGCCGCCCTTCAGCACCAGCCCTGACCGTTCCTCCAGCGCCGCCAGATCCACGGCGTCGAGACGCGAGAAACCGATCTTCTCATCGTCCGGATCGATACCGCCGCCCGCCGCCAATTCCATCAAAGCCTGCAACGTCGGCCGGATCCGTCCGACCGGGATCGACAGCAGCCGCCCGCCAGCCATTGGAATCGTAAACGGCGCGTCATCCGCCTTGTCCAACAACGCCGCCAGGTCCGGGCGATGGATCAGCCGGATCAGAGAGGGGACCAGATCGACCCGCTCGCCATTGACCATCACGCCAAGGTTCAACTCCAGCCAGTCGATCCCCGAACCCTCGATCAGTTCGGCTTCGATATCGCTGTCGGCCGTATAGGCCTGCACCGCGAACGCCTCGTCGACCGAAATCTTCCAGCCAGCGGCTTTGAGTTTCGGCACCTCCCCGGTGACGAAATCCAGCCAGTCCGCTTCGCCCCGCGCGCGAACCAGCACGAGGTCGTCGGTATGCGCGTGCCGGAAGCTGCTGGGCGCCAGTTCGGACACGAATGCGAACCCCATGTCCTTCAAAAGTGCCAGCGCTTCGGCTTCTTTCTTCGGCTCCCGTTCCGGCTCGTAAAACACCCCGTTATGCGAAGCCAACTGCACATGTTTCACCGAGGTATACGGCAGGCTCACCGGCGCGTAGCCAAATGACAGGCGCCCGAGCGGCACTTCGTAGAGCCCGCCGGGAATGCGCTTGACCATGCCGCGGCCGTGATACGGGTCTGCCGGCAAGGTCCCGGACAGCAGCCGCAAATGCGGCACCAGCGGCCCGCAGCCCTTGGCCGATTCCTCGTCCTGCTTGGGCGCCGGCGGCTTCAGCCCGGGCAGGCGTTTTTCCACTTCCGCCCGCACGCGGGCACTCAGATTGGCCGGAATCGGCGGCGCGGCCAGCATCCGAGACGCCACATGCCGTGGCATTTTCAGTGCGATCGGACCCATCGTGCCGCGCACCGGATCGACATACCACGGGTCCGGCGTGCGGATCGCGATCCGGTCCCCCGACAGTTCCAGCGTGGGATATTGGCTGCCGTCATCGGTCATCTGCCAGCCAAATTCAGCGGAAACCGGCTCGCCTTCGCTGATATGCGGGCCTGTCACGCTGCCCCAGGTGGCGCGGCCAGTCGCAATGATACGGCGCAGCGTATCCAGCGGATCGTCCTCCGCCGGCACCCGGTCCTGCTGCTGCTCGGCGCGCAACAACCGGGTCAGAATAATCCGGTCGGACGGACGCACGAACCGTGCGAGGTTGCCGACATTCGCCGGCGGGTAGGGCTTGCTCTGCCCCGGCAGGTTGTTCGTCCGCAGCATCACGTTCATCGACCGGATGCGCAGTTTCGGCACCCCCCCAGGGCCCGGCGCGGCGTCCAATACGTAATAGACACGATTCCGTACAGACGGCGGATAGTCCTCGGACTCCGAATCGTCCTCGTCATCCAGGGAATTGAGCCATTCGGCGATGGGATAAGGAATTGAATCGCCCGGTGCCGGCAAACGCGGCGCCGGCTTCATCAGGGATTTGGTGCTCGGCCGGCCAGGCCCCCGGCGCACGGGGGGCGGAGCCGGCACCGGAGTCATCAGCGGCTCCGGCCCGGCAAGCTGCTGCCGCCGCGCAGCGATCATAACCGCGGCCAAATGCTTGCAATTACGCCCGATCGGGCAGGAGCAGCGGCCAGCGATCAGCAACGGCCCGAACGGGTTACGTCGGACCGTGACCCGCTGCGTATACGGGTCGGGCAGGGAACCGACCGTGGTCGCCGTGATGGTGTCGCCTTCCGGGCTGATCTGCAGATTCTGCACCCGTCCACGCAATTCGTAAGTCCGGCCTTTCTCCAGGTCGCTGGCACTGAAAAGGCCGGTGATGACTTCGTCGCTCAGCGACAGGTCGGGGGGGGAAGTGGCGTCCATGGGCATAACCCGGACGTCTAGCACATAAATTCAAGCGAGTCGTAAGTCGCTTGCGTGCGATTCCGCGCGGTGGTCATCTGCCTTGCGTACATGGCAGGAGAATACCTATGACCGGACAGGTCCGTAGCGCACGGGAAATGGAACTGGTGGCGTTGGCCAAACGGGTGCTGCCCGGTGGCGGGTTCGGTAATCTGGCCTCCGATATCGTCATCGCGGAAGGGCAGGGGGCCCGCGTGCGCGATGTCTCCGGCAATGAATATGTCGATTTCCTGCTGGGCTCCGGCCCGATGTTCATCGGCCACGCCCACCCCGACGTCGTCGCCGCGGTGCAGGCCCAAATCCTCAAAGGCACGACATTCTTCGCCAACAGCGAACCCGGCATCCATCTCGCCGCCGCGCTCGTCGATGCCGTCCCCTGCGCCGAACAGGTCCGCTTCACCTCCACCGGAACCGAGGCCGATGTCTACGCCATGCGACTCGCCCGAGCGTTCCGTGGTCGCGACAAAATCCTGAAATTCGAAGGCGGCTTTCACGGCATGAGCGAATACAGTCTGCAAAGCATGACCCCGAAACGGCCCGGCAATTTCCCGCAGGCCGCGCCCGATTCGCCCGGCATTCCGCGCTCCGTCGCCGGCGACATGCTGATCGCACCCTTCAACGATCCCGATATGGCCGCCGGCCTGATCCGGGAACACCGCGACGAACTCGCCGGCGTCATCGTCGAGCCGTTTCAACGCCTGGTGCCGCCCCAACCCGGGTTTCTCCAGGCCCTGCGGGACGTCACCGCGGAATGCGGCATCCCCCTGATCTTCGATGAGATCGTCACCGGTTTCCGCTTCGCCTATGGCGGCGCCCAGGAATACTACGGCGTCGTTCCCGATATCTGCACCCTCGGCAAGATTGTCGCCGGTGGCTTCCCCTTGGCAGCGGTCACCGGCCGGGCGGACATCATGCGGCACTTCGACCGTGCCGAGGTCGGTGACGCCGTCCTGCCGCAAATCGGCACCCTCTCAGGCAACCCTGTGGCTTCGGTGGCGGGTCTGGCGACGCTGGAGGTGTTGCGCCGGCCCGGCACCTATGAACAGGCCTTCGCGACGGGACAGCGCCTGATGGACGGTTTGGCACGCGCGGTGATGGTCGCGGGGCTGCCGGCGCAGGTGATCGGCATGCCCGTCCTGTTCGACGTCATCTTCGCCACCGGGCCGATCGTGGACTACCGGTCGACCCTGCGCCAGGACACGGACGCCATGCGGCGGTTCAATCAGTCCCTGCGGGCGTCGGGTGTGCTGAAGGGCGACAGCAAGTTCTACATCTCGACCGCGCACACCCCGGCCGATATCGACCACACCCTGGCGGCGTTCGACACCGCGGTGGCGGCGGAAGTCGAATTCAGGAAACGGGCCTGACCCTGATCGGCATAACAAAAAACGCCGCCCCGGCATCCAGGGCGGCGTTTTTACGCGGCGGCGTTGGGGGAAAACAACGCCGCCGTGTTTGACGTCCGTCAGTGTTGGGTTGTGATCGCGAAGTTCGACGTGCCGTTCGAGTAAAGGGCCGCGGAAGCACCCGCAACCGTCGACCCGTTCACAACGACCGAGTTGACATACAGATTGCGGTCGGTCGAGCAGCTCCCGCCGTAGGCGTCGTTGGTGAACTGGACGCCAACCGTGTGGCAGCCCGCCCCGAAATTGCCGGAGAACGAGAACGCCTGGCTGCCGCCGCTGCTGTTCTGGGTGGTGACGGATTGCGCCGTCGACACCTGCTTGCCGTCGATGAACAGGATGAACTGCGCATCGCCCTGATAGGAGTCCTCGGACAGGTTCAGCGTCAGCACGTCAGCCGGGCATGCAACAGTTGATGTCGAACCGCCGACCGAGAAGATGTCCGTCCCGTTGGAGTAAAGCGACGCGGAGGTGTTGGCGTAGGTCGATCCGTCGTAGCTGATCGAGTTCACATACAGGTTGCGGTCCCCGCCGCCGCAGCCGCCGTTGTAGGCGTCGTTGATGAACGAGATACCGACTTGGTGACAGGTGCTGCCCCAATTCCCGGTCAGAACGAAGACATTGCCGTCGCCGCAGCCATGTAGGGCGGAGGTCGACATGACGCCGCCAACCTGTTTGCCGTCGACGGTGACGGTGAACTGGGCATCGCCCTGATAGGCATCTTCGCAAAGGTTCAGCGTCAATGTGTCGCTCGCACCGGAGGTGGACCCGGACCCGGACCCCGTGGTGCACGTGCTGCAGCTGCTCTGCGTCAGATACCCGCCATTCGACCCGACATAGCCGGCCAGTGTCAGGCTACCGGTCTGATCGCCGATATGCATCGCCTGGCTGCCGCTGGTGTTGTAGCTGATCGTCTGGACCGGGGCCTGGCCGGCAAGGAACGCCGCCTCGCTGCTGAAGACATAGGCATACACGTTGGCGCCGGCCGCGGTGCTGAATTGGCCGCCGGCAATCGGCGTGTTGGTGGCGGCGTTCAGCGTCGCGTCGGCGAAGATCTGCTCGCCAGCCGTGACCATGCCCGAGAAATAGGTGGTCGCGCCCGAGGCGAAGGCCGTGCTCGCATTGGTGATCGCGACATACGCCGTGGTCAGGCTGTTGCTGCCGGTCACCGTGCCAAGCCCAGCCTGTGTCTGCTTTTCCGTGATCGTATTGCTGGGGTTATAGGTGAACTCCAACGTCCGCGCGGCGCCATAGATCGACGTCAGGCTCTGCGTCGGCGCGGTCCCGCCCACCGTGACGTTGGTGCCGCAGTTCAGAACTTCCACTTCCTTGGTGTCGGTCGCCGTCACCGTCGCGCCGGACGCTGTGGTGCCGGTCACCGTGGCCGTGTCCGAAGCACCGGCGATGCCGGTGGTGACTTCGCCCAGCGAGCCGGTGCCGCTACCGCAGCCTTTGTCGTCGCCTTCGCACAGCGTGCCGCTGCCGCTGGAGTTGCCGTTATCGCCGCAATAGGTGTTGGAGGAACCGCAGCCGCCGTAGCAGTCGTAACCGCTGTAGCCGTATTCGCCGCCATAGCAGTTGTAGCTGTAAGAGCAGTTGGCGTTGTTGTCGGTGTTGTAACACGTGTTCTGGTTTTCTGCGGTGCCGGCGCAGTCGCCGTCAGACCCGTTCCAACCCGAGCAGGTGTAGTTCTGCTGGTAGCTCCATCCGCAGCCGTTGTTCGACCACCCGCCGCACTGATAACCGCCGGTGTTGCAGTTGCCGTTCCAGCCATAACCGTTGTTGTCGATATTGCCGCCGCAGCCGTAGTCGGCGGTGTTGTCGCAGACCTTGACCCCAATGCAGTTGTAGTCGGTCAGCCCGTTCAGCCCGTGCTGATTGAAGTTGCTGTAGCCGCTGCACGAGGCCTCGAACGACAGGCACGATGCACCGCAATTGTTCGAAGTCTGCCCCACGTTGAAGCTGGATCGACGCACCGTTCAGATTCCAGCCGGACGGAACCGAAAGCGGCAGACCGGACATGAACGTGTTGCCCGGGTTCGTGCCCGCCGGCAGCGTGGTGATCCAGGTGTTGCTGGAAGCATTGTAGTAAGTCGTCGCCACCTTGCAGGAGGAGTCGAACTGGATCACCGCATTCGGAATGGTCTCCGTCAGCGTCTTGCCGTTTGCCGTGATCGTGCAGGTGATGTTGTTGAACGTGTAGGTCGCGCCGTCCTTTGTATTGGTCGGGTTGCATGTCGCGCTGAGCCACGCGACGTTGCCGGCGCTCAGGCACGAATCCTGCGCCGTGAAGTGGCAGCTACCGCCCTGACTGCCGGTGGACGTGCCGCAGTTGCCCGCGATATGCAGGTTTTCGCAGGTGCCCGCGCCGTCGGTGTCCGAGCCGATCCAGCCGCAGTGGTTGGTCGCGTAGCTGTCGGATTCCGCATAGCCGCCGTTGCAGTAGCCGTAGCCCTGCGATGTGTTCCCGCCCGTGCCGTAGGCGGTCATGTTGTCGCAAACCTTGACGCCGATCTGGTTGTAGTCCTGCAACCCATTGCAGCCGTTCTGATTGAACGACTGATAGCCCTGGCAGGAACCCTGCCAGTTCAGGCTGCTGGAACCGCAGTTGTTGGACGCATCGTCCACCGACCACGTGCAATTCGCGCCCGACAGGTTGCAGCCGCTCGGCACCTGCACCGGCACGCCCGAAATGAACACGTTGCCCGGATCGCAGCCAGCCGGCACCGTGGTGACCCAGCAATTCGTCGCGGAGTCGTAAACCGTCGCCGCCTGCGTGCAGGAGGCCGAGAACTTCACGACCGCATTGCCGCAGTTCTCGACGATCGGCGTGGAGCCGACCCCGCCGCCGCTGATCGTGCACTTCACGCCCTGGAATTCGTAGGTCGCACCGTCCGCGCAGGACGTCGGCTTGAAGCTGGTGCTGAACCATGCCGTGCAGCCGCTGGTCAGATGCGTGCCGCTGACGCTGTGGCAGATCGAGCCATTGGTGGCGGACGTGCAGCTGATCTGGCTGACAGTCTCGGTATACTGCCAAGTCTCGCCAGCCTGCAGGATGCCGTCATGGTTGGTGTCGCCGACGTTGTAACCGCTCTTGGTGACCGCGGTCGCGGTGACGTAGTCCGGCGCCGCCGAAGTGCCGATATTGTCGACAACCTTGATGTTCGAAAGCGGCGTGCTGCCGGTATTGGTAACCGCGAAATTGTAGGTGATCTGGCCGCAGGCGCTGACGACAACCTGGCACGGCGTCTTCAACACCGAAATGCCACCGCCGCCGCCGCCGCTGCTGCTCTTGACCAGGCCGGCTTCAACGTTGTGATCCGCTTGCCCGGCCGTCAGCGTGATCGGGCCGGTGATGCCGGTCATCTGGTTGGCGCTGCTGTTGATCGCCGCATTCGTGCCAACGCCCTGCGTGGTGAACGCATAGCCGTTCGGCTGAACAAACTCGACCTCATACGTGCCGGCGACCAGGTTGTTGAACGAATACCGCCCGTTGGCATCGGTCGTCGTCGTCGCGAGCACGGTCGTGCCGGTCGCGTTCAACAGTTCGACGGTCACACCCGCGACGCCGGGGCCCGAGTCGAAGCTCGTCTCAAGCCCGGTCTTGTTCGTGTCCAGGAACACGATGTCGCCGATCGAGCACAGCTGCGACGTTGCGATCGTGCCAAAATTCTGCGTCGTGTCTGAAAACGACACGGACGACGATGCGGTGCCGGCCGAACTGACACTCATCGACCAGGTGACACGCACATTGATGCTCGCATAACCCTGCGCGAACACGACAGGCCCTGGCGCGGTGTTCGCGGCCGTGAGTGTCTGCGTCGCGATCAGATTGCCGACACTGTCGAAAATCTGTTCGATCGAACTGAAACCGTCGCCCGTGGTCGGGGTCCCGACCGGACCACCCAGATAGGACTGGTCGAATTCGTAGATCAGCTGAGTCGCGCTGGACGATGCCACGGTATAGGTGAACACGTTCGTTTCCGAACTGCCCGGCCCGGTCACCGACGCGTTGAACGACGAATAATCGATGCCGGACAGGCCAGCAGCATCGGTATCCGTCAGCACGAAGGGGCCGCTGGCCTCGAACGATGCGACCGAACCGGTGGTCGACGTAACATCCGTCTCCGTATCCACGATGTTCGTGAAGACCAACGAACCGATCGTGAACGCCGATCCGGCAAGCCAATTGGGATCCGTACTGATGTTAACCGTGGTCGTTGTCGTGGTCATGTCATTTCACCTGTCAGAAATCGGCGTGACGCAAGATGAGTCGAAAAGAAGGTCGATTCGGTAGGACAATACGGCCCATGCCCATGATCCCGGCCTTCCCCATGGTGTATCTCTCGTGCGGTTTTGCCCCACTTGGCGGCGTGACCGGAACCGGCCACGGTAAATTCGAATTACCAGGGCAAGTCGCCCTTGTAAACTAGAAATGGCGAACAGTTTGGATTTTTTGGACATCGCTCGGCGGCGACGCTCCCACCAGACCAGCAGTTTTGACAGGCCCGGGGCAACACCCGCCGGTGCTGATGCAAAAAAGGGCCGTGCACTTGGCCGGCCCCCTCTTCAACGGTGATGAAACCGCGCGACTCGATCAGATTTTTGAGACGCCTCTGCCCGGTCGATGTTCCGGCAATGCGGAAGCCGACTCGGTCACCGCCCGGTGGAACTGTCCCGTCGGCGGTAGCGGCGCGCCGCTGCCAGCCCACCAAACCCAACGAGCAGCAGGGCGAACGAAGCCGGCTCCGGCGCCTTCACCCCGAACGTCTGCGTCACGTCCGAAAGAGTCAGCGTGTCGCCCGCGGTGTAGGCCCCCGCGAGCTTGATGTCCTTGTTCACGGTGAAGTTCGTGCTCGGCGACGCGAGTGTGACAGCGGTGGGCGACACAGTTCCGCTGTACCCCGACACCGAACCGATCCCGATGGTACCGCTGACGACGTTGCCGCTTTCCACTGGCGTGGTGGACGAGTAGGTCTCGGCCAGACCGATATCGTTGGCTTCCGCCGTGGATTTGCCGGTGCCAACGTCCGAACCTGTGAGCGTCGCGCCGATACTGGTGACGGAAGCCTTGCTGCCGGATGCGTCCGTGATGGTGAAATACACAGTCAAGTCATTGGCCAAAAGGCCGCCGGACAGGGTGCTTTCAGCGTAAGTGGTGCCACCGTTCGCCACGTGGGTGGTCGTGTTGGTCGCCGTGACCGTGCTGGCGGTGCTGAAAATCGCATTGTACTTGCTGCCGTTGACCGTGACCGTGCCGGAGCTGTTCGCGGCGCCGGTGATCTCTATCTGTACCTGCGAGGCGTTGCTCGCGCTGGTAACGACTTGAAATTGCAGTCCGAGTGCGGCGCACCCGCCCATGGCGGCCGAAAAGTTGGTCCCGCCCACTTTCGCGGTGCAATACGTCGCCGTGATGTTCAAGCCGTCATAAGTGACGGTGCCGCCCGCGGTCGCGCTGCTGCCCACCACGCCAGTGTTGTTGGCGCCATAGTTCCAAAGATTGACGGCCCCGGCCGGCTGCGCGAACGCGACCAACATGAACGCGGCGACGGCCATCCTCGAAATGCGTTTGATGCAATCCATCAAAGTCTCCTGACGCCGAACGGACACGCGAATAATGTCATGCCCGTCACTCGCGAACGATATAGCAGGTACCACACCCTGGTAGGCTCGTAAACACTTAATGTGTTTTGTGCCATTTTTTCGACAATTCGGGGTCGCTTTCATGGTGCCCGACCTGGCGAAAGGACGCCGGCCACGACGTATATATGCCGCCATCGCATCGCCGGGAAAAGTGAAACCTTCGCTTGTCGACCCTCAGCCAGCGACAGATTTCGCCGGCATGGTTCATTGGCCGCCCGTGCTCTGCTCCTTGCCCGTGATCTCGTACTCGCGAACGGTCATTTGCTCCAAGGCTGCTTTCACAACCGGCCGTACCTCCTGGCGCTGCAGATAGCGCCGCAACGCTTCCCTCACGACCACGAACGGCGGCGTCTCCGCCTGTCGGCGCTCTTCGACCTTCAGGACATACCACGCTCCAGAGGCGGCCACCGGATACCGCGTTATCTCTCCAGGCGCCAAGGCGAACGCAACCGCGCCGATCTCCGGGGTCAGACCTTCCCGGTTGACGAACGCCACTTCGCCGCCGATCACCGATGTCGGGTCTTTGCTGGAACGGCGGGCGACGGTCGCGAAATCCGCACCGCCCTGCAATTCCTTGATAATGTCGCTCGCCTCTCGCTGGGTTGCCACCAGAATCAGCTGAAATCGCACCTCGTCGACTCCAGGCTTGCCCTTGTAGACGCGGTCATACGCCTCCAGCAGCATCTGCTCGGTAACGTGCGCGGCGGTCGCCTGCTGCAGGTATGCGTCCGATAGAATCCGATTCGTTTCCGCCTGTATCTTCCGCTTGATCGCAGGATCCTCGTCGAGGCCGGTCTGCAACGCCCGCACCACCAGCGCTTGGCGCTGCACCAGTTCCTCCCGAGCCTGCCGAAACAAGACGTCGAACGGCCGTTGGGCAATCGCCATCGGCAAAGCGCGAATCGCATCCCCGACATCGCCCAGCGTGATCGGCCGGCCGTCCACCTCCGCCACGACGGTCTTGGGCGCTTTGGCCATGGCAGAGGCCACGTCGTACTGCGGAGTCTCCGTGTCGAATTGCGGCCGGGTCAGATCGGTCGGCGCGGCCGGCGAGGCGCCTTGTGCCATCGCCGGGCCAGCCAGCAACACAGCGGCGAGGGCAGCGAACGAAGCCAAGCATTTCACGTTGGGACCACTCCTGGTTCACACTGCATACAGCGCGACTGCATAGACCATCCGCCAGGGAACCCGAACCATGAAATTTGGCATCCGCTACTGCAACACCGGCCGCTACACCGATCCCGCACGCGCCGTGGAACTGGTGCAGGCCGCCGAAGCCACCGGATTCGAATCCGCATGGACCGTCGAACACACCGTCATTCCCCACGGCTACCAGTCCGCCTACCCGTACACCCAGGACGGACGCCTCCCAGGCGGGGAGGGCGATTTCGTGCTCCCAGACCCTCAGATCTGGATGACCTGGGTGGCCGCGCACACGACTCGCATCAAGCTCGCCACCGGCATCCTCATCCTCCCGCAGCACAACCCCGTGATCTGCGCCAAGCAGGTCGCGACGCTCGACTCGATGTCCGGCGGGCGCGTGATCCTCGGCGTCGGAGTCGGCTGGCTGCGTGAGGAGTTCGAGGCGCTCGGCGTCCCCTTCGCCGAACGCGGCGCCCGCACGGAAGAATATATCGGCGCCCTGCGCGCCCTGTGGACCATGGATCGCCCGTCCTTCGACGGCCGATTCGTCCGTTTCAAGGACGCCTACATGCGCCCCAAACCCGCCAACGGCACCGTCCCGATCGTGATCGGCGGCCACTCCAAGGCCGCCGCGGCCCGAGCAGGCCGGGTCGCGGACGGATTTTTCCCCGCCCGCGGCGCGTCCCCCGAACTGCTCGCGATCGTGCGGGATGCGGCGGAAAAAGCCGGACGAGACCCCGCCAGCATCGAAATCACCGCCAGCATGCCGGACGACCCCGCGATGCTGCCCGCGATGGCCGCCGCCGGAATCAGCCGGGTGCTCGTGCCCGTGACGGGGGTAGCGGGTCTGAAGCGCGCCGCCTCCGGGATCGAAGGCGTGCTCTCCTGGAAAGATACGATCGACCGCTACCGTACTCGAGCGTGATCGCCAGAGGTGGAACCACACGGCGGCGTGAATCACGCGACCAAACAAAGACTTCTAGCCCGCTCTGACCGTACACGGTCAGAGCGGGCTAGTAGCTCGGCATCGTCGAATACGGCGTCAACTGGAGCTCGTGCGTCCAGCAGGACTTGTCCTGCGTATGCAGATACCAGAACCCCTCGGCGATTGAGACCGGGTTCATCACCAATTCCGGCCGGTTCTGAATCTTCGTCAGCGCCCGCGTGCCCGGCGAGTCGATCGTCCCGTCGATCACCACGTTCGCCACGTGGATGCCGTGTTCCGAGTATTCCTCGGTCAGCACCTGCGCCAGCGTCCGCATCATCACCCGCGGATAATACAGCGACTCGCCCGTATACCGCTTCTTCCCCCGCAGCGATTTCGAGTTGTTGGAGAAAAAGAAGGACCCTTCGCCCCGCCGCCGCATCGCCGGCAGCACTTCCTTGGCCACCAGGAAAGGCCCGCGGCTGGCGATGTGCTGCGCGGTGTCGAACATCTCCACCGGGATGTATTCCAGCAGTTCCTGCCCCGGCGGCAGATCGCGGCCTTCGAGGTAGCCTGCATTGTATATAAGTACGTCCGGATCGCCCGCTTCGGTCCGGATCCGCTCGAACGCCGCGGCGACCGAGGCATCCGAGGACAAATCCAGCTCCACCACCATGCAATCGCCGCCCTGGTCCGTGATCGCCCCAGCCAGCGATGCCGCGTTGGCCGCGGACCGTGTCGTCAGGACGGTGTAGAACCCTTCCTTCGCGAATTTCTGCGCGATCGCCCCGCCGATGCCGAAGCGCGCGCCGACCGGCAAATGGCTGTCATCGAGTTCCTTGCCATGCGCCAGCCGCGTATTCCGCCCATCGGACTGCCATTTGGACGTCGCACCGACGACAACCGCGACCTTCTTGCCTTCTTTGTTCATTGAACCCTCCCGTTATATCAGCGTTTCCAGCCCCACCACGCGCACAGCGCCTCGCCCATGATCAGCCGTTTGTCGTCCGCGTTCAGCCACGGCAGTTCCTCGGTGAACATCGCCACGCATTTCTGCCAGCTGCACGGCATCTTCGTGATGTCGGTGCCCCAGAACATCCGGTGCGGCCCGAACGCATCGAATATCTGCCGCAGATACCCCTGCATCTTCGGGAACGGATAAGCCTCCGCCGAGTAGCCCGGCGCCCCCGTCGCCTTCACCGCGACATTCGGCAGCTTCGCCAACGCCAGCAGCCGAGGGATATGCGTCATTGCCGCCTCGTCCTTCAGCGTCGTCAGCCCGCCGCGCCCGCCCAGATGGTCGATCGTCAGCTTCATGCCCGGATGGCGTTCCGCGAGCTTGCCCAATACCTCCAGCGAATCGGTCGCCAGCACCGAAATGGGAACGCCGTGCTTTTCCGCCTCGGCGAACAGCCAGTCGTATTTCCCATCCGCCAACTCCTGCCGGGCGGGATCGTGCAGAAACGTGTAGCGCAGCCCCAGCATCCCCGGCTGCGACCGCCAGGACCCGATCTGCTCCCGCGATGACGGGTCCAGCGGCAAATGCCCCATGATCGCGAACCGCCCCGGATAATCCCGCACCGCCTGGAACGCCATTTCGGTGCTGTTCGGATCCCAGCCCGGCGGATGGATCACCGCCGCGTCGACGCCGCCCTCGTCCATCTGAGCGATGGCTTCGGCCGGCGTGTAATGCGTCACCTGGATATGCGACATGTTGCTGGGCAGACCCTGCCCCCAAGTGTGAATTTGCGCGTCGACGATCTGCATTGTCGTTCCCTCCATATTCTTAGCCGCTGACGGCGTTACCTCTTTGGATCGAACCTTCGGGTCGCTGGCCTGCCCCCCACGTCATCCCGGCGCATGCCGGGACCCACGACTATTTCGGCCGGCGCCTGCCACGAAGCCGTCCCCACGTCATCCCGGCGCATGCCGGGACCCACGACCATTTCGGCCGGCACCTGCCATGAAGCCGTCCCCACGTCATCCCGGCGCATGCCGGGACCCACGACTATTTCGGCCGGCACCT
>CAIRCM010000010.1 GCA_903877125.1 uncultured Acetobacteraceae bacterium | reverse complement strand
CCGCGACTTGGAGCGGTAATTTTTGCGCGTTGCCTAAGACGAATATTAGTGTGTTCAGCCTCTCAGCAAGCTTTGTCTCTTTCGCCATGTCATGCTCCCGTGAAGACATCGGGTACAACTCAATGGAGTCGCATTCGAACTCCGATGAGCAGTGCTATGTGGCTATGCCGGCAGGGTGTTTGTTGCAATCCCCTCCTAAAATTCCAAACTCCCCTGCCGAGCAGGCACCTTCCCCCCATCCGCCGTCGCCTTCACCTCCCCATCCGCGAACCGCAGCCCCAGCCGTGCGCCCGGCTTCACGCCGGCGGCACTGGTGATGGGCAGTCCGGCGCGATCCGTCACCAGCGCGTACCCGCGGCTCAACACCGCCAGCGGCGACACCGACTCCAGCCGCGCCGCCGTTCCCTCCAACCGCGCCCGCGCTTCCCGGAGCGAAGCGCGGACAGGCGCATCGGTGAGCCGCCCGAGCACCCGATTGGCGCGGTTATGCACCGAACCGACGGCTCCCCGCAGTCCGGACATCAGACGTTGGCTGGTCAGGTCCAGGGCCGAGCGCCGGTTGGCGACCAGCCCGGGCAAGGCCAGAAGCAGGCGGACGCCGCGATCCTGAACACGCTCCCGGGCGGCGGCGATCAGCGCGGGGAGGTCCGGCAACCGGCGTTCGGCAACCGCCAAAGCCGTGCGGCGGCGTTCCACCAGATTGGGCAGTGCCAGGACCAACCGCTCCGCGCGATCGTCCAGGCGTTGGCGGGCGCCGCCCAACAGCCCTGGCAGGTCGGGCAGGCCGCGCTCGGCGCGCGACAGGCGCAGCCGAGCGGCGGAGGTCAGGCGGTTCAGCGCACCGGCGAGACGGGCGGCTTTTTGGGCGATGTCGGCTTGCAGGTCGGCCAAGGCCGGAATGGCCATCTCGGCGGCGGCGGTGGGGGTGGGGGCGCGCTGGTCGGACACGAAATCGATCAGGGTCGTGTCGGTTTCGTGCCCGACGGCCGAGATCAGCGGGATGCGACAGGCAGCGACGGCGCGTAGCACGCCCTCGTCATTGAAGGCCATCAGGTCTTCGAGGCTGCCACCTCCTCGGGCGACGATCAGCACATCCGGGCGGGGGACATTGCCGCCGGGTGCGATGGCGTCGAAGCCGGCGATCGCGGCGGCGATCTGTTCGGCCGCGCCGTCGCCCTGCACCGGCACCGACCATAGCAGGATCGAACGGGGGAAGCGGCGGGCGATGGTGGTTCGGATATCCTGGATGACCGCTCCGCGCTCGCTGCTGACAACACCGATCACGCGCGGCAGGCGGGGCAGCTTCTGTTTGCGATCCGCGTCGAACAGGCCCTCGGCGGCGAGGCGGACGCGCAGCGCCTCGATTCGGGCGAGCAGGGCACCGGCACCCGCGTATTCCATGCGCTCGACGATGAGCTGGTAGGACGAGCGTTCGCCGTAGGACGAGATTTTGCCGGTGGCGACGATCTCGACCCCGTTCTCCGGCATCATGCCCAGGCGGGGGACGGCGAATTTCCAGACCACACCGGAGATTTTGCCGCCTTCGTCCTTCAACGAGAAATAGATGTGGCCGGAGGGGTATTTCTTCAGTTCGGTGACCTCGCCGCGCACGCGGATGCGGCCGAACGTGCTCTCCAGCGTGCGTTTCACCGCGCCGGAAACCTCGGAAACGGTGTATTCGGGAACATTGGTCACGGGGGCGTCCATGCCGGCCAATCTATGCTACAGGGCCGCGTCGGAACCAGAGGGGGGCGTGTCGATGCGGGTGTTGGTCGTAGGGTCGGGCGCTCGGGAACACGCACTGTGCTGGGCGATTGCCGCCAGCCCGCTGCTGACGAAGCTGTGGTGCGCGCCGGGCAATCCGGGGATCGCCACGGTGGCGTCATGCGTGCCGATCGGCGTGATGGATTTTCCTCAGCTGGTGGCCTTCGCGCAGGACAACGAGATCGATCTGGTGGTGCCGGGTCCCGAGGCGCCGTTGGTTGCCGGGCTGACCGACGCGATGGAGGCGGGGGGCATTCCGTGTTGCGGGCCCACGGCGGCAGCGGCACAACTGGAAGGCAGCAAGACTTTCACGAAGGACATCGCCGAGGCCGCCGGCATTCCCACCGCCAAATGGGAGCGGTTCGAGGATGCCGAAGCCGCCCGTGGGTTCGTCCGTCGCCGCGGTGCGCCGATCGTGGTGAAGGCCGATGGGCTGGCCGCCGGCAAAGGGGTGGTGGTGGCCGAGACGGAAGCGCAGGCACTCGCCGCGATCGATGCGATGATGGATGACCGGGTCTTCGGCGATTCGGGCGCCGCGGTGGTGATCGAGGAGTGTCTGTTCGGGGAGGAAGTTTCTCTCTTTGCCCTCTGCGACGGGGAAACGGCGTTGCTGCTGGGCTCGGCGCAGGATCACAAGCGGGTAGGCGATGGCGATACCGGACCGAATACCGGGGGAATGGGCTGCTACTCGCCGGTGCCGGCCTTTCCGCCGGCATTGGAACACGCGGCGTTCGAGCGGGTGATCCGCCCGGCCTTGGCCGAGATGGCGCGGCGGGGCATGCCGTTCCGGGGTTTTCTGTTCGCCGGGCTGATGCTGACGGCGGACGGTGCGAAACTGATCGAATTCAACGCCCGCTTCGGCGATCCGGAGTGCGAGGTACTGCTGCTGAAGCTGAAATCCGATCTGCTGCCGGCGTTGCAGGCAGCGTGCGACGGGGAACTGAGGGATTTCGACCTGCGCTGGCACGACAAGGCCGCGGTGGCGGTGGTGATGGCGGCGCGCGGCTACCCCGAAGCGCCGGAAAGCGGTAGCGTGATCCGCGGGCTGGACGAGGCGGGGACGGTGCCGAACGTTACGGTTTTCCATGCTGGCACCAAAGCCGACGCGGATGGTACGGTCCGAGCCGCGGGTGGGCGGGTGCTGACGGTGTCGGCGACAGGCGCGACGATTGCCGAGGCCCGGAACGCGGCCTATCGCGCGGTTGCGGCAATCGACTGGCCCGAGGGGTTTTGCCGTAAGGACATTGGCTGGCGGGCGCTGGGGCGATCATGATCCGGGTTTTCGTGGCATTGATGGTGATCGCGATGTCCATTGCCGCGCATGCCGACACGCCGCCGCTACCGGAGCTGCATTTCGCGCCGATCCCCGAAGGGTCTCGCGCGCGGTATACAGGCGACCGCTTCAGCTACATGGAATCGGGGCGGATGGATGCGCCGGCATTGGTCCTGCTGCACGGGGTCGGGGCCAATTCGATGCATTGGCGGTTCCAACTGGCGGGGTTGAGCGAAAACCGCCATGTGATCGCCTGGAACGCGCCGGGCTATATGCTCAGCGACAATCTGGTGAAGGACGATCCCGACTGCCGGGATTACGCGGACGCACTGGCCGATTTCCTGGCCGCACTGAAAATCGACCGGTTGGAGATCATGGCCAACTCGTTCGGCACGCGGGTGGCGCAGTGTTTCGCCAACTACTATCCCAACCGGGTGACCAAGATGGTGCTGACCGGCAGCGCCACCGGCCGGAAGGACATGCCGGACGACGAAAAGGCCCGCATCGTCGCTTCGCGCCAACAGCAGGTGGCCTCGGGCGGCTACGGCTTCGGGGCTCGGGTCGCGGCACTTTTGAGCGCACAGGCGACGCCGGAGACGGCGGCTTTGGTGCGCGATGTGCTGCGGGCGACGAACCCCAAAGGCTTCATGCAGGCGGTGCGGTTTGGGCTGGGGAATTACTACACGCCGGACTTCGCGGAACGGCTGGGGATGCCGATCCTGCTGATCCAGGGCGCCGAGGACCATGTGAACCCGACCGAAGCGAACGCGGCGGTGCTGGAGAAGGCGTTGCCGAAAGCGCACCTGATCGTGCTGGAGGGTGCCGGGCATCTGCCGGAATTCGAAGCGCCAGGACGGGTGAACGACCTGGTGAGCGCGTTTCTGGCGGAGTGAGACCGCGGCGGAATTGGCGCGGCAGGACGGACGTTACGGTCCGGGCGTGCGGAGGCTCCCCGTCCTTTCGGACAGGGTTGGGTCAGGCCTGGAGCAGGACAGGATCGTCGGGCGGGTCTTCGCCGATGAGATAGCCGAGTACCTGACGCATTCGTTCCTTGCGCAAATCCCGCCAGTTCCAGGCCCAGGTTTCCGGGCGCGTATCGCGTTCCTTTTGAAAGGCGATCTCCCGCTTCCGGCGGACGGCGAAAAGTTTGCTCAGGCTGCCGCCATAGAATTCGAGTGTCTGAAGAATGGCGTTGCCCATCTCACCGGTGCAGAAGGCAGGCACGATGCCCAGATCGAGACATATCCTGGTAATCGTACGACCAACCGGCGCGCGGCGGACCTCGGCTTCCAACTCTTCCATTGTCGGGATGTGAGCCGAATCCGGATTATAGGGAAGGCCGCGTTTGCGGGGCGATTTCGGTTTCTCGACCGGCTCCGGCTGCGGCTTGGCTGTTCCGGCGGCACGTGCACGGGGTTCGGCGAAGGGCATCTCACGCCCTCGTTTGGCACGCTGACAGAGATAGGTGTCGAGCGCGAGGAGGCGGAGTATGCCACGCTGAATGCGGGCGAGGACGACGGGGATGTCGTGCGTGCCGAAAGCGACGCCAATAGAGGCGAATTTTGGTGTGTCGCCAATGGCATTAACGGTTTCGACGAGGCGGCGGCCGTGGGTGAGAAGGATTCGGACGAGTTGGAGGAGGGCGGCGATGCTCTCCGGCATGGTTTTGCCGGGCACGGTTTCAGCGGGCCGAACCTGGAAGGTATCGGTTTGGGCCGGCCGGGGTGTGGCATCGCCGAGGGGTGACATGCCGGCCTTATTAACGATTATGTTATTTATGTCAAGAGAAATAACTTAGGCCAACCCGAATTTGTTCGCTTTTCCTTTGGCAACGCCCAAAATTAAACGAGTCGGCCGACCACTCCCAAATCGTCATGGCCCGGACGAGCCGGGCCATGACGATGTAACGAGACCGCCGCGACTTGGAGCGGCAATTTTTGCGCGTTGCCTTTATGCCGTCAGTGCGCCGATGGCAGGGTCCCCATCCGCGGATCGATCGGCAGCAGCTTGTCCAGCCCCGTCAACTGCTCGAACAACGCCGCCGCGCCCAGGACGGTCGCCTCCCCCCGCGTCGGCGCGGCGATCTGCAACCCGACTGGGCGGCCGAAACGATCGAATCCGGCGGGGATCGCGACGGCGGCGGCGCTTGCCATCGTCATCGCCGCGTTCAGCATCGATGCACCCATGTAATTGGTAAGTTTTTTCCCGTCCACCATCTCGGGGTTACGGAGATTGACGTCGAAGGCGGGTGTCGCGGCGCTGGGTGTGACGAAAATATCATAGGTCTGGAACATCGCCGCCACCCGCCGATAAAATGCCGCCCTCTCCCGCTCGGCCCAGGCAATCTCGACCGGCGTCTGGGCCATGCCCTTCTCGGTGTTCCAGATGATATCCGGCTTGATCAGGTCGCGATGCGCGGCAATCTGCAAGGCACGATCGACGACAAAATGTTGCGATCGCAACACCATGAACGCTTCTTCGAGGTTGCCTAAACCCGGATCGAATTCCTCGACGATACAGCCCATTTCCTCGAACCGGCACACCGCCTTCTCGCAGATCTCCCTGGTTTCCCGATCAACGTCGAGGGCGCCGCTGTAATTCGCCGACCAGGCCACGCGTTTGGGTGGGCGCGCCGCCGCCACCGCGTCGACATACGAAACCGCGGGCGCATCGTAGGTCAGCGGATCGAACGGGCAGAATCCCGCCATCGTGTCGAGAAACAGCGCGAGGTCCGGAATGTTCCGCGCCATCGGCCCCTGCACCGACAACGGTGAAAAGAGATTGTTCGATGTCCCCCGCGTTACCCGTCCGGGCGAGGGTCGCAATCCGACCACGGAACAATATGTCCCCGGCCGCCGCAACGATCCGCCGTGATCGGAGCCGTGCGCGAGCCAAACCTCCCCCGTCGCGACCGACACCGCGCCGCCGCCGGTGGACCCGCCGCATGTCAGCGCGGTGTTCCAGGGGTTGCGGGTGCGCCCAAAGACCTCATTGAAGGTCGAGCCCCCTGCCCCGAACTCCGGCGTGTTGGATTTCGCGACGACGATGCCGCCCTTGCGCTCGATCCGTTCCACAAGGGGGTGGGATGTCGCGGGGACGTGGTCTTTGAAGATGGGGGAGCCGTAGGTGGTGCGGACGCCCGCGACGTCGGTCAGGTCCTTGATCGACACTGGCAGGCCGCCGAGCCAGCCGGGTTCGTGTTCGGCGTCCCGCCGCTGGCCGGCCATCAGGGCCTTCGCATGGTCCCGAGCGCGATCGAGGCACAGGGTTGGGAGGGCGTTGACGGCCGGTTCCACGGCGGCGATGCGGGCGGCGGCGGCGTCGATGAGTTCGAGCGGGGAGATTTCCCGTTGTTTGAGATGAGCAACGGCCTCGGTCGCGGTCAGGTTGAACATGCTAAGGGCCTGTTCGAAAATAATAGAATCGATGCAGCGGTTCGAACAGGCCCTAAGCCTTTGTTTTGACCGGCAGCTTTGTCGGCACGCTGGCGCACTTATTTGCCGACGCTGCCTAACCGGCCGACGGCACGGACGCGGTCCGCGGTTCCAATGGCGGCAGGGAGCCGCCGCGGACGATCGACATCGCGGTCGCCACCATCGCGCCGATATTGCCGAGGTCGGCGGGCACGACGATCGAGGTTCCGACCTTCGCCAGATTGCCCCATTTTTCGATGTAGTCCTTGGCGAGCTGCATCTGCAGCGCCTCCATCCCGCCATTGGCGGTGGCCGAGGCGGCGATCGATCGGATGGCCTGCGCGGTGGCTTCGGCGACCAGGGCGATGGCGCGTGCCTCACCTTCGGCGCGCAGGATTTCCGCCTGACGGCGGCCGTCGGCGAGGTTGATTTCCTGCTGTTTTTGGCCTTCGGAGGTGTTGATCTGCATCTGCCGCTGGCCTTCCGAGCGCGCGATGGTGGCGCGCTTTTCGCGTTCGGCGGTGATTTGGAGTTCCATCGCGCGCAGGATTTCCTGCGGCGGGGTGATGTCCTTTATCTCGTAGCGCAGGACCTTGATGCCCCAGTTGGTCGCTGCCTCGTCCACCGCCATCGCAACGGCGGAGTTGAGCAACTGGCGGGACGACAGCGCTTGATCGAGGTGCAGCTTGCCGATCTCCGACCGCATCGAGGTCTGGGCGAGCTGCATGGCCGCCTGCATGGGGCTGCTCGATCCGTATGCGGCTTTCACCGCGTCGGTGATCTGCAAATAGAGAAACCCGTCGACCGTGAGCGTGGTGTTGTCGAGGGAGATACAGACCTGCGGCGCCACCGCGGTGGGTATCTCACGCAGGTCGAAGCGGTAGGCGACGGTTTCGATGAAGGGGACGAGGATGTTCAGCCCCGGTTCCAGCGTCCGGCTGTAGCGGCCAAGCCGCTCGACCACCCAGGACTGCTGCTGCGGCACGATCCGCATGGTGGAGCGCAGGATCATGAACCCGAAGATCACGAGCAGAATGAGCGGCACGATCGATATCAGAGGTCCGGCTTCCATGACGTTTCTCCTTGCTCCCGCTGGGCGGGCGCGAGACTAGCACCGTTTTGGTTACGACGAAGCGACAAGATGGAGCAGCTTATCGGTTTTGCGGGCGATCACGGCATTGTCACCGGGTTTGGGGACCGACCCGTCGGTCATGACCGCGTCCCATTCCACGCCGCGATAGGTGACGATCAGATGATCGCCCGGGTGGACGATGGAACGAACCGACACGGTCTGACCGATGTCGAAATCGATCGTCTCGCCCCCGCGCGCCCGTTTTCCGCGGAACAGGGCAATCGCCACGGTGATCGCCACACAGAGCGCGGCGAAGGTTTCCACCAGCGCGGTGCCGGTGATCCAGTAGCCCAGTCCCGCGGAAGCGAAGGCCGCCACGGCGACCCCGGCCAGAAAGATCGTCCCGGTGTGCATTTCGGCCAAAGCGGCCAGCAATCCGGCGACGACGAATATCCATTGCATCGGTCAGGCCCTCCGAAGGCTCGGAAACGTTAGCACACCGGCGTGATCGGGTGAACGCCCAAATGCCTGCCATGACGGCCTGGGGGCTGACTCCGGCCCAAAACCGCGTATAGCCGTGGTGACGCCTTTGGAGACCAGCATATGCGGCGGAGTGGATTTCTGGGAACGACCGGGTTGGCATTGTTGCTGACCGCTTGCCATCCCGTCGGGCCCGATTTCACCCGTCCGGACGCACAGGTGGCGTCATCCTGGTTCGCCAGTCGCCCGCGTACGGCCCCTCCGGCGAAAAGCGGTCCGGTCGAACAGCCG
Source organism: uncultured Acetobacteraceae bacterium (assembly GCA_903877125.1). GTDB lineage: Bacteria > Pseudomonadota > Alphaproteobacteria > Acetobacterales > Acetobacteraceae > Rhodopila. The sequence continues at coordinate 16,948 of CAIRCM010000010.1, read as the reverse complement.
ATCGATCCCAACTGGTGGACGCTGTTCAACGACCCCGAGCTGACATCGTTGGAAGCGCGTGTGGCGGGCGGCAACCTCGACCTGAAGCAGTCGCAATTCCGGCTTGCCGAGTCCCGGGCGGAGCTGGGGGTGGCACAGGCGGCGCAACTGCCCATCGCCAACGGCAACGCATCCTATACGCGGCAGAAAGCCAGCGACACCGGCCCCTTCGACCTCGCGGCGAGCCCGCTGGGGGCGAACGGCGCGTCGCGCAACACCGCCGGCGGACTGGGTTCGGTGCGCCTGAATTCGTTCGACGTCTATCAGGTGGGCTTCGATGCGTCCTGGGAAGTCGACCTCTGGGGCAGGGTGCGGCGATCGGTCGAGTCCGCGAACGCGCTGCTGGAGGCATCCGCCGAAGCCCGGCGCGGGGTGCTGCTGTCCACGCTGGCCGAGGTCGCTCGGGACTACATCGAACTGCGCGGGGTGCAGACCCAATTGCGGATCGCGCGCGACAACGTCAGGACGGCCCGGCAGAACGTGGCCCTGACGCAGCAGCGCGCCGCCGGCGGGGTAACGACCGATCTGGACGTGGCCAACGCGTCCGCCCAGCTGGCCACGACCGAGGCACAGATTCCGCGGCTGGAGCAGCAGGAGGCCGCGAGGATCAACGCGATCAGCCTGTTGCTGGGCGAGCCGCCGAACGCGCTGCGCGACGAATTGCAGGCCGGGAAACCGGTGCCGCCGGTGCCGCCGGCCATTCCGGTGGGGATACCGTCGGAACTCGCGCGGCGCCGGCCGGATATCCGTCAAGCGGAGGCACAGTTGCATGCCGCGACAGCCGATATTGGCGTGGCCATCGCGGATTTTTATCCGTCGGTGAAACTCAGCGGCAGTCTTGGGCTGCAATCGGTGCAGTTCTACCGGATGTTCGACCTGAATTCCCGCGACTTCGCGGCGGGGCCGGGGATTTCGATCCCGCTGTTCGAAGGCGGCAAGCTGAAGGCCGCGCTGCATTTCCGGGAGGCGAAGCAGCAGGAAGCCGCGATCGCTTACCAAAAGACGGTGCTGACGGCTTGGCATGAGGTCGATAATGCCATGACCGCCTACGCCACCGAACAGGCAAGGCGGGAGCAGTTGCGCCGCGCGGAAGCGCAAAATCGCCGCGCCCTGGGCCTCGCCCAGAGCCGCTATCAGCAGGGGGTGGCCGATTTTCTCGCGGTACTCGACGCCCAGCGGAACCTGCTGACGATCCAGCAGCAGCTGGCGGAAAGCACCACGGCGATCTCGGCCAACCTCGTCGCGCTCTACAAGGCGCTCGGTGGGGGGTGGGAGACAAATTATCCCGAGGCGGAAAATACCGCCGCGCGTTAACAATTTTTTAACGTATGGCTGTCATCCTCCGGTTCCATGGGAACCAGAGAACGCCTTTGGATTTTCGCGACGGCCTTGATCCTGCTGCTGCTGCGGCAGGCGCTGGGGTCTGGCCTTTCGGAGATTTTCGCCGATGGCGTTCCCGGATACGGCACCGCGCCGGGCGTCACGGTGGGTTCAAGACTGCATCCGGAATCCGAGCCACCGCCAACGCGGGTGGCGGGCTACCTGGTGAAACCGGCGATCGAGCAATCTGTCGGCTACGACGACAATGTGCTCGGCGGTGCGCGCCGGAAGGGCAGCTGGCTGTCCAACACGAACGGATCGTTGCTGATCGCGTCTGGCTGGTCGCGCGATTCCCTCGGGCTGTTCGTGTCCGGCGGGAATACCCGGTATTTCGGCCTGCCGAACCAGGACCGCACCGACGGGACAGTGACCTTGGGTGGCGCCATCGATATCGGGCGGGACAAGCTGACGCTGGGTCTCGCGCATCTCAGTCTGCATGAGGATCGTGCCGACCTTGACGCCTTCGCCTCCGACCGGCCGGTGGGCTATCGGGTCGACGATGTTCGGCTGTTGTACACCGCGGTGTTCGACCGGCTGACCATCGTGCCGGGGGTCGATCTGTCGGCTTGGCACTATGGCGACACGACCGAACTGGGGAAGTTCGCCAGTCAAAGCTACCGGAACCGGGAGGTGCTGACCGGCAGCACGACGTTTCGCTACGAATTCGCACCGCTGCGTAACATCGTCTTTGTGACGCGGGCGTTGAACCAGCATTACCTGAATCCCGTGCCCGGGCAGGCATCATCGAACTCGACCGGATATCAGGCGCTGGGCGGTGTGGACTACGATGGCGACACGGTCTGGCGGGCACGGATCCTGGTGGGCGCGGAAAACCGCCAATTCGCCGCGCCGCAGTATCGTCAACGCACGGCGATGATCGCCGAGGGCGAGTTGACATGGAACCCGACCGGGATGACCACGCTGCGCGCCAATCTCACCCGCGGTATCGAGGATGCCGCGCAGGAAGGCGTGTCCGGCTTCACCTATACCGAAGGCAAGCTGAGGATCGAGCATGAACTGTGGCGCGATGTGCTGTTGAACGCCTCGGCTGGACTGCGGCACGCGGCGTATCTGCAGGGCGGAGACCAGAGTGGCGCCACGGTCGGTGGGGGCGTGACCTGGCTGGTCAACCGTTATGCGCTGATATCGGCGACGTACAACCTGAACGCCACCCATGGGGCGGGGCCGCTGAACAGCGCCTCGACCGGGTTCGCGCGGGACATCGCGCTGGTCACGCTGCATCTGGGGCTGTGAGGGTGGGCATGAATCGGCGCCTGCTGGGTCTGTCGTTCGCCGACCTCGATGCCGCGGGGGCGGCCGCCGCGATCGCGGCGCGGCCGGCGGAGGCACCGTTTGCCTATGTAGTTACGCCGAACGCCGACCATCTTGTCCGCCTCGCGCGGGAAGCCGAGCTGCTGCCGCTCTATGGAACCGCTTGGATGCGCCTGCTGGATTCGCGGGTGGTGGGGTTGGTGGCGTGGGTCCTTGGCATGCGGCCCCCACGCGTGGCGACGGGCAGCGACGTGACCGCGGCCCTGTTGCGCCCGGGGGAGACGATCACCGTCATTGGGCTGGATGCGGCGCATGTTCCGGCATTGATCGCCCGTACCGGGCTTGCCGGAATCGCGCACCATAACCCGCCGATGGGGTTCGAGAACGATCCTGCCGCGTTTGGCGCGGCTGTCGCGTTCGTGGTGGCGCATCCCGCCCGGTATGTCTTCCTCGCGGTCGGATCGCCCCGGCAGGAACGGCTGGCGGCCGCCATCGTGGCGACCGGGCGGGCGACGGGCACGGGTTTGTGCATTGGCGCGGCGTTGGAGTTCGTCGCCGGCGCGCGGCGGCGGGCACCGCGCTGGATGCAGCGCGCGGCGTTGGAATGGCTGGCACGGCTGACGGCCGAACCACGGCGGTTGTGGCGGCGGTATCTGATTGATTGCCCGGTGGTGCTGCGCCTGCTTTGGCGCGCACGATGGGGTTAGGCAACGCCCAAAATTAGACGAGTCGGGCCATGACGATGTAACGAGACCGCCGCGACTTGGAGCGGTAATTTTTGCGCGTTGCCTTAGGTGTACAGGATCGGCGGCCTATTTTTTCGCCGCCAATTCCTTCCGCAGCCGCTCGACCTCCGCCCGAAGCGCCGCGATCTCCTCCTCCGGCTTCTGGCCGGCGCGGGGGAAGGGGCTGAACATGGTCATCGCGCGTTCCATCATGGCCACGTTTTGCCGTCCAACTTCTTCCAGATTGGGGAACGGGAACAGGCCGGACATCGACCCCATCGTCTTCTGCACCGAAGCCCGCACCTGTTCCTGCTGTTCGGCGAAGGCTTCCATCGCCTGTTCGAGGTAGTTGGGCACGATCCCCTGCATGGACCCGCCGTAAAGGCCGATCAACTGACGCAGGAAACCGGTGGGCAGCAGGTTCTGGCCCTTGCCTTCTTCCTCGACGATGATCTGGGTCAGCACGCCGCGGGTGATATCCTCCCCGGTCTTGGCGTCGTAGACCACGAAGTCGCGGCCCTTGCGCACCATCTCGGCCAAGTTGTCGAGCGTGATGTAGGCGGAGCTTTCCGTGTTGTACAATCGTCGGTTGGCGTATTTCTTGACGACGACCGGCGGTTCGGCCGCGGATTTGCGTTCCGGTTCGGGTTGGGCGGTATCAGCCATTCATCCCTCATGAATCATGCACCCGACGCCGGCGGTGCCTCGCTAACATGCGGCTTATTCCGCAACTGCGAAAGCCCCCCATTCCGCCGGGCTGTCAGAGCGGGTATGACTGCGGCGAAGGAGCGTGGATGAGGCATGACCGACCCCGCAACGCTGGCCCGCGACTGGATCACGCTGTGGCAAAGCGAGCTGGCCGCGACCGCCGTGGACCGGGAGGCGCAGGAAACCTGGCGCGCCATGCTCGCGCTGTGGGCGCGTTCCGCCGATCTGCTGCTACCGCCGTCACATGACGGAGCGTCCGGAAGCACCCGGCCCGATGCTGCGCCGCGGCCCGCGCCCGCTGCTGCTGCATCTGAGCCTGGCGTCGATCAGGTCGCGAAGCTTGAGCGACGGATCGCCGAACTCGAAGCCCGGCTCGCGGACATGGAACGAGGTCGAGACAATCGTCCACGCCGCGCTGCAAAACGCCCCAGCAGGCGAACCGCCGTCGATTGACGCCGGCCTGATCGCGGGGATCGCGGCGTACCGCCGGCACCCTTGGTCGCGCGCCATGCCCGATCCCCCGTCCGTATGGACCGAAGGCGGAAGCCGGCTGTTGGACTATGCAACGACGGATGCCGATGGTCCGGTCGTACTGGTCGTGCCGAGCCTGATCAATCGAGCTTACGTGTTGGATTTGATGCCGGAGAGTTCGATGCTGCGGTATCTGGCGGGGCGGGGTGTGCGGCCGTTGCTGCTCGACTGGGGCTGGCCGGGCGAGGTCGAACGCGGATTTTCACTGACCGACTACGTCGCCGGGCGGTTGGAACGCGCATTGGAGGCTGCCGCCGCCCGGTCCGGTGGGCCAGTGGTCCTGATGGGCTACTGCATGGGCGGCAATCTGGCGGTCGCGGCGGCGGAACGCCGGCCTGACCTGGTGAAGGCCCTGGCCCTGCTGGCCACGCCCTGGGATTTCCACGCGCCCGACCGGCGGCATGCGCAGCGGACCGCGCTTTGCCTGCCACTGCTCGAGCCCACCATGGGCCTGACCGGCACTTTGCCGATCGACGCGCTGCAGACGTTGTTCGCGATGCTCGATCCCTTCGGCGTCGGCGAGAAATATCGCCGCTTCGCGAAGCTTTCCCCAGACAGTCCACGCGCGCAACAGTTTGTGGCGTTGGAAGACTGGTTGAACGACGGCGTGCCCCTCGCGGCAGGTGTTGCTCGGGACTGTCTGTCGAAATGGTATGGCGAGAATACACCGGCGCGCGGCGTCTGGCATATCGCCGGACAGAAGGTAAACCCGGTTAGCCTGCGTCTGCCCTGCTTCATTGCCGTAGCGGGGCGGGATCGGATCGTTCCGCCGGAATCGGCACGCGCCCTAGCCGTGGCTATCCCGCATGCGGTCGTGCGGGAGGCGCCCGCGGGACATGTCGGTATGGTCGCGGGTACGGGCGCGGAGGCGGCCCTTTGGCGCCCCCTGCTGGCGTGGCTGAATACGGTCTGATGCCCCCGGGCGGGGTCCGATCCCGCCCATGTCGATGTGCGGGATTGTTGGTTTGAGCCGGCGCGACGTGTGCTGGCGGCCCGGGGCGCGGGTCATAAATCAGACTGAATCTTATTTTTTATTCATTGACAGTCGGACTGAGTAATTTTACTTAGATTTCGCTGATTTACAGTTACCTCGCCATACGCATTGTGAAGTTTGCTTGGCGGCCACGGGTGGTCGCACCCGCCCGCATAGGAATTCGATATGTCTGCCAACCGCGATCCGTCCGCACCTTCGGTTCATGGTCCCGCCGCAAAGGGGCACGGCATGCTTGACCTGCGGCGTTGGTTGGCCGCCGGTCTGTGCGCAATGACGTTGGCCTTCGGTGGCTCGGCCAGCGCGCAAACCGTGACGGTCACGAGCGTTACCGTGCCGCTTTACGACTCGGGTATCAACGTAACCGTCGGTTCGACGACCCTGACAAACGCGATCGTCGGTCAACTCGTGCTGACCGGCACCGATTCGGCATTGCCCAGTAAACCCGCATTCAGCATCTATGCCTGGTGTGTGGATCTGTACCACGATATCAGCCTTGGCAGCAGCACGACCTATACTTTCACCCTCGGCGGTGTGCCGACGACCAACGGCAACAACGTCGCCATTTCGGCTGCCGTGGGGAAGCAACTGGCAACCTTGGCAGCCTATGGCAACTCACTGTTGGCTGGCGTGAACGCCGGTAGCACCACGGTTTCCACCGCCATGCAGCTCGCGATCTGGCAAACCGAGTATTCCACCGCGAACGGCGGCCCCGGCTTCTCCTACACCTACAGCGGTGCGGACGCCTCCACGGTCGCGACCGACATCACTGCCTACGTCAGCTATGCGAGCAGTCACACGCAATCCGCGGCGACATTGATCCCGCTGAACGGGCAACAGGAGTTGATCACCAACACGGTGGCCGCCCCTGAGCCAGTCACCGTCGGCCTGCTGGCAACCGGCATGCTGGGCTTGATCTTCGTCCGCCGCCGCACGGCCGGGCGGAAAGGCGCGACCATCGGCCATTGCGCGGGCTGAGCGCCTGAGCGGGCTTTCGCCGCTGCCTGACTGCGCAGCCCGTCAGGGGCAACCGCGCTACATTGTCCGCGATGCGAAGCCTGTGGCGTATCTTCGGAGCACGCCATCCTGTATCTTCTCAAGCGATGGGCACGGCGCGTGAAGGAGAATCGACGATGACGGGACGAACGAACCAGTGGCTGCGGGTTGTCGGCGGTATACTCGCCCTGGTTGTTCTCACCGGCGCCGACGCGCCACCGAAAGATGGTAACGGCACATATACCTTCCCCGATGGCGAAAAATATGTCGGGGAATTCCACGACGGCAAGTTCAACGGCCAGGGCACTTTGACCGCGCCGAACGGCGGGAAGTACGAAGGTACCTTCCGCGACGGGAAATACAACGGTCAGGGGGCCTTCGTATACCCAAATGGCGACCGCTACTCCGGTGAATATCGCGACGGCGACCGTGAGGGACAGGGCACCTACACTTATCCCAATGGCGCGAAATACGTCGGAGAATTCCACAACGACAAGCGCAACGGCCACGGCGTCTACACCTACCCCGACGGTCGCAAATACGACGGCATGTTCGCCAATGGCGTCTATGAGGGACAGGGCACGTTCACCGATGTCGGCGGCGAACAGTAAAGCGGGGGATGGCACGAAGGCGTACCGAACGGCCACGGCGTCTACACCTCCCCCAAGGGCGAGAAATACGAAGGCGAATGGAAGGCCGGCAAGCGCGACGGCCAGGGCACCGCGACCTATCCAACCGGGGAGACCTATGCTGGCGCGTGGCGGAACGGCAAACGCAGCGGCGAAGGCACGGCGACGTACACGAATGGCGACAAATACACCGGCGGCTTCCTCGACGACCGGTTCAACGGTCAGGGCACTTACAGCTTCGCCGGCGGCGCGAAATACACCGGCGAGTTCCGGGACGGTAAGTATAATGGCACCGGCACCATGTTCCTGGCGAACGGCAAGCCGGACAAGGCAGGCATTTGGGCGAATGGGACGTTCGTCGGCGCTCCGCAAAAATAGGCGGCGGCGCTTGGCGTGGGTCGAACCGGAAAGCAGTTTCGCGTGAAATACTCAGCCGTGATCACCATCGCCAGTGTTATTGTTCTGACCGCGCCGGCGATGGTACGGGCGCAGCAGGCTCCGCGGGCGGTATCGCCGGCCACGGCGCTCGACGTGACCAGACCGCAGTTCGACACGGAAACCCCTCATTACGAAGTATCCGGCGCGGACACGAAAGCGGCCAACACCGTCGTTGCGGAGGTCGGCGGGCGCACCGTGACGTTGGGGGATGTCGGCGACGCCATTCGCGCGCTGCCGCCCACCGTGCAATCGTTGCCATTCGACACGGTCTATCCCGCGGTTCTGAAGCAATTGATTCAGGTGCAGGCGATGGTCGTGCGGGCGCAAAAACGGGGATTGGATAAAGACCCGGCCGTCATCCGCCGCGTCAAGGCGGCGTCCGACCGCGCGCTGACCAACGAATTGCTGACACGGGAGGCTGGCGGCGCGGTCACCGAGCAGATGATTTTAGATCGATACACCAGCACGTACGCCAACAAGCCCGGCCCGGAGGAGGTGCACGTGCGCGTGATTCTCGTGCCGACCGAAGCCGAAGCCAACGCGGCCGTTGCCACGCTGGTCGGCGGGGCGGACTTCGCCACGGTCGCCCGGACTTCGAGCCGCGACGTTTCCGCGGCGCAGGGCGGCGACCTCGGCTTCATGCGGCGGGAGTCGTTGACGCCGGAGATCGGCGCGGTGGCCTTCGCGCTCCCGCCGGGCCAGACGTCGCAACACCCCGTGCGCACCGGTGCCGGCTGGTTCGTGGTGCGGGTGGACGAGCGGCGGATTGGCCCACCGCCCGCATTCGCGGCGGTGAAAGAAGATATCAGAACCGTGCTGGTGCGCGAAAACATCGCCGAGATCGGCAAATCGGCCCTCAGCGAGGTGACCGTGCACATGTTCGATATCTCGGGCAAGGAAGTGCAGGCCGAGGTCAACAGTCAGCGCTGACCGCTTGCCTGTCCCGGCCCCAGGGGCCAGACTTGCGGCAAATCAAAGACACTCCCTTTCGCAGTTGCACAATAAGGTCTAGACACACCCGAAACGCGGGATGGACCCGCCCTACGGAGAACCGACATGGACGACATCGTCATCGTTTCGGCCGCTCGCACCCCGGTGGGGAGCTTTAACGGCGCACTGTCCAGCCTCAACGCCCAGGCCCTTGGCGCGGTCGCGCTGAGCGCGGCGTTCAGCCGGGCGGGGATTGAAGCCGCGGACGTGGATGAAGTCATCCTCGGCCACGTCCTTTCCGCCGGAGAAGGGCAGAACCCCGCCCGTCAGGCCGCCCGAGCCGCTGGCCTGCCCGATGCCAAGACCGCCTTCGGCATCAACCAGGTCTGCGGATCGGGATTGCGCGCCGTTGCACTGGCCGCGCAACAGATCCGTACCGGCGAAAGTGCCATCGTCGCCGCCGGCGGCATGGAAAGCATGAGCCTGTCCCGCCACGCCGCGCATCTGCGCAACGGCACCAAGATGGGCGGGCTGGAGTTCGTCGACACCATGCTGAAGGACGGTCTGTGGGACGCCTTCCACGGCTATCACATGGGCAACACGGCCGAGAACGTGGCGACCAAATACCAGATCAGCCGGGAAGAGCAGGACGCCTTCGCCCTGGCATCGCAGCAAAAGGCCTCGGCCGCGCAGAAGGCCGGGCGTTTCGCCGATGAGATCGCGCCGGTGACCGTGAAGGGCCGCAAGGCCGATGTGATCGTCAGCGATGACGAATATATCCGCCACGATTCCAGCGCCGAGACGATGGCGCGCTTGCGTCCCGCCTTCAGCAAGGACGGGTCGGTCACCGCCGGCAATGCATCGGGCATCAATGACGGTGCCGCGGCGTTGGTGCTGATGAGCGGCGCCGAGGCGGCCCGCCGCGGACTGATCCCGCTGGCGCGCATTGCCTCCTTCGCCACGGCCGGCGTCGATCCCACGATCATGGGCACCGGCCCCATCCCCGCGACCCGCAAGGCGCTGCAGCGCGCCGGCTGGAAGCACGAGGACCTGGACCTGATGGAAGCCAACGAAGCCTTTGCCGCGCAGGCCTTGGCGGTGAACAAGGACCTGGGCTGGGATACCGCGAAGGTCAACGTCAACGGCGGCGCCATCGCCATCGGCCACCCCATCGGCGCCTCGGGCGCTCGGGTTCTGGTGACGCTGCTGCACGAGATGGCCAAGCGCGACGCGCATAAGGGCCTTGCCACGCTGTGCATCGGCGGTGGCATGGGTGTTGCCATGTGCATCGAGCGTTAATGCCTCCGAGGGAGAATACAATGGCACGCGTAGCAGTCGTCACAGGTGGGACCCGTGGCATCGGGGAAGCCATCAGCCTCGCGTTGAAGGCACAGGGGCGCACGGTCGTCGCCACCTATGCCGGCAACGATGCCGCCGCGGCGGCGTTCAAGGCCGAGCATGGGATCGATGTGTTCAAATTCGATGTGAGCAAGTTCGAGGCCTGTGCCGAGGCGATCGGTCAGATCAAAGCCGAGATCGGGCCGGTTGAAATTCTGGTCAACAACGCCGGCATCACCCGTGACGCCACCATGGGCCGGCTGACCCGGGACATGTGGGACGCGGTGATCGATACGAACCTTGGGTCTTGCTACAACATGTGCAAACTGACGTTCGATGACATGCGCGCCGCGAAGTTTGGTCGCGTCGTGAATGTCGGCTCGATCAATGGGCAGGCCGGGCAGTACGGGCAGGTGAATTATGCTGCCTCGAAATCCGGCATCCACGGTTTCACCAAGGCACTGGCGCAGGAAGGTGCCCGTTTCGGCATCACGGTCAATGCAATCGCGCCGGGGGATGTGGATACGGAGATGGTGCGTGCCGTGCCGGCCGAAGTGCTGCGCAAGATCGTCGCGAAGGTTCCGATCGGTCGGCTGGGTCATGCCTCGGATATCGCCCGTGGCGTGGCGTTCCTGACCGCCGACGACGCGGACTTCATCACCGGATCGACCTTGTCGATCAACGGTGGGCAACATATGTACTGAGCTTGTCGCGCCTGTGCGCCAACGCACCGGCGCCGCCGAGCATGGAGCGAACGCATGGAGCTGGCTGACGCGGTTCGAGTTGCGAAGCAGTACGTTAAAGACGCATTTTCCGAAGAGAAAATACGCGAGCTTGGTCTCGAGGAATTGACGTTCGACGAGGGCGGGCAGATCTGGAACGTAACAGTAGGCTTCTCGAGGCCTTGGGACTACGTTTCGTCCAAGGACATCTACTCCCAGATGGCCGAAGTCGCTGCGGGTACGGCTGGACGTGCGAAAAACCGGACGTACAAAAAGGTACTGGTTTCGGACTCGAACGGCAAGGTCCTGGCGCTGCAAAACCGGGATTGACGACGTGACGGAGCGAATGACGTTCATCGACGCCAATCTGCTCGTACTCTACGTCGTCGGGTCCGCCAACATCGGTTACATCGTTGAGCATAAGCGGTTGAGACATTTCCGTCCGGCCGATCATGTGCTGCTGAAGAAAATGCTACGCCCGGCCTCCCGCACCGCCGTCACGCCCGGCATTCTTACCGAGGCATCCAACTTGGCGTCGCAAATTCCCAACCCGGCACAAGCGCGCATTCGACTAGCCATGCGGGTATTGGTTTTCGAAACACGGGAAATCCACGTTATCAGCCAAGCGGCCGTTCGACAGGATGATTTCGTAAAACTGGGTCTGACCGATGCGGCGCTGCTATGCCTGATGGCCGAAGGCCACCAACTCATCACCGCGGACCACGACTTACACGCCGCAGCCATGCGCCTCGGTTATTCGTCGCGCAACTTCCATCATTATCGGGGCCTTTGATGGTAGCGCCAAGCCCCCGCCTCCCCTAGCCTCGGCTCCCTGAAAACGGGAACGGGAGAGGTCGGTGGCGAAAAATCTCGGGCATGACTGCACGCATTCCCCCGGTTTGCTGCTTCCCGATAGGCCTCTATTCGGCGGCTCCCACGATATGCCGGCAGCCCCGATCGATGCCCTGATTCTTCAGTTCCTTGGCTGGGTCGAAAGCGAGACCCCGACTTACGCCCAGGTGCTCGACGCCTGGCAAAGCTCCTGCCCCCGGCTGTCGGTGTGGGAGGATGTTCAGATCGCCGGTCTGGTGGCGTTTGACGGAAGCCGAGCGCGACACGTGGTCCTGACCGAGGCCGGACGCGCGCGTTTGCGGGTGGCGGTGGCGGCGTCGGCGGGTTAACGCCGGCAGGCACGCAATTCGCATAGCTCACTCCGCCCAATCAGCGGAGTGTGCCATGAACGAAGCCAAGACCGCCCTCGGGGCGAAAATCGTCGCCGCGAAAAAGCAGAAAAAATGGACCTGGGACGAGGTCGCCGAGAAGCTCGGCTATTCCAAGGTCTGGGTCTGCGCCGCCTGCCTCGGCCAGATGTCGATGACGCCGGAAACGGCCGAGAAGACCGGCCTCCTGTTCGATCTTTCGCCAGAGGAGATCGCGCTGCTCCAGGAACCGCCCTATCGCGGCTCCCTGCCCACCGCCGTTCCCACCGACCCACTGATCTATCGGTTCTACGAGTTGATCTCGGTCTACGGCACCACCTGGAAGGAGCTGATCCATGAGGAATTCGGCGATGGGATCATGAGCGCGATCGATTTCGACATGACGTTGGAGCGTCAGCCCGATCAGAAAGGCGACCGGGTGAAGATCGGCATGACCGGGAAGTTCCTGGCTTATAAGCGTTACTGATGGCTACTTCTTCTCATAGCTGACACCCAGCCCCGCCCGGGCATCCTGCTGGATCCCGTATTGTGGGAACGGGTAGCGCAGGCCGTTTTTCGACAACGCCTCCATCCCCTTGATCGCCTTTTCCAGGTGATCGGGGGGCAGTGCCATCAGCATCTCGTCATCCAGGACGCCGCCGTAGCGCCGTTCGGCGAAGCACGGGATCGACAGGCTGGGTTCGCGGGTTTTCAGGGCGCGGCCCCATGAATCGGCACAGGCGCTTTCGCCCACCACGGACCAGTCGAAGCGCTTGTAGCCGGACCATTGCAGCCCGTTGATGAAGTACATCATTGCCCCGGGGGTCGCATAGAACAGTGCGATATCCGGCGGATTCAACCGCCCGCTCGACAGCGGCGACACGGCCATGGCCTCGAACCGGCCATCCGGCACGCAGTGCATTGCCGCCTGATGGGGGCCGGAATCGTCCGGCGTTGCGTACCACACGCCGACCATGCGCTGGCCCGACGCCCATTCGGCGTCCTTGGCGTTCCCGAGGCCGATCACCGCGCGGCACTGCGCGCCCGCGAGGTCGTTCGCTGTCACGCCGACTGTCCAGCCAAGCCGAGCGGCCTGTGCAACGATCTGATCGGTGGTGTGCACGGATTTGGGCCGACGGATGCGGGGGATCGCTTCCATCTCCGCCGCGGTTTCGAACAGTTTCATCCCGAATGGCGGCGTCCGCAGCTTCAACAGGCGTTCGAGGTCGGCAACCAGCTTGGCCCAATCCATTTTTCACTCTCCGGATGTTTCCGGTCCGAGCCTAGCGTGTAACGCAGGCCGGCGGCCAGAGTCCGATCGCTGCAAAGAGGTGGGAACCATAATTCTGACCGGATTGGGGCTGTTTGGGATGGCTCGGGGGCTTCGGATCGCGGATCCGAGCGGTTGAGGCCGCCTCGATCGTTCCGCGGAAGTCGCCCGCGCTTCCGCTTGCAGTCAACGGCGCAGTCGCGATACTCCGCCTGCCGCGGCGGCTTGCGCGATTTTATCCTCCCGACCGATCCAAAGATCGTCACGGATTGAACTTTTTTGAAATTGGTATAGATTTTTTCACCTGATTGGTCTGACCGTAGGCCGGTCGGAGATTGTGGGGCGAACTCGCATCGCTTAGAAATCAGTCGGAGTTCCGGCGATTAGACTGGGCCCCGCGTTTCGGCGACAAACGACGCCTTGAGCTGTTGGATGTCATTTTACTTAGGGAATAGTCTTTGAAACGTCATTATTTGACGCTGCCATTTGCACTGAGTCTGATGGCTGCGCTGGCTTACCCTTGTTTCGCACAGGATATGCCGAACGATATTCAAGTGCGGTTGGCTGGCTCCCCCAGCATTGGCAAACGGCTGACCACCGATGTGGCCACGGCGTGGGCCAGGACGCTCGGCCTCGGCGGCATTCGCATGTTCGTCGGCAACGATCCGACCGAATATGAGATCAGTGCGTCTCGCCCAGACATCGGGAAAAAGCTGCGGATATCCGTATCGACGCGCGGAAACCTGTCCGGTCTGGAGGCATTGTTGCGCGGGCAGGCGGACCTGTGGATGGCCGCGGCACAGGTGACGGAGGCGGACCTGGAGGCCATGCGTAAACACAATGTGCCCAATGTCCCCACCCTTGCGGAGATGCAGACGCCCGGAACGGAAAACGTCGTTGGATTGGACGCCATCGCAATCGTCGTGCACCCCGGAAATCCGGTCAAGCGCCTGACGATTCCTCAGATCAGGGACCTGTTCCAGGGGAAAATCGCGAATTGGTCGCAGGTTGGGGGGCCCAACCTGCCAGTCAAACTCTATGCCGTGGATGCGGGCGCCGGATACGCGGGTATTTTTTGTTCGGCCATTATTGGCAACGCCGACATTTCGTCCTGCATGCCCAGTTTGGGCCATCTCGCCGCACCGCCTTACGAACTCCCCGACGATCTGACCGAACAGATCGTCAAAGATCCGGGTGGCGTGAGTTTCGTCGCTTTTGAAGACCGGCACGATGCACGCGCCGTGGCCATCGCCACCCCCTGCGACAAAGCGATCGGGATCGACGGCTTTTTGATCAAGACGGACGAGTATCCGCTCACGCGACGGTTGTACATGTATTCGAATCCCGGCAAACCGCTGAGCGCGGCGAGCCGGGCCTATCTGGCCTACGTGCTGTCGGGCGAGGGGCAGACTTCGGTTGGCATGAAGGGCTTCGCGACGCTGATACCCAGTTCAGCGCCCGAAACCTACACCGCGAGCCGTCTCGATTCCGTGTCCGATACGCAGGATGGCGGGCATACCCACATATTACCCGCCGACGTCCGCAGTTTTGAGCAAGCGGTCGACAATGCGGCCCGGTTTTCCATCACCTTTCGTTTCCAGGCCAGTACCAGCGCCTTGGACTCCCGGGCAGAGGCCGACCTTGGGCGCCTCGCCGAAGCCATGGCTCTGCCGGAGAACCAGGGGCGCCCGGTCGTGCTCATCGGGTTCACGAACACGGTCGGCGATTATATCGGCAATCGCACGCTGTCACGTGAACGCGCGATGGCAATTCGCGATCGTCTGAACAAGCAATATGGGATCAAGAACGTATCGGCCGTGGGGGTTGGTTCGACGGCGGCGGTGGCCTGCAAGCTCGACGAATCGGCTGCGCCGCTCAATCAGCATGTGGAGGTTTGGCTGCGGGAACGGCCCTGAGCTCGGCGCCGAAGCCCGCGCGAACGGCCGCGATGCGCGCGGCCAAGCGTTTTTTGGCTCCGCGCATTCGTTCGAACATTCGTTTTTTCTGAAACCATCGGACTGTCTCGATTGACTCTCCTAATTTGCCGGTTTAATTCAAAAAAAGGTTGAAAATACGATGACCAAAAGCGGTAAAGCGCAAGGAAATCGCGGCAATGACGAATATTGCATCGATGGCGAGCAACTGGCCGCCGTCCTCGCTCCGCGGCCTCGTGGGCTCATGACGGCCGCAGGGAGTCGGATGATGCTGTTTTTTTTCCGAACCTATCTGCCACGCTTCGTTATCATCACGGCGCTCGGTTTTTTCGCTTTGGTTTCGGGGGCGTCGGCGGGGCCAAGCAATGCGGAAATCGCGGCGATGAAGGCGCGTTACCAGCGCTCCACGGCGATACCTTATCCAAAGGACAACGCGTTCAGCACGGCGAAGAGTGCCTTGGGGCGTGAATTATTCTTTGACCCGCGCCTATCGGGTACGGGGAAGATGTCATGCGCCACCTGCCACGATCCGACATTGGCCTGGGGCGACGGCAGGCCAACCGGTATCGGATCGGCCGGCAACCGTCTTGATCGGCATTCACCGACGATCCTGAACCTCGCGTTCGGCGAATTGATGTTCTGGGACGGCCGAGCTGATTCGTTGGAGGAACAGTCGATCGGACCGATTCAAAATCCGGCGGAGATGACCAACGAAATGCCGCGATTGATCGCGACGTTGCGTGCCATTCCCAGCTACCAGGCCTCGTTTGCCCAGGCGTTCCCGAACGAGGAGATATCGGCGGCAACGATCGCCAAGGCGCTGGCAACGTTCGAGCGCACGATCGTCAGCGGTCAGGCCCCGTTCGACCGATGGGTCGGCGGCGATGAGAACGCAATAAGCGAAGCCGCCAAGCGTGGTTTCGTCACCTTCAATACCACCGCGAATTGCGCGAGCTGCCATTCCGGTTGGCGTTTCACCGACGACAGCTTCCATGACATCGGGCTTCACGATGACGATATCGGGCGCGGCGCGGTGATCGAGGGAATCCCCGAATTGCAGCACGCCTTCAAGACACCCACACTGCGCAATATCGCGCAGCGGGCCCCTTATATGCACAACGGATCGATCACGACGCTGGAAGAGGTCGTGCGCCACTACGCCGGCCGGTTCGTAAGGCGTCCCAGTCTGGCAGTCGAATTGCATCGCCTTGACGTCACCGCCGAAGATATTCAGGACGTGGTGGCGTTTCTTGAAACTCTCACGAGCGTGGACCCAACGTTCGCAGAGGCCAAAAAACAGTAACGGAAGACAAACTATGATACGAAATAAAATACTATATTCGACGGCGATCGTCGCGGTGCTGGCGACCGGCGGCGCTCTGGCGGCCCACATCACGGAAATCGGGCAAAAAGGAAAGGTGTTCTCGCTCGAAGAAATCAGCATTCCGGCCGGCAGCGTCATTCGGGTCGTCAACGACGACAATGTGCTGCACAGCTTGATCCTGAATTCGCCCGATGGCCAACGTGCCAATCTGGGCACGGAAAAGCCGGGCGAGCATATGGATATCACCATCGCCCAAGTCGGCGAGTACACCGCGCGATGCGGTATTCACCCGACGATGAAGCTGGTGGTTCACGCGCGTTGATCGTCGTTCGCGGGCCGTCTGCCCGCGACGTGGTTAACCATTGATTTTTCCCTCCGAAGTGGCGGTAGAGTCGAGGAAGGGCGCGGTATTGCCAAGGCAACCCGTTTCCCTCCCCCGCTCATCAAACCGGACGTGCGGGTTTCCCGCATCCGGCTTTCCGACTGGCTTCATGTTAGGCTCACGACAGGACGCCTTCCCGT
>CAIRCM010000009.1 GCA_903877125.1 uncultured Acetobacteraceae bacterium | reverse complement strand
CTGCCAGATATGGTCCAAAACGCGGTCAAACCAGCAGAGGGGAAGGCGTGCCTACGCCAAGCGCGGCACGATAATTTGTGTGTGCGGAATAGAACGGTGAATAAGATGGGTTAAAGACCATGGAAGACGTCGGACCCTCGATCGAGAAGGTCTGTGTCAGCCCGGAATTGTTAACGATCCCGGCCCCATTGAGGATCAGCGACGAGAAATCGCCTCCGGGAATGTGAATCGTGTAGGCCGGGGCGGTGAAATCGAACAGCACCTGGTTCAATGACGTTGCGGACCGTATCTGTACCGACACAGGTGCGGGGTTGTTGGTGAATGTCGCGATATCGTTGGGGACGGCGCCGTTGGTCCAATTGGTCTGTTCCAGCCACGTATTGTCGGTCCCGCCCACCCACGTGCCGGAAACCGGCTGTGCGCAAGCGGTTCCCGCGGACAACAGGCCCCAGGCAAGCGCCATGACCGACACCGTTCTGGCGCAGTGGCAATGGAGCTTCAACAGCATTTTTTTCATTCGGACGACTCCGCGCGTCTGCACCATCCTCCTCGGGTAGACGTAATCGGTTGGCATCGCGGGCATTTCGGTTGTTGTCGGTCACCAGTATCAACGACATGTGACCGACCATGGATGAAGAAACAATCGTCTCAGTGCCTACCCGATATCCTTCATCACCGCCGCCACGACTTCCGGCGCGATGCGCATTTCCTTTGCCACGGCATCCTGCTGTTTCAGCATTTCCGCCCGCACGGCCGCTGCCTGCTCGGTGGGGACGTCGACGAAGGTCATGCCCAACCCCTCCAGCGTTGCGCGCGCTTTGGCTTGACCCGCGGCCATGCGGGCGCGGTAGGCGCCGATATTGGCCTCCCACAGGTCAACCACCAGTTTCTGGAGATCGGGTGGCAGTTTTTCCCAGAAGGCGTGGCTGAGCATCGGCAGATAGGCGCCGAAGAAATTGTGATCCTGTAGCGAATAGCGCAGGCCGGTATCGAAAAGTTTGGCGCTTTGGACGCTGTCGTTGGCGGAGATCAGGCCGTCGAACATGCCTTGGGAAAGGCCGAGCGGGACGGACGGCCAGGGGGTGACGGTTGGGATGGCATCGAAGAATTTGGTGCGCCAGGACTGTCCCACGCCGCCGGAGTTGCGGATTTTCAGGCCTTTCAGGTCGGCGAATGTGTGCAGCGGCACTTTCACCGTGAACCAGTTGCTAAACCCGTTATCGAGCCAGCGCCCAAGCACGCGGCAGCGGAGTTTGCTCTCCGCGACCCCCGCGACGAGCTTGCCGGCCTGGCCGTCGGCGACGCGGTGGATGACCTCGATGGGCTGATCGTACATCGCGGGGAGTTGGAAGATGTCGCCCTCCGGCACGAAACCCGTGATGGCCCAGGCGCCGGGGGCGCACATGTCGATATCGCCCTGCATCAAAGCTTTTAGGACATTCAGATCGGCGTAGAGCTGGCCGCTCTCGAACAGTTCGGTTTTGATCCGGCCCCGGGATTCCGTTTCAACCGTTTTCAGGAAGGCGGCGATATTGACGTTGCGGCCATGTGCCGGCGCGGTATCGATCGAGCATCGCATCCGGATGGCTTCATCCGCTCGGGCTCTCCGGATGGCGGGCAGGGACAGCAGGCCGGCGGTGGCGGCGCGGCGTGTGAGGGTGTTCATTCTTGGCGTCTCCATCGGTTGTTTATTGGGCTGAGTCGGGCCGTTGTCGTATTGGGCGATACCGATACGCCGATGCCATGCGCGAGGCTATCCGGGGCGGCGTTGGCGGCGGGCCGCGACTCTCTGCCGGTGGCGATCGTCCGAGCAAGTCCGAAGGTGACGAAAAAGGGGACCTGGCGTTGCCGGTCCTACTGACTCTGTGACTGCGACTGGGACTGTGACTGTGACTGCGACTGGGCGACCTCGTGCACCGCGACGGTCACGGTCAGGCTTTCGGTGCCGAGCGCGGTGCGCACGCCGCGAATGGGCGCGGCCGATGCGGCGTCCAGAGCCGAACCCATGCGGACGTAGCGTTCGGTGGGGCAGAGGTCGTTGGTGGCGTCGAAGCCCACCCAGCCGATGTGGTCGACCAGTGCCTCGGCCCAGGCGTGATGGGCGGGGCCGGCGGACTGGTCCTCCAGCAGCAGATAGCCGGTGACGTAACGGGCGGGGATTTCCAGGTGCCGGCACGCGGCGATGAAGATGTGGGCATAGTCCTGGCAGACGCCGCGCCTGGCCTCGAACGCGGCGGCGGCGGTGGTTTGGGCATCGGTGGAGTCGGTCACATACTCCATATGCTTGCCGATCGCGGCCATCAGGTCGTGCAGGGTCGCGAGCCGGTCCGGGTCGCGCGCGTTTTCGGCCAAAGCGGCGATCGCCTCGCTGGCCTTGGTCACGGCGTTGACCCGCAGAAAGGCCCCGGGTGCCACGGCTTCGTCGGTCCAGCCGGCGACGCCGCCATTATCCTCGGTTTCGACCTCTCCATGCGCGTGTACGACCACGCTGCTGGCATCGGCGGCACCGGAGACGAGGTCCACGCGGTTGCCGAAACCATCGGTATAGGTCGCGGCATCCTTGATGCCGGGCGCTTCGATGGTCCAGTGCAGGATGGTTTGGCCCTTTGCCGCGGCGGGGCGCAGGCGGAGCGCCTGCACGGTGGATGCCGGTGGGCCGTCATAGCGGTATTCGCTGACGTGGGAGATCAAGATGCGCATCGGCCCCTGCCTGTCAGTTGAAGTGATAATCGGCCGCCGCGGTATCGGCGATCCGGGCTGTCTGCCGCAGCATATCGGTCAGGAATTCGTGCAGACCCAGCCGCAGGATCGCGGGAACATCCAGCGTCCGCAGTTGGGTGGACGTTTCCTGCGCCAGAGCCAGGCTGGCCTCCCCGCCGCCGGTGATGTCCGCCAATCTCACCAAGGCGCGTCGCACGTGGTCGTGGCTGTAGCGCAGGCTGCGGGGCATTTCCTTGCGCAGGATCAGGAACTCCGCCACCAGGCCGGGGCGGTAGCGGTCCTTGTAGATATGCCGGTAGGAGCGGTGCGCGGATACGGAGCGCAGCATCGTCTCCCACTGATGCATCCCGCGTTCGCCGCCGGCCGCCTCGGTGGTCGGCAGCAGCACGCTGTAGCGGGTATCGAGGATGCGGGCGGTGTTATCCGCGCGTTCGATGAAGTTGCCGAGCTGGAGGAAGCGGTAGCCGCCGTCGTGCAGCAGGGTCCCTTGGACGGCGCCGCGGAACAGGGAGGTCTTTTGCCGCACCCAGTCCAGCAACTCGGGCAGTTGGTCGGGTCGGACATCGTTGGGTTTGAAGGCGCCGAATTCGATCCAGGCGGCGTTCAGCGCTTCCCACACGTCGCGGGTCAGGGCGGTGCGTACGGACCGGCCGTTGGTGCGCGCGGCTTCGAGGCAGGAGGCGACCGAGGACGGGTTTTTCCGATCGAAAAACAGGTATCGCTGCACCGTTTCGGCGTTGAGCTTGTCCAGTCCGGCGGCCTTCGGATCGGGGCATCCGGCGGTGGCGAGCGTGGCCTGCCAATCCTCCCGATAACCGGACCCAACATCGGGGGTGATCGAGAGGCGATGGCCGACCTCGGTCAGGCGGGCGACGTTTTCCGCCCGCTCCATATAGCGGCCCATCCAGAACAGGTTGGAGGCTGTACGTCCGAGCATGATCAGTCCTCCAGAACCCAGGTGTCTTTGGTGCCGCCGCCTTGGCTGGAGTTCACCACCAGCGAGCCCTTCTTCAGCGCGACGCGGGTGAGGCCTCCGGGGGTGACACGGACGCGGTCGCCGACCAGGACGAAGGGCCGGAGGTCGACATGGCGTGGGTCGATGCCTTCCGGGCAGAAGGCCGGACAGGTCGAGAGGGACAGGGTCGGCTGGGCGATGTAGTTGCTGGGGCGGGCGGTGATCCGCGCGTGAAACTCCGCGCGTTCGGCCTTGGTCGCATGCGGTCCGATCAGCATGCCGTAGCCGCCGGAGCCGTGTACTTCCTTGACCACCAGCTCGTCGAGGCGGTCGAGGACATAGGCGCGTTCTTCCTCGATCGAGCAGCGGAAGGTCTGGACGTTTTCCAGGATCGGCTTCTCGCCGGTATAGAAGGACACGATATCCGGCACATAGGCGTAGACCGCCTTGTCGTCCGCGATCCCAGTCCCCGGTGCGTTCACAATGGTGACCTTGCCCGCTCGGTAGAGGTCGAACAGGCCGGGCACGCCCAGCATGGAATCGGGGCGAAAATTCAGCGGATCGAGGAAGGCATCGTCGATGCGGCGATAGATGACGTGCAGACGTTCCTTGCCGCGGATGGTGCGCATATAGAGCGCGCCTTCGTCGACGATGAGGTCGCTGCCCTGCACCAGCTCGACCCCCATCTGGTCGGCCAGGAAGGCGTGTTCGAAATAGGCGGAATTGTAGATGCCGGGGGTGAGGACGGCGATGGTAGGGTCGCCCTCGCAATATTTCGGCCGGACGCTTTCCAGCGTTTGGCGCAGCAGTTCGGGATAGCGCTCGACCGGGGCGATGCGGTGTGCAGCGAAAAGTTCGGGGAAAAGCCGCATCATCGCTTCCCGGTTTTCCAGCATGTAGGACACGCCGGAGGGGGTGCGGAGATTATCCTCCAGCACGTAGAAACCGTTGTCGCCAGTGCGGACGATATCGATACCGATGATGTGGGCGTAGACGTTGGCGGGCGGGTCGAAGCCCATCATTTCGGGCAGGAATGCCTCATTCAAATTGACCATGTCCGAAGGGATATTGCCGGCGCGGACGATTTCCTGGCGGTGATAGATATCGTGCAGGAAGGCGTTCAACGCCCGGACCCGCTGTTCGATACCGCGTTCGAGGAACCGCCACTCGGCGGCGGAGATGATGCGGGGGATCAGATCGAAGGGGATGATCTTTTCATTGGCCTCGGTCGATCCGTAGACGGCGAAAGTGATGCCGAGGCGGCTGAAGATGGCCAGCGCCTCCTGCTGTTTCTGTTCGAAGGAGGCTTGGGACTGGCGGCCGAACCAAGTGACCAGTTCCTGGTAGGCGGCGCGGGCGCTGCCGTCGGAGCGCAGCATTTCGTCGAAATTCGTGACCTTGCCGTTGGACGTATAGGCTTGGGTGTCTAGCACGGAACGGCATCTCCTTCGGCGCGAACCACGGGAACCTCGGCGGGTCATGATCGCATACCCGGTTTGGGTCGCAAGAAATATGCCCAAAATGTTGGTGGGGCGCGGAATTTGCGGCTGGCGCGAAATTTGCGACGATTTTTACGATGGCTGTCATGAAAGACGGGGAGGCAATCCCCGCGAGCCGTGCTAGGGGGAGGGCGCTGACCGAAGGTGCTTTATGTCGATCCATGCCGCTCTGACCCACCGAACCTCCTACCGATACGATCGCCTCGTCTCGCTCGGCCCGCAGACCATCCGGCTGCGGCCGGCGCCGCATGCGCGGACCTCGATCCTGTCGTACTCGCTGAAGATCGAACCGAAGCCGCATTTTCTGAACTGGCTGCAGGACCCGCAGGGCAACTTCATGGCCCGCGTGGTGTTCCCCGAGCGGGTGAGACATTTCGATATCGTGGTCGATCTGGTGGCCGACATGGCGACGATCAACCCGTTCGATTTCTTCCTGGAGCCCGAGGCGGAGAATTGGCCATTCGCGTACGACCCTGTGTTGTCGGAGGAATTGGCGCCGTTCCGCCGGCTCGATCCGCCGGGCCCGCTGCTGCAGGCGCTGATCGATTCGGTGCCGCGGACGGAAATGCGCAATGTTGACAAGCTGGTAAGCCTTAACCGCCTCATCAGCGAACGGATTGCCTATATTGTACGCATGGAACCGGGCGTTTGGACGCCGGAACAGACCCTAACCGAGAGCAAGGGGTCGTGCCGCGACTCAGCCTGGCTGTTGGTGCATCTGCTGCGCCACCTCGGTTACGCCGCGCGGTTCGTGTCTGGGTATCTGATTCAGCTCGTCGCCGACGTGAAACCGCTGGAGGGGCCTGAAGGTCCCACGGCCGATTTCACCGATCTGCATGCCTGGGCCGAGGTCTATCTGCCCGGCGCGGGCTGGGTGGGGTTGGATGCGACCTCGGGCCTGATGGCCGGGGAGGGGCATATTCCGTTGGCGGCCAGTCCCGATCCCGGATCGGCGTCGCCGATTTCCGGCACCGTGGACGATTGCGAGACGGAATTCTCGTTCGACATGCAGGTGACCCGGATCAGCGAGACGCCGCGTGTCACCAAGCCCTACACCGACCGCCAGTGGCAGGATATTCTGGCGACAGGGCACCGGGTGGATCGCGCGCTGCAGAGCGGCGACGTACGGCTGACCATGGGCGGGGAGCCGACTTTCGTCAGCGCCACGGACCTCGATGCGGCCGAATGGAACACCGATGCGCTGGGGCCGACCAAGCGGGCCTACGCGGGCCGGTTGATCCGCCGGCTGACGAAGCTGTGGTCGCCCGGCTCGGCGCTGCAATATGCGATGGGCAAGCAATACCCCGGCGAGCCGCTGCCGCGCTGGGCGCTGTATTCGCATTGGCGGACGGATGGGGAGCCGGTGTGGACCGATCCGGGTCTGTTCGCCTCGGACGACGACAGCGGCAGCGCGACCGCGCAGGATGCCAAGGCGTTCTGCCAGTCGCTCGCCGAACGGCTACAGGTCGATCCGGCGTTCGTGCAGCCGGCATATGAGGACATCCACTACTACCTGTGGAAGGAACACCGTCTGCCGGCGAACGTGATCGTCGAGGACAACAAACTGGCCAATCCCCTGGACCGCGCTCGGATGGTCCGGGTGTTTAACCAAGGGCTGGCATCGGAGGTCGGCAGCGTGCTGCCGCTGCGCCGGGTGATCGACGGCGGTGGGCGGCGCTGGCAGTCCGGCCATTGGGTGTTCCGCGACGGGATCATGTTCCTGATCCCGGGCGACAGCCCGATTGGCTTCCGCCTGCCGCTGGATTCTCTGCCCTGGGGCGATCCCGACCACCTGTATCAGGAGTTCGAGACCGATCCCTTCGCGCCGCGCGACGCGTTTCCGTCCCGTCAGGCGTTGCGCATGATCGAGCGCGGCCCAGACCCTGGGCCGGGCGTGGAGCGGTTCCGCCCGATGCCACAGGGCATTCCCGTTGTCGGGCCCAACAATCCGCGCGGGGAGCCGGACATGATCCGGACCGCCCTGACGGTCGAATCCCGCGGCGGTATCATCCATGTGTTCTTCCCACCGCTCTACGCGGCCGAGGACTGGATCGCGCTGACCGCGGCGATCGAGGCGACGGCCGCGGAGATGGGCCAGCAGGTCGTGCTGGAGGGATATCTGCCGCCCAGCGATTCCCGCTTGCAGCAGTTCTCGGTCACGCCCGATCCGGGCGTTATCGAAGTCAACATCCATCCCGCCGGCTCCTGGGCCGAGCAGGTGGAGCGGACCACGCAGCTTTACGGGGAGGCACGGCAGGTCGGCCTGGCGACGGAAAAATTCCTGATCGACGGCAAGCATGTCGGCACCGGCGGCGGCAACCATGTGGTGATGGGTGCGCAGGACCCCGGCGATTCGCCGTTTCTGCGACGGCCCGATCTGCTGAAGTCGCTGCTGGGCTTCTGGCATAACCATCCCAGCCTTTCCTACCTCTTCAGCGGCCTGTTCATCGGCCCGACCAGTCAGCATCCACGGATCGACGAAGCGCGGGAGGACATCGTCAACGAACTGGAGATCGCGTTCTCGCAGATCAAACCGTTCGAGGCCGTACCGCCGTGGCGGACGGACCGGATGTTGCGGAACATCCTGGCGGACATGACCGGGAATACGCACCGGACCGAGTTCTGCATCGACAAGATGTATTCGCCGGATGGCCCTGGTGGCCGGCGCGGTCTGGTGGAATTCCGCGCCTTCGAAATGCCCCCGCATCCGGAGATGTCGCTGGCGCAGATGCTGCTCGTGCGCGCGGCGGTCGCGGCGTTCTGGAAGACGCCGTATGAGCGTCGGCTGGTCCGCTGGGGCACGCGCCTGCACGACGAGTTCATGCTGCCGCATTACGCCGAGCAGGATTTCGGCGATGTGCTGGGGGAACTGGCGCAGTTGGGGTTTCGGCTCGATCCCGCGTGGTTCGCACCGCATACCGAGTTCCGGTTCCCGAAAATCGGCGAGGTCACGGTGCGGGATGCCCATGTGGAACTGCGTCACGCCTTGGAACCTTGGCACGTGCTGGGCGAGGAACAGACGGCCGGCGGGACGGCTCGGTATGTCGACAGTTCGGCGGAGCGGGTGCAGGTCAAGGTGAACGGCTGGATCGACGAACGGTTTGTGCTGGCGTGCAACGGCGTGGGTGTGCCGCTGCAACCGACGGAGCGGCAGGGCGAATACGTCGCGGGGGTCCGGTTCAAGGCGTGGCAGCCGTACAGCGCGCTGCATCCGATGATCGGGTTGCAGGCACCGCTGGTGTTCGACGTCTACGATCGCTGGTCCGGGCGGAGTCTGGGCGGCATGACGCATCAGGTGGTCCATCCGGGCGGGCGCAGCGATGAGACCGCGCCGGTCAACGCGAATGCCGCCGAAGCGCGCCGTCGCGCCCGGTTCTTCCCCATCGGCCATACGCCGGGTCCGATGCCGGAACCGGCCATGGCCGTGGGCAAGGAGCATCCGCGCACGCTGGACCTGCGGCGTTTCGGTTGATGTCGGCTGCGACGCCTTGCGCCCGCGGGCGAGATGAACCCAAAATGGCAACGTGACAGATATCGTCGAACCCCAACGACCCTCGGCTCAACCGCTTCCGCCTGGCATCGATGAGATGGTGGATGGCAAGCGGGGGCTGCGTCCGCATTGGCGGCAGGTGCTTGGCACGTTCTCGGCCTTGGGCGAGGGCGGTCTGGCGGAGAAGGCGCAGCGGCTGAACGCGGCGTTCGATGACGACGGCGTCGGCGGCATCCTGCAAAGCCCGAACCGTCAGGCGTGGCGCTGCGATCCGCTGCCGCTGCCGATCGTGGCGTCCGAATTCGCCGCGCTGACCGAAGGGCTGGCGCAGCGGGCGGAGCTGATGGAGGCGATCCTCGCCGACGTCTACGGCAAGCAGACGCTGCTGGCAGAGGGACATCTGCCGCCTGCCATGGTGTTCGCGAACGACCGGTTTGTGAGAGCCTGCCACACCAACCGGCCGCGGCATCCGGGCCATCGGTTCATCGATTTCTATGCCGCCGACCTGATCCGGGGACCGGACGGTCAGTGGCAGGTGGTCGCGGATCGCACGATCGGCGCGGCCGGGATCGCTTATGCGTTGGAAAACCGGGATGTTCTGGCCCGGGAAGTGCCTGAGGTGTTTCGCGGGGTGCAGATGCGCCCGCTGCGGCCGTTCTTCGAAGTCTGGCAGACCGCGCTGATCCAGCTTGGGCAGGAGCGCGCGCGGGTGGCTCGCTTCCAGCAGGCGCAGTTTCAGTCGCAGTCGCAGTTGCAGTTCGCCGGTCTGGTGGCCCCGCCAGCGGCCGGACCGGGCATCGCGATGCTGACCGGCGGCACGCGCAACCGGCATTGGTTTGAGCACATGATGCTCGCGCGGGAGCTGTCCTGCGCCCTGGTCGAGGGCGGCGACCTGACGGTGCGCGGCGGGGTCGTGTTCCTGAAGACGCTGAAGGGTCTGCAACGGGTCGATGTGCTGGTGAACCGGATGGATCCGCGTCATCTGGACCCGTTGGAGCTGGAGTCCGGGCGCGCCGGCGGTGTGACGGGTTTGATGGATGCGAGCCGGTCATCGTCCATTCACATTAGCAACGATCCTGGCGCGGGCATGGCGGAGGCACCGGCGTTGGCTGCCTGGCTGCCTTCGCTGGCGATGACACTGCTGGGGGAACCGCTGAAGGTTGGAAGCGTGCCGACGCTCTGGCTGGGCGATCCTGCGTCCCGGGATTTGGCGATGGGCGACCTTGGTCGCTGGCAGATACGCTCCGCGACGAACCGGCATACCGATGCCATGAATGTCCCGGCGATGGCGCCGCAGGCCCGAACCGAACTGCTGCGCGACATCGCGGAGCGGCCGTGGCGTTATGCGGCGGTAGCGCGGATGGCACCTTCGGTGGTGCCGTGCATCGAGGATGGCCGCATGGAACCGCGGCCGGTGCTGCTGCGGGTCTATCTGGTGTTCGACGGGCAGACCTGGCACGCGATGGATGGCGGGCTGGCCAGGGTCGTGGAGAGCGGGGCGCGTTCGGAGGGGAAGGTCTCGTCGGGCGACCGCGTGGCCAAGGACGTCTGGGTGCTGCTGGATGACGGCGGCACGATGCATGCGGTGCCGCAGCCGCCGACGCCGCCGGTCGCGATCAAGCGCACCACCGCCGATCTGCCAAGCCGTGTGGCGGATAACATGTTCTGGCTGGGCAGGTATGTCGAACGGTTGGAGGGATCGGCCAGGCTGGTGCGGGCAACCCTGGCGCGCCTGTCGCGCAGCGATATCATGCCGCACGAAATGGTCGAACTGGCGGCGCTGTCGCGCAGTCTGGCGAAAGCGCGGTTGATCCCGGCCGAATCGGTCGCGGTTGCCGGCAGTGTGAGTGCGCTGATGTCGGCGTTGCTCGGCAGTTTGCGTGAAAGCGCGACCAATCCGGGATCGATCGCCGACCTCGTCGGGGAGGTCGCGCATCTGACGGATATGGTGCGGGACCGGCTGACCGGGGACATGTATGCCGCCTATACCGGCGCGCTGCGCGGCATCAGCCAGCATGCCCGGCGGGTGCACGGCCAGGCCGAGGGGATCGCCAGCGTGATGACCGAGATCATGCGGTTCTCGGCCTCCTTCGCCGGGTTGGCGGCGGAAAACATGGTGCGCGGCGGCGGCTGGTTGTTCCTGGAACTGGGGCGGCGGATGGAGCGTGCGGTCGCGGTGTGCACCCAGGTCGGGTACGCGCTGGAGCAGCCGCCGTCGCGGGTCGAGGCCGCGTTGAAGCTGGTGCTGGAACTCTGCGATTCACTGATCACGTATCGGACGCGGTATCTGACCGTGCTGCAGCCGGCGCCGGTGCTTGATCTGGTACTCGCCGACGAGGGCAATCCGCGCGGGTTGGCATTCCAGTTGCTCGCAATCGCGAACCTGCTGGAACAGATCGCCGGTCCGGGCGATCCGGTCCTGTCCAACGTGGTGTCGGAAATCGCCGACGACGTGCAGTTCATGGTGCAGCGGGTGGCCGATGCGCCGGACCAGGCTGTCGCGGCGGCAGCGCTGCCGGAAGTGCTGCACCGCCATGCCGCGGCGATCGCCGACCTGTCGGATCGGGTGACCCGGCATTATTTCGCGCTGCTGCCAGCGACCCAGACATTCGGCACCGGCGAGGAAACGCCGCCGTTGCGGGGGGCGGCATGAGATACCGGGTCGAACATGTCAGCACCTTCGCCTATGCGGGCCAGGTCGATCTGGCCAGCCACATGGTACATTTGCTGCCGCGCCCGCTACCGTATCAGACGGTGATCGCCGACGCGCTGATCGCCGATCCCGCGGCTGGTCGGCAGTCGGACGCGCTGGATCACTTTGGCAACCGCGTGAGTTGGCTGTTCCTGGACGTGCCGCATCCGCAGTTCTCGGTCACTTTGCGGGCCGAGGTGGAGGTCGAATTTCCAGCGCCGCCCGATGCCGATCGCACGCCGGCGTGGGAACGCGTGGCAACGGCGCGGGCGGGCGGGGCGGATAGCTGGCAGGCCGCGGAGTTCTGCTTCCAGAGCCCGATGGTCGCGGCGGACCGCGATGTGGCGGCCTACGTGGCGCAGTCCTTCCCGGCGGGGCGGCGGGTCCTGGTGGGCGTGGTCGATCTGCTGGCTCGGATACGGAAGGATTTTCGCTTCCAGTCCGGGGTAACAACGATTGCGACCCCCGTCAGCAAGGTGTTCGCGCAGAAGGCCGGCGTGTGCCAGGATTTCTCGCATATGATGATATCCGGACTGCGAAGCCTGGGCATCCCGGCGCGGTATGTTTCCGGCTATATCCGGACCAAGCCGCCGCCGGGCCAGCAGCGCCGGCGCGGGGCGGACCAGTCGCATGCCTGGGTCAGTGTCTGGTGCGGGCCGGAATTTGGGTGGATCGATGTGGACCCGACCAACAATCTGATCGTGCGGGATGAGCACGTGGTGCTGGGCTGGGGCCGCGACTACGGCGATTTAAGCCCGGTGCGGGGGGTGATTCTGGGCGGCGGGCGGCATTCGCTGTCGGTGAGCGTGGATTTGGAGGCGGTTTAAAACGGCCGGTCGCCGCCGATTTGGGTGCGGTGCATGATGCGGCGTGCGGTGCCGTCGAAATCGTCGCGGCGGTGCAGGGCGGCGCGGTTGTCCCACAGCACCAAGTCGCCGACGCGCCATTGCTGTGTCCAGGTATGTTCCGGCGCGGCCGCCTGTGCCCAAAGCACGTCCAGCAGCGCCTCGCTGTCGGGAAGATCCAGCCCCGAGATATAGGCGTTGCGGCGGCGGCCGAGGAACAGGCAACGGCGGCCGGTCACCGGATGGGTGCGAACCAGCGGATGCACGGCGCCCGGGGTGTGCCGGGGGTCGGTCACTTCCTCGAACCCGACCCGCAGTTGGCCGACACTGTTGAGGCTGCTGTCATGGACGCAGGTGAGGTTGGCGATGCGTTCGCGTGTCTCCTCATCCAACGCCTCGAACGCACTGTACATGTTGGAAAAACTGGTATCGCCGCCGGCTGGCGGCACCTCCAGCGCATAGAGGGCGCTGGCCATTGGGGGAACGGGATTGTAGCTCATGTCGGAGTGCCATTTGGCCTCGTAATGGCCCAAGCCGCCTATCGCGCGGCCGTTTTCCACGACGTTGGAGATGACGTTGACGTAGTCGCTGCTATCGCCCATCGACCGGTGCTCAGCCTTGGCATGCCGCGGATTACGGTCCAGCGGGCCAAAATTGCGGCTGAAATCCATCAATTGGTCGTCGGTTAGGGATTGGTCGCGGAACCGCAGCACGACGTGGCGCATCCAGGCTTGGTAAATGGTCCCGAAATTGTGGGCCGACAGCGGGACCGACAGGTCGACGCCGGCGACGTCCGCGCCGAGGGCGCTGTCGGTAGGGATGATTTCAATCATGTCCTGGTGCATCCTTTGACTGCGGCGGCAGGTTAGGGCGAGTGCTCGGCGAGAGTCCAGGCACGCGCGAACCCTCTGCGGTCTCGGGTGCGTCCCGAAGGACGCGATCACCTCGTGGGTGAAAGTCCCACCCGGGCAATGGTCGGTTGGCCCGGTAGCTGGCAGGCGGTTTAACTGGGTAACTGGTTGGATCGAAGCCCTGCGACAAACCTCGCCATGGGCGGGG
>CAIRCM010000008.1 GCA_903877125.1 uncultured Acetobacteraceae bacterium | reverse complement strand
TCGATGAGGAGGGCGATGACGTGGAGGAGGACCTGGGAGGCGGACGGTTTCCCGGTGAACCCAGCGGGGGCATTTTCGGCCGGGTTGGTGGGGGTGGCGTCCATGGAACGTATCATGAACGTTTGGGTGCGCTATGTCAAGGGTTTTCGATCCGGGGCTTTCCATCGTGCATACGACGTTGTGACTTGATGCCGCGGCGTGGCATGGCAAGATACTTCAATCTGTTAAGCTAGGCGAACCATGACATTTCTTTTCAATTTCCGTTTGCCGGTCGGCAACCGGGCGATGCCGTTCCTCGCGGTCGGGTTTCTGCTCTTTTTGGCGATCCCGGCCCGCGCCGCGGCGACTGCCGAGTCCTACCTGGCCGAGCGCGATCGGGCGATCGCGTCGCTGCGTTTACCGGACGGCAAAGAGCCAACCCCCGCCGACCAGGCGCGCGAAAAGGCTACGCTGACGAAGCTGCAAACCATGATGCGCGAGCTGATCGGACCGATAAAGCTGCCGGGATTTCCGCCGACGGGCATGCTCAACATCGACACGCTGACAACGGGGGACATGGGGTTTGGTCGGCTGGACGGGCTTAACGTCAAATCCCGGGATGGCAAAACAAGCGGCATCGTCACGACCGAGCCGTTGGCGTTGGCCTGGTTGCGAGCGTCCAGCGCGGGGCCGGATAAATCCCTCGGCCTGCCAGCGACACTGGAAGCGGCCTTCGCGACCGAAGATTTCTACACCAAAGCCTTGTCCGACGACTCCGCCGCCTCGGCCTACGGCGAACTGCCGTCAGGGCTGCCGGCGGGACAGGGGCTTGCTCGGGTACTGATGGTGCGGTTTGGTCAGGATGCCGTTTCCCCCAATCCGCCGAACGAACTGATCGTCGCGGCCGCCGCCAACGGGCTCGTGGCAATTTTGCGAGAGAACATCGCGGTGCGGATCGGTCAGATCCCGAATTGCAAAGCGCCATACGACAGCGCGACCAAAGAAGCCGAGGCGATTTTCAAGCGATATCAGGCGACCAAGGCCAGCGATACGGCGCTGTTCGACAAATACACCGCCATCCAGACCGAATCCGACGCGAACTACCGGCGCTGCTTCGGCGAGGCGATCAAGTCGCGGCCGGAATATGCCGCTCTGCTCAAGCAGGCACAGGCGCTGGCGGCCCGCGCGGCGGCGCGATAGGGGACTGGGGTCGCGCACGCGTGCCCGTACCACGACCCAGAGGCGGGGCTCATTGATCACGATAGGGTCAAGGCGATCCTACCGTGCTCCATAAATCCATGTTTGATCGCGTGAGTCACGCCGGCGTTGTTGACGGGAATGTCGATACGGGTGACCGGATGTCGGCGACGAACGGACGCATGTTTTCGACGCCCGTGATGCCCGGTATGTCGCTGTCGATATGCTCGACCGCCACGCGATCCGTCATCGCAATTTCCACCGTTTTGATTGCGGCGAGGCTGGCCCGATGGTCTACTCGGCGCCAGGAGGTCCGATCCATGAAGCTGATGTGGTTCCATCTGATGCCGTACACCGAACTGCCGGAAGACTTCAAAGAGAAGCATCCGTCGGTGTGGGTGGATATTCATTCTTCGTTGTTCGATCCGAAGCGCGCGCATCTGATGTACAACGATTTCATGGACGAGCTCGAATACGCCGCGGATTGCGGCTACGATGCGATCTGCGTGAACGAGCATCATTCCAACGGCTACGGGCTGATGCCTTCGCCCAACCTGATCGCCTCGGCGCTGGCTCGGCGGACGACCGACGCGACGATCTGCGTCATGGGCAATTCGATCGCACTGTATAATCCGCCAACGCGGGTGGCGGAGGAATTCGCGATGCTCGATGTCATATCCGGCGGGCGGCTGATCGCGGGGTTCCCGGTTGGCACGCCGATGGACGATTGCTACGCCTACGGGCAGAACCCGTCGATGCTGCGGGAACGATATCTGGAGGCGCACGACCTGATCATGCGCGCCTGGCAGGACAGCGAAACGTTCGCGTTCAACGGGCGGTTCAATCAACAGCGCTACGTCAACATCTGGCCGCGCCCGATCCAGCGGCCGCATCCGCCGATCTGGATTCCCGGCGGCGGTTCGGTGGAAACTTGGCAGTGGTGCGCCGAGATGGACTACGTCTACTGCTATCTGTCCTACTACGGCCACAAGGCCGGCAAAGCGACGATGGACGGGTTCTGGGGAGAGATGGATCGCCTCGGCAAGGATCGGAACCCCTACCGGGCAGCCTTCGCGCAGACCATCGCGGTGGCTGAAAGCCACGATCAGGCGATGGATATGTATACCGAGGCGGCGGAATATTTCTTCGGTCGATGCCTGCATTTCGACCCGCGCTTCGCCACCCCGCCGGGCTATTCGACCGAGGCGACCCAACGATCGGGGCTGTCCAGCCAGGTCAGCGCGGCGGCGTTGCGCACCGTTGCCCGTCCGACGGCGATGAAAGATCTTGTCGATGCCGGCTATATCGTGATCGGTTCCCCCAGCCAGGTGACTGAGCAGATCGTGGAACTGGCGGAAAATCTGAATGTCGGGAATTTGATGTTGTTGATGCAATTCGGCAACATGAACAAGGATTTGACGCGTTACAATACCAAATTGTTCGCGGAGAAGGCGATGCCGACGCTGCGAAAATTCCAGGCGGATTGGGAGCACCGGTGGTGGCCAAAGCCCATGGACGGCTCGTTGCGGGCCGAACTGCCGGCCTTCGCACCGGATTTGAAGGCCGCGGAGTGACCGATCGAAAGCCCACGTCGATGTTCGTGCCCGCGAAACCGTTCATCCCCGAGAAACCCCTGGGTTTCCGGCCGCTTTTGCGGGCATTGCGTACCAATGCGCTCTCGACCTGGCCGGTGGACGTCTACGAGCAGCCCTTCATGCGGCGCAGTCTGGCGGGCCGGATCAACTACATTCTGAACGAACCCGACGCCATCCATCGCGTCCTGGTCGACAATCCCGGGAACTACCGCCGCTCCCCCGCATCGGTGCGGATTCTGAAGCCGATTACCGGCAAGGGTCTTTTGCTCGCCGAGGGCGATGACTGGAAATTGCAGCGCCGCACCGTCGCGCCCGCTTTGGCGCCGCGCATGATGCCGTTGCTGACCCGCCATATGGTCGCCACCACCGATGAGGCGCTGGAAACTTTGCACGGCCAAATCGGCGAACCGCGGGACCTGCTGGAATTCATGCAGAACCTGACGCTGGAAATCGCCGGGCGGTCGATGTTCTCCCTCGAAGTTGCGCGCTTCGGCGGGGAGATGCGGGCATTGCTGAACGAATTCGCGGTCCACCACGCCCGCCCGAGCATGCTCGACCTCCTGCTGCCGCCGGCGATTCCGACGCTTGGCGATTTGCGTCGCCGGCGGTTCCAGAAGCGGTGGATGCGCCTGATCGAGGCTATCATGCGCGACCGCTTGGCCACGCCACCGCCGGAGGTGCCGCGCGATCTGTTCGATCTGCTGCGCGCGGCGCGGGATCCGGAAACGGGGGCCGGGTTCAGCGCCGAGCAACTGCGGGATCAGGTGGCGACACTTATCCTGGCGGGGCATGAAACGACGGCGGTCACGCTGTTCTGGGCACTGACGCTGCTGGCGCAGGACAAGGTGGAGCAGGACAAGCTGGCCAGCGATCCAGATACCCGGACGCGGATGGTGCTGAACGAAACACTGCGCCTGTTCCCCGCCGCCTTCCTGATCGTGCGGGAGGCGATCGGGCCGGATCAGGCCGGTCAGCACAAGATCGGGCGCAACGATCTGATCATGATCGCGCCGTGGATTCTGCACCGGCACCACGCGCTCTGGCAAAATCCCGATGCGTTCGACCCTGACCGGTTTTCACCCGACACCCCTGCCCCGCCCCGATTTTCCTACATGCCGTTCGGCACGGGGCCTCGCGTGTGCGTTGGGGCGCAATTCGCGCTGGCGGAAGCGACGATCGTGCTGTCGGCGTTCGTCAAACGGTTCGATATCTCGCTGGAGGGCGATCGTCCGGTGCTGCCGGTCGGGATCGTCACGACGCAGCCGGACCACCATCCGTTGTTTCGGTTGCGGGCGCGGACCGGCACCGTCCAGAGCGCGGTAGGGTCAAGTTGACCCAATCGTGCTCTATAATACCAGTCTGCCTTGAATTCGACCCTCCAGGGTCGTCTTCACGTCATGGCGGTGCATGCCACCATCCACGATTTTCGTGCTGGAACAAAGGCGTGGATACCGGCATACGCCGGTATGACGGTGGAGACTGGACGGTCGAGCGAGTCCAAATCATCGCAGGTTGATATAAGTCCTTGTTTGATCGCGTGATTCACGCCGCCGTGTGGTTCCACCTCTGGCGATCACGCTCTAGTTTGTTTGATCGCGTGATTCACGCCGCCGTGTGGTTCCACCTCTGGCGATCACGTTCTAGCCGGACAGCGACTGCTCCGGCTGGCTCCCGCTGCGGGGCTGGACGGCGTCGCGCGGGCCGGGCAGCGCCTCGGGGGCGATGCCGAAGCGTATCATGTAGGGCAGGAACTTCTCACGCTCCTCGGCGGCGTTCAGACCGTGATCCTCGAATCGATAGTCCCGGGGGCCGTATCCGCCTTTCGGGCGGTCCATGACGTATTGGCCCATCGCGGCAACGGATGGCTCATCGAGGGTCATGCCGAAGTGACGGTAGACCTGATCCACCGTGCTGACCGGATCGGTCACGAGGTCGATGTAGTGCACGTGGCACACCGGCCGCGGCAGACCGGCATCGTCCCCAGCCGCCATCATCCGGCGCGCGCCGTCGAGCCAGCGGGCACTCTCATCCCGGCCAATTATTTTAGAATCGATATGTCGTGAGAACGGGCGCCGCAACACCTCGGTCAATTTCGCGACCGAGAGCAGGACCTTGACGGGGTCGCGATGCACGAACACCAGGCGGGCATCGGGATAAACGGCGCGAATGGCACGCAGCGCAAACAGATGTTCGGGGCATTTCAGCACCCACTGCGCCCCAGCATCCGGCGCCTGATGCTGCAGATGTTGGAGGAAACGCTTATGGAACCGATAGGCGGGCATGTGCCGCTCGATATCCGCGTCCAGCCAGTGGCGGTATGCCGGCACATGGTAGTTGGAATCGAAACGCATGCTGCGGAACACATGCGCGTTGATCTCGCTGCATTCCTGCGGCGAAGTCGCATCGAGCGGGTGCAGCGCCCTGAACTCCGGCGCCAGATATTCGAACATCCGCAGATTGCGGGCGACGCGGGCGATACGGGTGTCGCGCGCGCCGGGCCGAAGGCCGAGGTCCGGGTAGGGCTGGATCGTCTGCCACACCAGCGGCGCCCGGTTGCGCTGGTCCGCCATCATCATGCGATGCAGGAAGGTCGTGCCGCTGCGTGGCAGGCCGGTGATGAAGATCGGCTGTCGGATTTCTTCCCGCAGGATGCCGCTGTGCTGGCGTTCGGCATCGCGGAGGCGCAACAGATTGACCAGGAAACGCAGCACGTCCCACTTGGTCGCGGCCTGTCCGACCACCCCAAGATCGGCCTCGGCCGCACAGGAGGCGAGGAATGTGCGCAAAGGGTCCATGAAGGTGTCGTCACCGAAATCGGACAGCCCGGTTTCGGCGATCGCCTTGGTCAACAGCGCGCCGGCGTCGATCGGGCGGCCGAGCAGGCCGAACATCGACGCGGCCGTGTCTGCCAGCCGCAGGGCTGCGTCTTTAATCGACAATCCACATCTCCCGTCGCGCACTTCTCCATATGACATTCCGGGGCCGGGGGAGAAGGGCGAGCGGCTATGACATCCCCGTGACATGGGCATGGCGCCTATGCACGTCGTCGGGTGCCGCAGTGCATATGTTAGGTATCGCGCCATGAGACAGACCGGATTTGAAAGGTACTCGCCATGAATCGCCGAACGGTGTTGCTCGCTTCGATCGCCGTTATAACGGCCAACGGTTCGACGTGCGGCCGGACACGCGCGCCCTCGCCAATGGGGATCTGGTGGTGACGACCCGGATCATCCCGACCGGCGGGGAGGCGCATGAGCTGGACTACGTGATGCGGACGCGGAGCGGCGGATGGCGGGTCGTGGACGTGCTCGCCGACGGCAGCATCAGCCGGGTGGCGGTGCAGCGTTCCGATTTTCGCCGGCTGCTGGCGCAGGGGGGCGCGGGTGCCCTGATCGCCAGCCTGCAGGCGAAGACCCGGGACCTCGCTACACCGTAGCGACGGGGGTGGCGGGCGAGCCGACCGCGCCAGGCAGACGCAGCGGCGGGGCGGTCAGCAGGAACCGGTTGCGCCCGTTCGCCCGCAGCCAATCCGCGAGTTCGGTGTGGTACCACATCTCACCGAGGTAGCAGCCCAGCTTGAAGAGGCAGTGGGCGTGCAGCGGCAGGGTGGCGCAGAAATCATCCAGGCACGGGCGGGACGGTGTGCACTCGACTGCGTAGTTATCGGCGAGCAGCGCCACCGCGCCGCTGTCGGTGATCCACTGGAGCAGCCGCTGATCACGCCCGTCGAAGGCGGAGGTGGTGGAGAACAGCACCTTCGGGTCCGGCTGCTTTTTCATGTCGAGCAGCAGTTGGGCGAAGCCGGTGCGGATGCAGACGAAATCGCCGGGTTCGACGACGACCTTATCCTTATCCAGCACCATCATCAGGTCCTCATACCCGACGATGTGGCCGGAACGGCCGAAATGCGCCTCCAGATCGATCATCACGGCCCTGCCCTGCACGCAGGAGACGGCCATGTTCTCGATGCTGAGTTTGCGGGCGCCGGACTGCTGGTTGGTCGGGGTCTGGTTGCCCTTCGCATCGAAGGTCACGGGGCCGATGATGTCCTCCCCCGCTCGATAGCCGTTATAGAAGACATCGCGCATGATCCCGTCGCCCTGGGTGTCGAACATCTGGCCGACATGCGACAGCGAATCCCATTGCGTGGAATATTGCAGCGTCAGCAGCACCTGGTCGTCGCAGACCACGTCCAGCGCCGTCGGGTCGTCGCAGCGCAACGGATAGTTCATGTTCGGCGCGCCGGGGCGTTGCGTCGGGGTTAGCACCGGCGGATGGCGCCGCGGATTGATGATATTGCCACCTGGGTAGTCCAAAGGCAGCGACAGGCAGAAATTCTTGCCGATTTTCACCTCGGCGATGCCCTGGAGCACTTTTTCCGCGGTCACGAGATTGAGCCGCCCCAGCTGATCGTCGGGCCCGAAATCGCCCCAGGTCGATCCTGGGGGCCTGCGTTTCCACCGCGGGTTTTCAGTCATCTTGGCTGTCCTTGGTCGTTGATGTCGAAAAAGTGAATCGAAAATCGGCTTCTGGCAACCTTGGCCATATCGGACGGGTGCAAAGCCGCGACGGATTGGGTAGCATCGGATCCGGCCCCCAGGGCACCACACCAGGAGAATCACGATGCGCCGGATTTTGTTCTTGCTCTTACCGTTGCTGCTGCCGGTCGCTGCGTCCGCCGGATCGTTACCCGATGGCGGAGTGACCGTTCAGGAGGTGGCCCGCTCGCTGCAGGACATGGGCTTCCAAACCGAAATCACCACCGACCGGGACGGCGATCCTTTGATCAAAAGCATGCTCGAAGGCGCGAAATTCAGCGTGTATTTTTATGAGTGCGGTGGCAAGCCGCGCTGCAAGTCGATTCAGTACGCGGCCGGTTTCGCGATGAACGGCAAATTCAAGGCTACGCAGGCGGCGCAATGGAATCGCACGAAGCGCTTTGGCCGGGTTTATCAGGACGACGAAAAGGATCCGTGGGTCGAAATGGACGTCGACGTCGAACATGGCGCCACGACCGAGGCTTTGACCAACGACGTCGACCGTTGGAAGGTCGTCCTGAACGAATTCCGGAAATATATCGGTCAATAACAGGCTGCCCCCTGCCCGCTTCGGCGGGCGGGGGTTTACTGACCCGCCAGTATCCCGTGGCGGAAACTCAGCCAATCCTCCTGGATCGCAACGAACGCCGCCGCGAACAATATCGCGGCTACGATCGTCGTGATCAGCACCTTCCGCCACATGCGCGCCTGCGACGGGGCGCCGCGCCAACCGGTCGCACCGTCCGCGTCGGGCCTTGGCTGTGTCCCGATTGGCAGCACCGCGAACAGTGTCACCATCCAGATCATGATGTACAGCACCACACCGGAAAACCAGTTCATCGCCGAGCCTCACACTCGAAGCAAGTGCACATCCACCAGAGGCCGCTTCTGTAACCGCTTGCCCAGTGCGCGCCGAAGCGCGGTTTTCGCGGCTTCGAGCAAGGCAACATCGTCCCGGCGGATGTTCGCCGGCAGGTCGGAGACGGCGTCGGTAAACTCGTAAATCACCCGATCGGTTTCGCTGTCGTCAGCATCGAACAAGCCAGGGGCGCTCAATTTCGCACGTCCCACCGGGCTGCCGAATTCATCGACCGCGAGGCTCGCCAGGACGACGCCGTTGTACAGCATCCGGCGGCGGGCGTTCATCACCTCCCCCTTCAGCGGCACCAACCGGGCGCCGTCGATCACGAGGCGCCCGACCGGCGCACTGTCGACGATCTCTGGCCGGTTACCGGACAAAGACAGGATGTCGCCGTCTTCCATCAGGAAGGGCTCGATCCCCAGTTCGCGCGCCAGTTCCGCATGCGCCGACAGATGCCGCCATTCGCCGTGCACTGGCACCGAGAATTTCGGCTTCACCAAAGCATAGAGCCGCCGCAACTCGTCGCGCGCGGGATGGCCGGAGACGTGCACCATGTGGTCCGCGTCGGTCATGAGGTGAACGCCGCGCCGCACCAGATGGTCCTGAACCGTGCCGATCGCGCGTTCATTGCCGGGGATCATGCGGGAGGAGAAAATGACCGTATCGCCTTCCCCCAAGGCGACCCGGGGGTGGGTGTCCATCGCGATTCGGGACAAAGCGCTGCGCGGTTCGCCCTGGCTGCCGGTGACGATCAGCACGATGTGGTCGTCGGAGACGTCGTCCACGTCATCCTCGGTCAGGAATGGCGGCAGACCTTTGAGATAACCGCATTCCCGCGCCGCCGCGTCCATGTTGCGCAGCGAGCGGCCAACGAGGGCCGTGCTGCGCCCCGCTTCCCTGGCCGCGATCGCGATACTTTCCATACGCGCGACGTTGCTGGCGAAACAGGTCACCGCGACCCGTCCCCGGCGAATGCCCCGGATCAGCGCGGTGAGGCTGCGGCGCACATCGAGTTCGCTGCCGGAGGTCCCTTCCACCATCGCATTGGTGGAATCGCAGACCATGGCCAGCACGCCCCGTTCCCCCAGGGCGGCCAACGCGGCCTCATCGGAGGGGGGACCGAGCAGCGGCGTGGGGTCGAGCTTCCAGTCACCGGTGTGGAGGACCACGCCATAGGGCGTGTCGATCACCAGCGCCTGCGATTCCGGGATCGAGTGCGACATCCGGATGAAACGCAGCTTGAACGGCGCCAGGGCGATCTCCCCACCCGGCGGTACCACGTTCAGCTTCACGTCTCGGACCAGCCCGGCCTCGCCCAGCTTGCGGCGCAGCACGCTCGCGGCGAAGGGGGTTGCGTAGACCGGGCAGCGCAGTTGCGGCCACAGATGTGCCACCGCGCCAAGATGGTCTTCGTGTGCGTGGGTGATCACCAGGCCCACCAGCGCATCCCGCCGGTCCGCGATGAAGCCGGGATCGGGCGTCATCACCTCGACCTCGGGGTGTTCCGCACCACCGAAGCCGATACCGCAATCCACCGCCAGCCAACGGTCGCCTTTTGGCGTCTTGCAGCGG
Organism: uncultured Acetobacteraceae bacterium; assembly: GCA_903877125.1. Classification (GTDB taxonomy): domain Bacteria; phylum Pseudomonadota; class Alphaproteobacteria; order Acetobacterales; family Acetobacteraceae; genus Rhodopila. The sequence continues at coordinate 63,071 of CAIRCM010000008.1, read as the reverse complement.
TAGAGGTTGAGATTCATCCCGATTTCGCCCGTTCCGCCCAAAGGCAGGAACGCAAGGTCGCCAATCGCCGCGTTCATGAAATCCTGTCAGTGCAATACATGTCGGAGGCCCTATACATGCGATGCACCGCCCGCGTCGAGTTTATCGCGGTTTGCCTGCTATTCCGGCTCGATCATCCGGCTTCGCTCCCGCGGGATCGGGGGCGCGGGGTTGCGTTCCGCGAGCATCAGCAGACCATCCAGGGTCAGGTCGGGCAGGATGTGATCGATCATCGTCGTGCCCTCGGAGAACAGGGGCGCCAGGCCGCCGGTGGCGATCACCTTCATCTTGCAGCCGAATTCGCCCATGATGCGGGCGAGAAGCCCCTCGATCAGCCCGATATATCCCCAGAACACACCCGATTGCATGGCCGGCACCGTCGCCCGGCCGATCACCGATTGGGGACGGCCCATGCCAATGCGCGGGAGGCGCGCCGCCGCCTGATGCAAAGCCTCCAACGAGAGGTTCACGCCGGGACAGATCACCCCGCCCAGATAGGCCCCGCTCGCATCCACGACGTCGAAGGTGGTGGCGGTGCCGAAATCCACCACGATCAGCGGCCCGCCGAACTGCCGGTGCCCCGCGAGAGCGTTGAGCAGGCGGTCCGCCCCGACCTCATTCGGGTTGTCCACCTTGATTTCGAACCCCCAATCCAGCGCTGCTCGGGCGACCAGAGGCTCCACGTTGAACCATTCCCGGCAGAGCCGGCGCAGGTGATAGAGCGCGGCGGGGACGACGGTGCCGATCACCGCCGCTTCGACATCGCCGGGCTTGAGGCCGCTATGGGTCAGGAGGGTGAGCAGCCAGACGGCGTATTCGTCGGATGTGCGCTGGGCATCGGTGCGGATGCGCCAGACCCCGCGCCAGCCCGAGGGGTCATGGACGGCGAAGACGACGTTGGTGTTGCCCGCATCGACGACGAGAAGCATGAATCGCAGCCTGTTGTAACCAAGCGGACATCATAGAACGGTTAAGCTGCTGTCAACCGGCACCCGAGCAGATGAAATGCGGGTTTTCCCGGCCGGGCTTGCCGTACAGAAGCGGGCTTCCGCCGACGGTGCGCACCGATCCTCCCGCCGCTTCCAGCACCGCCTGCGGCGCCCCGGTGTCCCATTCCATCGTCCGCCCGAAGCGCGGATAAAGATCGGCGATCCCTTCGGCCAATCGGCAGAACTTCAGGCTGGAGCCATAGTTGCGGATCGCGGCGACGCTGCGTCCCGCCAGGAACGCATCGAGTTCGGGACCGGCACCATGGTGGCGGCTGGCGACGACGGTCACGCCTTCGGGCGGCACCGCGCGGGTGCGGATCGCGATTTGTTGGCCGCCCACACGCTTCCAGGCGCCGTGGCCCACGATGCCGCCGAACAGTTCGCCGGTCGCGGGCACGCCGACGACGCCCAATGCGACACGCCCATCCCGCACCAGACCGATGTTGACCGCGAAATCATCGCTGCCGGAGGTGAACTCCCGCGTCCCATCCAGCGGATCGACCAGCCAGAACCGATGAGCCGCCGCGGTGATCCGACCGCCGGCAACCTCTTCCTCGGCGATCACGGGAATATCCGGGCAGGCGTCACGCAGTCCGGCGACGATGAGTTCCTCGGCGGCACGATCGGCCTCGGTGACGACCGAGCGGTCTTCCTTGCGCTCGACCGCGAACCCGCGTGCGCGGATTTCGAGGATGACGGCTGCCGCGCGCAAGGCGAGGCCGGCCGCGAGTTCCAGCAGTTCGGTATCTTGCATCACGGTGCCTCCTGGGCCTGTTGCCCGGCGTCGGGGCGCCCAAGCGGTCGGGATCGGGCGGTTGTGCGACCGAGCAGGACTTCGGCCAAGTTGTGGACGTGGGTGGCGTCGAGGCCGCGCAGGCAGGCGAGAGCGCGCGGGCAGTCGGCGGCGTCCGCGAGATAGCATGGGCTACAGGTCATATTTCGCCGCACCGCCACCGCGCGCGGGCCCACCGGGCCCCATTCCGCGGCGTCGACCACCCCGGAGTGAATTCCGATCGTCGGCATGCCCATGGCGGCCGCGATGTGTTTGGGGCCGCTGTCGTTACCGATATACAGCACGCAGGCAGCGAGGACGCGCGGCAGCATGACCAGCGAAGTCTGCCCGGCCATGGAGGCAACGGCCCCCTTGTGAAGCACGCTTTCTCGAAGCGTATCAGCGATCCCGACCTCATCCGGACCGCCGATCAGCAACACATTGACACCGTTCCGTTCAATCAACAGATCGATCAGAGCGGAGAAATGCTCGACCGGCCACTGCTTGGTGATGTTGCCGGCGCCGGGATGCACCGCGACGACCGGTTTATCGAATATTTTTTGTATCTGTTCCGGAAATTCATCCACCGGCAATGGTTCGAAATTGCCCTGAATCGGCGCCCGGCCGGCCCCCGTCGCTCGGCCGATCGCCGTGGCCAGAATCATCAGATCGTCGATGACATGCACATGCTTGCGCTGCAATCCCCGGTCGCCGTCCCACTCCAACGAAATATCCAGAAACGGATATTGGCCGAGGTAGTTGAAACCCGCGAGAAACCGGGCACCGGTGTAGCGAAGGACATCGCGGGTCGATGTGTGCTTTCGCAAATCGACGGCAAGATCGAAACGTCGCGGTTTCAATCGCTCAGCGAGTCCGGCAAAATCGTCAGGCGTTAGGCCTCGTTCCCCCAATTGCGAACGGCTGTGGAAGAAAGAGAATTCAATGAATTCGTCGATCGCCGGTTCCATACTGGCGAAGGCGTGCGATGCCGGCCCCGCGAGAACACTGATTTCCGCGTGGGGAAAAATACGCCGCAAATATCGGATCGCAGGCAATGCGGTGACGAAATCCCCGATATGATCGAGTTTCACGACCAGTATGCGTTGGATATCGTCCGTACGAAACAGCGGATAGCCGGGGTGCACCACTTCCACCGGCTCGTCGTCCAATCGGTAATCATCGGCATTACGCGATAAATTCGGGTTGAAATACGGATCCCCCGCCGCGAATCTGGTCCGCCATTGGCTGTTGAAATGGCCCAGGTCGTAGACGTCCTCCAACCCCTCCCGGCTGGCGAGTTCGTGATGAATGACCGTCGCGTAGGGTGTGTAGACGGTCAGCAGCCCCGCCTGGTGCGCCCGCAGACAAAAATCGAGGTCATTGTTGACGATTTCATGCGCTTCATCGAAGCGCCCCAGGGCGTCGAACACCGACCGCCGGACCAGCATGCAAGCGCCGGTGACGGCGATCGTGTTGCGCTGGGTCAGCGATAATCCGAAATACCCGGGGTCGTGTTCTTTTTCGAAACGGAATGCGTGGCGACCAATGCCATTGCGTGCCAAGAACATACCCGCATGCTGCACCCTGCGGTCGGGGTAGAGCAGTCTTGCGCCGACGACCCCAACCGCGGCGCGCTGCGCATGCTCCATGAGCGCGTCCAGCCAATCCGGCTGATCGAATTCGGTATCGTCGTTGAGGAACAGCACGAATTCGCCATCGGCGGCGTCGACCGCGGTGTTGTTGAAGCGCGACCAGTTGAACGCCAGCGGCATGTCGACGATCTTGTCGGCATGCTTCCGCAACCAGATCTTCCATGCCATCTGGCTGACCGGAATATTGTCGATGACGATGATTTCGAAATTCGGATAGCGGGTCGTCGCCCGCAGGGTTTCGATACAGGTCTCGATATACCCGTGCGCGGCGCAGGTCGGGATGACGATGGAAACCTTGGGCGTCGAGGTCAACGCCCGCCTGACGCGCCAAGTGCCCGCGACCGGTGTCGGCAGCACATCAGCGACTATGCCCCGGCGTTTGACCGCCCTTGTCAGGGCTTCCATGCCTGTTTCATCGCTGTCGAGCGCCGCCGGGCCACGCGCGCACAAAATTTTAGGGATATGATGGACGTTTCCGGCCGCTTCGGTCGCGCGCAGCACCAGATCGTATTCGCCGGTGCTGGCCAGATCGGCTGGCGCGACCAGAAGCCGATTGATCACGGAGGCGTCAGCCACCCATGGCCGCCCAATATAGTTGGTGGACAACAACAGGTCGGGGGAGAAGTCCGGTTTGAAGAACGGCTCCCGTTCCTGAGTGACAACACTCAGTCTCGTCTCATCGGCATAAAGGAAGTCGGCAGCCGGCCGCAATCTCCGAGCCAGCGCAAATTCGATCAGGGCGTCGGCCCCCAGTTCGTCGCCGGGACAGAGGAAACCGACCAGCCCGCCGTCGGGCCCCAGCGGTTCCCGCCATGCCTCGTCGTCCGGTGCGACGATGGTCGCCATCGCCGCGAACGCTTCGCCAAAGGTGTCCAGGACGGCGGCGACCGGGGCCCGGTTCGCCGGGTCGTCCGCGAGGATCGTGAGTCGCCAATCGCGGAAACATTGCAGCCGCAGCGCATTCAGCGTGGCTGAAAGCGCGTCGGGATCGACCGCGCCGGACTGGCGCAGAAACAGCGCGAACCGCAACGGCATGCCGGTGCCCGTCAGATCGGCCAGTATGGCATCGAGCATATCGCTTTCCACCCGCGACACCCGGCGCCGGATGAGGGCGATATTGTCCTCATCCTCGGCTTTTTGCACCTCGATCCTGAACGACTGGGTAAGAACGTTGCCGTTTTTGGCGCGTACTTCCATGCGCAGGTCGTGCACTCCATTGCGCAAGCTGCGCGGGGGACAATGGAAGACGAATCCCCCGCGGTTGGCATTGTTCCAGTCGGGAAACGCCATTCCGACATCCTGCCTGACGAGGCCGTAATGAACCTCCCCCAGACGCTGGCCGTTCAGGACGACGTCGACCCCAGCGACGCCGGATCGCGCCAACACCCACCCTTCGACGGTCAAGCGCCGGGTGACGATCGCGACGGCGGCGCCGTCCACGACCCGTGGCGAATCGAGCTGAAACCGAAACTCCTCGGGTTCGGTCGAATCGAACGCCGGGCCGGATGGGGCGACAGTCGCCACCGGCGTAATCGACGAGATGGCGAGGGTTTCCTCCCGTTCCTCCCCCGCGCCGCTGCGCACCAGCAGGCGCACCGTATGTTCGGTTCCCACCGTGTCGGCCATGCGCCGACGAAATTCGAATCCGGCACGGGCCGAAGACGGAATGGCTCCGTAATGCCTCGCGACATCGGGACGTTCGCGGCCACGCTCCGCTTCACCAACCAAAATACCGTCCAGATAAATCAGCACCGTGGAAATATCGTCGGCACATGTCGCCCATCCGGACAGCGTGAGAAAGCCGTCCTCCGCCAAGGTCACGCTGTCGCAGAACATGTGGATCGGATGCCGCGCGACGGGTTCCGCCGTGGGGATGACTGGCCCCGGTGCAGCCGCCGCGGGCGCGGGCCCGCGGCTGGACAGGCGCTCCAGCGGCACCGCGACCGCATGGGCGATGCCGCGGGGGCCAAGGGTTTCGACCCGCACCGCGCGCGCCTGGCGTTGCGGATCATCGACGCGCACCGAGAGGCTAAATCCCGCCAGGGCGGCATTCGGGTAGTCCGGATAGGCCTTCGCGACATCATCGCGTTCCTCCCCCGGCGCGGCGGCGGCAATCTGGCTGTCGCCGACATATACCTGAACCGTAGCCGGCGCCGCCGTCGAGACCGCCCAGCCCTTCACCACAACGGTTCCGTCAGCATCGATGTCGGCTTGTTCGACGTAGACGATGACCGGCGGCATCGGCCCCGGCCCCGCCTTCGGCCTTCGCACGGCCCCGGACAGCAGGCTCACCGGGGCCGGATCGTCCGGCGCGACTGCCAGTTCATAGGCTTCCTCGTGCACGTCGCCATCGACCGTGCGTGCGCGAATACTCAGGTTGTAGTAGCCGCCGGCCATCGCCCGCAAACGCGGCAGGTTGAAATGGAAGCCGTATTTCCCCGCCCGCCGGTCTGGATCGCCGTAACGCGCTGTGCTGACTGGCGCACCGCCCATCAGCAGATCGATTTCCTCGACGGCCGAAGCGGAGACAACCGCTCCCCGGATCAACACATCGAACCGGCCCAGCAAAAATCCGCCGGACACAGCCGGATCAACCTCGATCCTGATCGGCCTGCGCCGGTGGCCTCGCGCAGTCGTTCCGGCAGGCAAGGTGCGGGGGTTGCGGGTCATGGGCAACCTCGCGCCGATCCGTTCGCGCCTTGCCCGACAAACGCCTTCATGCACGACCTACCTTCGGATATCGTCTGTTCGGTCGGGCTTGTAGCACGGACGGCTACATTCCAAAGGGCAGGCGCCCCTCGCGGTACCCGTCCTCGTCAAAGTGGGTCTGGGCCGATGGCAAAAGCCCGCGCCGCACGCTGTCGCCGACATCGGGGTACTGGCTCATATACCACTGCTCATCGACCCCGATCGGGAAGGGCAGCCGGCCTTCGAAGTAACCATCCTCCACGAAATGGTGCCGCGCGGAGCTGATCGCCCCCGACCGGACGGCTTCGGCTATGTCCTCATAGGTGCGCAGGTACCATTCCTCATCGACGTCGATCCCCACGATCATCTTTTTCAACAAACGGAGAAAATCGTCGTAGGAGACATTGACCCGCAATTCGCCGCGTATGGTGGATATCTCCACCGAACGCCGGATGAGATCGAAGGGAGGAATGTATTTCACGACTGCTCCGGGCTGATGGGCACTGGCCCCAAAGACGAAAACACCGGGAATGAATACAAGCGGCGGCGACCGATGGGAACCGCCTCGACCGCATTTTTTACCGGTGCGGGCTCCGGTTGGGGGTGCTATCGGGCAGGCACGACAACAGGAAGACGGGCCTTATGGCGGACAGTGACCATCCTCAAGGCGACACCGGCCTCGCGGACATCGTGCGGCATTTCCCGCGCGCGCGGGTGCTGGTCGTGGGCGACGTCATCCTGGATCGCTACGTCACGGGGGCCGTGTCGCGCCTGTCCCCCGAAGCGCCGATCCCCGTTCTGCGGCCCGACGAACGTCGCTCGACGTTGGGTGGGTCGGCCAACGTAGCGCTGAACGTGGCGACGCTGGGGGGACACGCCGAACTGATCGGGGTCGTGGGCGCCGATGTCGCCGGGGCGGAGATCGGGGCATTGCTGACCGACACCCCCAATATCGTGTCCAGCCTGACGATCGCGTCCGACCGCCCCACCACCGCGAAGACCCGGTTCATGGCCGGCTCGCACCAGTTGCTGCGCCTCGACGAAGAAGTTGTCGCACCGCTGGACGCCGAGACCGCCACCGCCGTCATCGCCCGGGTCGAAGCTGCGCTTGGGCGTACCGACATCGTTGTCCTGTCGGACTACGCCAAAGGGGTATTATGCGACCGGGTGCTGACGGCAACGCTCGCTTTGGCCGCCCAGGCGGGGCGCATCGTCATCGCCGACCCCAAACGCGCCGATTTCAGCGCCTATCGCGGCGCCACGATCCTGACCCCGAATGAGCACGAAGTCCGCGCCGCCACCCGGATCGGGGCAGAACACGACGCCGAGGCCGATGCCGCCGGACGCGCCGCCCTTGCCGCCACGCAGGGCGAGGCCGTGCTGGTCACCCGTTCGGCCAAGGGACTGACCCTCGTCCGGCGCGACCGCGATGCCATGCATCTGCCCACCCGAGCCCGGGAGGTCGCGGACGTGTCGGGCGCGGGGGATACGCTGGTGGCCGCGCTTGCCGTCGCGCTGGGGGCCGGCGCCTCGCTGCCCGACGCCGCTCGGCTTGCGAACGTCACCGCCGGCATCTCGGTTGGCAAACAGGGCACCGCGACGGTCACCCGCCAGGAACTGCTGGGCGCGCTGCACCGGCGCGACCTGGCGGTGACCGACCGTAAGGTCGCGACGCTTGGCGAAGCCATGGCGCAGGTCGAAACCTGGCACGAAATGGGGCTGCGCGTCGGTTTCGCGAATGGCTGCTTCGATCTGATCCATCCGGGCCATGTTCGCCTGCTGTCGGAGGCGCGCGCCGCCTGCGACCGGCTGATCGTGGCGTTGAACACCGATGCTTCGGTCAAGCGGCTGAAAGGGCCGAACCGCCCGCTGCAAAGCGAGACCGCCCGAGCCATCGTTATGGCATCGATGGCGCCGGTGGATCTGGTGACGCTGTTCGACGAGGACACCCCGTTGGAGATGATCCAGGCGCTGAAGCCCGATGTATTGGTCAAAGGATCGGATTACACCGTGGATCAGGTCGTCGGCGCCCGGGAGGTCATGGGTTGGGGCGGCGAGGTGCTGCTGGTCACGCTGGAAGAAGGCCACAGCACGACGGGCACCATCCGGCGCATGGCGTTGCCGGAAACATAACAGGAGAAACCCAATGGGCGCGACGATCGACCTGCCGCACGCCGGCTACCGCTACATCCCCGGCGTGTTTCAATACTCCGCCGGTGTGCAGGCCCTGGACGGATTTCGGATCGAGCGTGTGTCGTTCCACCGCACGGTCCCGCTGGCCGAGGGATTTGCGTTCATCGAGCGCTTTCTGGGGGCGGAGGACATCCCGCTGACGGCGTTCTGCGCGTGCGAACTACGCTCCCCCGCGCCGTTCACCGATGCGGGCTTCATCGCCTTCAACAGGCTTTACTGCGAGACTTTGGAGCGTTGGGGGGTGATGCGCGACGACCGTAACCCGGTCGCCCGCAGCAACGTCTGCCCGGAGCAACACAAGCCGCTCGAACCCAGCTTTCACGCGTTCTGCTTTGCTCGGCCGGCCCCCGGGGCGTCCGGTTCGTTCGCGATCTCGGGCAGCGGTGAGGCCGAGGATGGTCACGCGTCGTACCGCGAGCGCACCGTCCGGTTCGGGGAGACCAGCGCCGGTGCGATGCGGGAGAAGGGCATCTACGTGCTCGGCCGGATGGAGGAACGTCTGGCCGCGATCGGCGCCGCGTGGGCGGATACGACCGCCGTGCAGGTCTATACCGTGCACGACCTTCACCCTTTTCTGGCCGATGAGATCGTCCGCCGCGGCGCCGCCGAACACGGGCTGAGCTGGCATTATGCCCGCCCGCCGGTCGTCGGGCTGGAATACGAGATGGACTGCCGGTCGGTCGCGGTGGAGCAGGTCGTGCGGTTTTAGCGCCAAAGGTTGCGGCCGGGGCGATCCTGTGGAAACCTACCGACCAGTAGGTTCATGCAGGGAGTCCCGTCCACATGTCGGAAACCATGGAACGCAGCGCCTCCGTCCCATCGCGCGCGGCGGACTTCGATGCCATCGTCGTCGGCGGTGGCTTGGGTGGGCTTTACGCGCTGCACCGTCTCCGCCGGCTCGGCCTGAAGGCTAAAGCGTTCGAAGCCGGCAGCGGTGTCGGCGGGACCTGGTTCTGGAACCGTTATCCCGGCGCCCGCTGCGATGTGGAAAGCCTGGAATACTCCTATTCGTTCGACAATGACCTGCAACAGGAATGGCACTGGCCGGAGCGTTACGGCAACCAGTCGGAAATCCTGCAATACATCAACCACGTCGCAGATCGTTTCGATCTCCGCAAAGACGTGCAGCTCAACACCCGAGTGACCGAGGCTTCGTTCGATCAGGGCCGCAACATCTGGACCGTGCGAACCGACAAGGGCGACGTCGTCACCGCGCCGTTCTGCATCATGGCGACGGGCAATCTATCCACGCCGCGCGTCCCCGATTTCAAAGGTATCGAGCGGTTCAAGGGCAAATGGTACCACACCGGGCTGTGGCCGCATGAGGGCGTGGATTTCACCGGCCTGCGCGTGGGCATCGTAGGGACCGGGTCGTCCGGGGTGCAGTCGATACCGATCATCGCCCGCCAAGCGAAACATTTGCACGTTTTCCAGCGCACCGCGAATTTCAGCCTGCCCGCGCGCAACGCCCCGATGGACCCGACAATCGAGGCCCGCCACAAATCGGAATATCCCGACCGCCGCGCAGCGGCCTATGAGACCCCATTCGGCATCGCCGGCTTCCCGCCCCCCACGAAATCCGCGTTGGAGGTGACCCCCGAGGAACGCGAGGCGCAGTACGAGGCCAAATGGGCCGAGGGCGGCAGCATCAGCTTCCTGTATTCCTACACCGATATCCTGGTGAACAAGGAATCCAACGACACCGCTTCGGAATTTGTTCGCAACAAGATTCGCGGCATCGTCAAGGATCCGGTTACCGCCGAACTGCTGGCGCCGAAGGATCATCCGATCGGAACCAAACGCCTGTGCCTGGATACCAACTATTACGAAACGTACAACCGCGATAACGTCACGCTGGTCAACGCCCGCGCCAACCCGATCGTGGAACTCACGGAAACCGGCCTGCGCACCACCGAACAGGCATATGAATTCGATGCCATCGTGTTCGCCACAGGTTTCGATGCGATGACCGGCGCGCTGAAGGAAATCGACATCCGCGTTGGCAACGGACCGACCTTGGCCGAGAAATGGGAGGGCGGGCCGACGACCTACCTCGGCTTGATGGTCGCGGGCTTTCCCAACATGTTCACGATTACCGGTCCCGGCAGCCCATCCGTCAAGACCCAGATGATTGTCGCGATCGAGCAACACATGGACTGGATCGCCGACTGCCTCGGCACCATGCGCGAACGCGGCATGACCCGGATCGAACCGACGCCGGACGCGGAACGGGACTGGGTGCAGCACGTCAACGATGTGGCGGACAGCACGCTGTATCCGCTGGCCAACTCCTGGTATGTCGGCGCGAATATCCCCGGCAAACCGCGCGTGTTCATGCCCTATGTCGGCGGTTTTGCCGGCTACAAGAAGCGCTGCGACGCGGTGGCGGCGAACGGATACGAAGGGTTTACGATGTCGCGCTGACGGTCGTCGCCAAAGCCTCCGCACGGCGCGCCGCGTAGAGCGCCAAGCGCCGTGCGGCGGCCGGGGCGGATGCGGCGGCCGTCTCCGCATCCAACGGCGGCAATTCCGCGGACCGGTGGCAGGCGGCCGAATGGCCATCGCCGACAGCGCCGAGCACCGGCATTTCCGTCCGGCAGCGATCGACCGCCAGGGGGCAGCGGGTATGGAACCGACACCCCGCCGGCGGATTCATCGGGCTCGGCACATCCCCAGTCGCGACCGCCTGGACGTGGGTCCGGTGCGGATCGGGACGCGGAATCGCGGCCAGCAACGTGCGGGTGTAGGGATGGCGCGGGTTCGCGAACAACGCAGCCGCTGGGCCGATTTCCACGATTTGACCGAGGTACATGACCGCCACGCGGTCGGCCATGTGCTTCACCACTGCCAAATCATGGGCAATGAACAGATAGGACAGACCGAGCGCGCGTTGCAGATCCTTGAGCAGGTTGATGACCTGCGCCTGGACAGACACATCCAGCGCCGACACCGGCTCATCGCACACGATCAACGACGGCTCGACGGCCAAGGCCCGAGCGATGCCGATACGCTGGCGCTGGCCACCGGAAAATTCGTGCGGATAGCGCTGTGCGTGATACGCTGCGAGTCCGACCTGTCCCAGCAGCGCCGCCACCCGGTCCGCCCGGGAACGGGCGTCGCCGATGCCATGCACGATCAGCGGTTCTTCCAGAATCTCGCCCACCGTCATCCTGGGATTGAGGGACGCGAAGGGGTCCTGGAAAACAATCTGCAGCCGCTTGCGCAGTGACCTGAGCGGCTCCCCGGTCATGGCGGTGACGTCCTGCCCCTCGAACCAGACCGTACCCGCGGTCGGTTCGATCAGCCGCAAGACGAGCCGCGCGGTGGTGGACTTGCCGCAGCCGGATTCACCGACCAGCGCCAAGGTCTCCCCCCGGTCCAGCCGGAACGACACCCCATCGACCGCGCGGACCACCCCGGCATCGCGGCTGAAAACCAGGCCCCGCTTGACCGCGAAATGACGCGTGAGTCCCTGGACCTCCAGCAGCGGTGCGGTCATGTGGCCTCCACCGGTGCGTGATGACATGCAACGCTGTGTTCGGTACCCAGCATCCGCAATGTCGGCATTTCCACCTTGCAGGCATCATCGGCGAAGACGCAGCGCGGGTTGAACCGGCAGCCGGGCGGCGGGTCGAAGGGCGGCGGCACGGTGCCCTCGATGGCCAGGAGCCGGTCGGTCCGGGTCTCGATCCGCGGGATCGAACCCAGGAGGCCGAGCGTGTAGGGGTGCTGGGGGTCGTCGAAGATGGCGGCGGTGGGGGCGTGTTCGACCACCTTGCCGGCGTACATGACGGCGATGTCATCGGCCATTTCGGCGACGACGCCGAGGTCGTGGGTGATCAGGACGATCGCCATGCCGGATTCCCGCTGCAAGACCCGCAGCAGGTCGAGTATCTGCGCCTGCACGGTCACATCCAGCGCCGTCGTAGGTTCGTCGGCGATCACCAGATCGGGCTCGCAGGCCAGCGCCATGGCGATCATCACACGCTGGCGCATGCCGCCCGACATTTGGTGCGGGTATTCGCCGAAGCGCCGCGCCGGGGCGGGAATGCGCACCCGATCCAGCGCCGCCACCGCCCTCCTGCGCAAATCCGGCGCCGAGGCTCGGGGGTCATGCGCCCGCATCGCTTCGACGATCTGTTCGCCGGCGGTGTAGACCGGGTTCAGGCTGGTCATCGGCTCTTGAAAGATCATGCCGATCCGGCGGCCGCGGATGGCGCGCATTTTCTTCGGTGGCAGGCTCAGCAGGTCGTTGCCATCGAACAGAATGCGGCCCGCAGCGACGCGGCCGGGGGGCGGCACCAGCCGCATCACCGACAGCGACAGCACCGACTTGCCGCAGCCGGACTCGCCGACGATGCCAAGCGTCTTGCCGCGCGCAATGGAGAGATCGACGCCATCGACCGCGGCGACATCGCCGTTGGACGATCGAAAGACGGTCCGCAGCCCTTCGATGCGCAGGATGGGATCGGGCACCTCAGCTCCGATAATCGGACGCCCCGCCGTCGATCAGTTGCAGGGCGGCGTCCCAAACCATGGCATAATGGGCGACATCGACCTCGAACCCGTGGAACTGGTCGGATGTGTGCCGGCTGACGGCATGCGGGGGCAGCACGATCTCCCGCCCTTGGGACAGCGTGGCGACCTGGGCGGCGCAGGCCCGTTCGAGCATGTAGATCATGTGAAAGGCCTCGGCGATCAAAGTGCCGCCCACCAGCAACCCGTGATTGCGCAGGATCATGGCCTTGTGCTGACCAAGGTCCTTCACCAGCCGTTCCCGCTCCCCCAGGTCGAGGGCGATACCCTCGTAATCGTGGTAGCCGATGCGGCCGTAGAATTTCTGCGCGTGCTGGGACAGCGGCAGGAGTCCTTCCTTCATCGCGGAGACGGCGATGCCGGCGACGGTATGGGTGTGGACGACGCACATCAGGTCGGGGCGGGCCATGTGGATGGCGGAGTGGATGGTGAAGCCGGCGGCATTCACCCGGCGGGTGGAGATGTCACCTTCCTCCACCACGTTGCCGTCGGTGTCGATTTTCACCAGGTCGGAGGCCCGCATCTGGTGGAAATTGACGCCATATTTGTTGATCAGGAAGTGATGGTCCGGGCCGGGGATACGGGCACTGAGATGGGTGTAGATGAAGTCGGTCCAGCGATAGTACGCAACCAGACGATAAAGCGCGGCGAGATCGCAGCGGATCGCCCACTCGGCGTCCGACACGCCATGCAGCTGCGCCGGCGTCGTGGATACGTTCATCGGGAAACCTCTTGTTGGTCAGAACAGCTTGTCGGTCTGGGGGTAGAGCACCACGACATCGCGCGGATCGGCGTAGTTGAGCATGGCGCGCGCGCGTTCATCAAGCAGGTCGGGATCGAGATGGGATGCCTGGAGTCCGGCGATACGGCGCAGCCATGCGTCGCGTTCGCTTCGGGCGGCGGCGTTGTCCGCCTGGACCTGTGCCAGCATCACCTGCCGTTGTGCATACGCGACAAGGCCGTGGTTGCCCTGGGTGGCATTCCATCCAAAAAAAGCAGCAACGCTCAGCAGAAGAAGCGGTGCGGTCGCCGCCTTCAGCCGTCGCTTGACATTTGCCCAAAAACCCATTCGCCGCCCTTCCGCCCGAGTCGCCGTCTTAGACCAAGCGCGCGGTCAATGGGAAGCGTTTGCCGCGATTTTGACCGACTCGGGCCACAATTATTTGTCAAGGTTACCTCATCGGCATCCCAACCGGGTGCCGGATGGAGGTTTCAATGAAGACGCGTTCGCTGATTTTGGCCGCTTTGGGTGCCATGTTTGTCATTGGCGCCGTGTCCCCCGCGATGGCGGATCGCGATGACTGGCGCCGCCGGGAATGGCGGGAGCGGGAATGGCGGGAACATGAGTGGCGGGAGCATCATCACCACTGGCACGAGGGGTATTACACGCCGGGTAGCTACTACGGGTATGGGCCCCGCTGGTAACGCTTCGGCGCTGGCCGCATCATTCCGGTGGGCGGGGGGACGCGGTCCGGCATAGTGTCGCGGTCATGAGCGACATCAACCATCTGGCGTCCATCGCCGCCCTGCTTGGCGACCCCGCGCGCGCGAATATTCTGGTCGCGTTGTTCGACGGCCGAGCGTTGACGGCGAAGGAACTGGCCTATGCGGCCCATGTCACGCCGCAAACCGCCAGTGGACACCTCGGCAAACTGTTCGAAGGCGGCCTGCTGACGATGGAGAAGCAGGGCCGGCACCGCTACTTCCGGCTGGCATCCGCCAGTGTCGCCCAGATGTTGGAATCCATCATGGCCGTGACCGACACCCAGCCACCGCGCCCATGGCGTGGCGGTGAGGGGCTGCGCAACGCCCGCACGTGCTACGATCATCTGGCCGGACGGCTCGGTGTAGCCTTGGCCAGTTTCCTGATGGATGCCGGTCACCTCGTCTTGTCGTCCGACGGCGGCGAGGTGTCGGCCTCGGGCCTGGCATTCCTGCGGGACTTCGGCGCGGAACCGGGACCAAGCAAGCGGGTCTTTTGCCGGCCCTGCCTGGATTGGAGCGAGCGGCGGCCGCATCTGGCCGGCCGGGTCGGCGCGGCGCTGGCGTGCCGGTGCTTCGATCTGGGCTGGATCCGCCGCCAGCGCGACACAAGAGCGCTCGCGGTCACGGCGGAGGGGCGCGTGGGATTTCAGGCGCGATTTGGGTTCGACGCCAGTTTCGGGCAATAATTCCAACCATGGTCGCCGCCACCCTGGCCCGCCTCAGCGCGGGCCGTCTGCACTACGCCTTGATCGCCCTGGGCGTCAGCTTCGTCGTGATGATGGGGTCAGTGGGGGTGCGCAGCGCGCCCGGGGTTATCCTCGTGCCGCTGCGGGACGCGTTCGGCTGGGATGTCGCCACGATTTCGGGCGCGATATCGCTCAATTTGCTGCTCCTCGGCTTGGTTGGACCGTTCGTCACCGGGTTGATGTCGGTGATCGGACTGAAGAACTCCATGCTGGCCTGCCTGGCGGTGCTGTTGTTGGGGACCGGGCTGTCCTGCTTTATCGCGACACCCTGGCAGTTGTTCATGACCTGGGGGGTCCTGATCGGCATTGGCGTCAGTGGCGGGGCGATGGGCATGGCGGCGGCGGTGGCCAATCGTTGGTTCACCGCCCATCGCAGCCTTGCGATGGGCATGTTGATGGCGGCCAACGCGGCGGGGCAGCTCGTGTTTCTGCCGATCCTCGGGCGGGTCGCGCAGGATCATGGCTGGCGCGCGGTATCCGAACTGGTCACGGTGGTGGTGGCCTGCCTGGTGCCGGTGGTGTTCTTTCTGCTCCCCGACTCCCCCCGATGCATCGGCCTCGCCCCGCTCGGCGGCGTGCCTGAGGCGATCGCACCGCCACGCACCGGCAATCCATTCCTGATGACCCTGCAAGGCCTCATCGCGGGTGCCCGATCCATCGATTTCTGGCTGATCGCCGGCAGTTTCGCGATTTGCGGTTTTTCGACCGCCGGCCTGGTGGGCACCCATTTCATCGCCTACTGCGTCGATGAGGGCTACTCCCAGGCGGCATCCGCCGGGTTGCTCGGCTCGCTGGGGGTTTCCAGCCTGCTGGGCTCGATCGCCTCGGGCTGGCTCACCGACCGGTGCGACGCGCGGTTGATGCTGCTGGCGATTTTCGTGCTTCGTGGGGTGTCGCTGATGCTGCTGCCCTACAGCGGCTTCGACGTGGCCAGCCTGACGGCCTTCGCGGTGTTCAACGGGGTCGAATGGGTCGCGACCGTGCCGCCGATCGTCAAGCTGTTGAACGAGGTCTTTGGGAAGGAACGAGCCCCGGTGCTGGTGGCCTGGGTCTATGCGCTGCATCAGGCGGGCAGTGCCCTGGCGGCGATGGGGGCGGGGGTGCTGCGGGGTGCGTCCGGCAGCTACCTGCCGGCGTTCCTGGCCGCCGGTGTGGCTTGCCTGCTCGCGGCTTGGCTGGTGATGCGGATCGGGCGGCGCGGCGCGATGGCAGCGTGACGGCGGATCGACATTCTCCTGTGACATCGACCAGCGAAAACGCGACGACCCGGCCGAAGTAGCCCGTACCACGGGCGGGATGGAGGTTGTCCGGGTCCTCGTTCAGGCCGATGCGCAACGTGCCGTATTGGCGCGCCGATCGCCAAATCCGGCCGGAACGCACGGCCGCCGCCCCCTGTCATGGGCAGCCGGGCCGGCCGCTGTCATCCAACCTTCACAAATCTGAAACATAGTCGTCTCGGGCCGCACGTAGACAGCCGCCTCGGATCGCCAGAAGGACTCGCATATCCATGAAAAAGCAAATCGCTCTCACCGCGCTCGCGCTGGGACTGGCCGTGACGGCCGCCCATGCGGAAACCCCCATCACCGGCGCTGGCTCCAGCTTCGCCGCGCCGATCTATGGCAAGTGGGGCGAAGCCGCTGCCAGCGCCGCTGGGATCAAGCTGAACTACCAGGCGGTCGGCTCGGGCGCCGGGATCAACCAGATCAACAACCGCACCGTCGACTTCGGCGCGTCCGACATGCCGGTGAAGGCCGAGGATCTGGCCGCTCATAAGCTGATGCAGTTCCCGACCGTGATCGGTGGCGTGGACATCATCGTCAACCTGCCCGGCATCAAGCCGAACGAGTTGAAGCTGACCGGCGCGCTGCTGGCCGACATCTACCTGGGCAAAATCGCCAAATGGAACGATCCGGCGATCGCGAAGATCAACCCGGGCCTGAAGCTGCCGTCGCTGGCCATCGCGAGCGTGCACCGCGCCGATGGGTCGGGCACCACGTTCGTGTTCACCGACTACCTGGGCACGCAGAGCGCCGAGTGGAAGTCCAAGGTTGGCGCCGCGACGTCGGTGTCGTGGCCGGGCGGTCAGGGCGGCAAGGGTAGCGACGGCGTGGCCGGCACCGTGCGCCAAGTTCCCGGCGCGATCGGGTATGCCGAGGCAGCCTATGCCGAGCAGAACCACCTGACGACGGTTGAGCTGCAGAATCATGCCGGGAAGTTCGTGGCCCCGACGATGGACGCGTTCGCGGCGACGGCGGCGAATGCCGACTGGTCGAAGGTGCAGAATTTCGCGATCAACCTGAACGATCAGCCCGGCGACAAGAGCTGGCCGATCGAGTCGGCGACGTTCGTGTTGCTGCCGACCGACCCGAAGGACCCCGCGCAGAGCGCCGCGGTGACCAAGTTCTTCGACTGGGGCTTCGCGCACGGCAACGAGATTGCCACGAGCCTGCTGTATGTTCCTCTGCCGAAGGCGGTGCAGGAAAGCATCCGGGCGGCCTGGAAGGCCCAACTGCCGAAGTAATCGGCCCCCCTGCGTAAACGGCGTGCCGGGTTCCGCCTGGCACGCCGCCCACGCGACATCTGGATATCGAAAGTGCAGCAAGCCGTTACCGCCACAGATGCGATCCCCGCCAGCGCCCCCCGGCGTTCGGCCGGCGACGCGATTTTCGCCGCCATCGCCCGCTGCTCCGGCGGGTTTGTCCTGGTGCTGTTGGGCAGTCTGATCGTCATTCTGTTCCTGGGCGGCCTGCAGGCATTCATGAAGTTCGGCCCCGGCTTCGTGATCTCGGCCGAATGGAACCCTGTCACCGAGAATTTCGGTGCGCTTGTTTCGATCTTCGGCACGCTCGTGACCGCGACGCTGGCACTGTTCCTGTCCGTGCCGCTCGCGTTCGGAATCGCGTTTTTTCTGACCGAACTGGCGCCCGACTGGATGCGCCGCCCGGTGGGAACCGCGATCGAATTGCTCGCCGCCGTGCCGTCGATCATCTACGGCATGTGGGGCTTTTTCGTCATCGTGCCATTGATGAGCACCTACATCCAGCCGCCGGCGATCGATCTGTTCGACGGTATTCCGGTCCTGGAAGATCTGTTTTCCGGCCCGCCCTTCGGCCCGGCATCTTCACCGCCGCTTTCGTTCTGGCGGTCATGATCATCCCATTCATCGCCGCGACAATGCGCGACGTGTTCGATACCGTCCCGCAGGTCTATAAAGAGTCGGCTTACGGTGTCGGCTGCACGCGGTGGGAGGTGATGCGCTCCATCGTGCTGCCATATACCCGCACATCGGTCGTCGGCGGCATCATGCTGGGTCTGGGCCGCGCGCTGGGCGAGACGATGGCGGTGACCTTCGTGATTGGTAATTCCGACCGGATCGCGACCTCGCTTTTCGGGGCGGGGAATACCATCGCTTCAATCGTCGCGCTGGAATTTCCTGAAAGTCCCGCCGGCAGCCTGAAGCTTTCTTCGCTGCTGGCCCTAGGGTTCATCCTGTTCGTGATCTCGTTCATCGTGCTGACGATCTCGCGCATGATGCTCAAACCCCGCTTGAAGGGCTGATGCCATGAGCGCGACCACGTATTCCTCCATCCCCGGCGCGGCCAAGAATGAGACGGTCGCTCAGCGCCTCAGCAACCGCCGGCGCCGGTCCGATACGATCGTCAAATATCTCTGCATCCTGGCGACGTTGATCGGGCTGGTGATGCTGGCATCGATTCTGTTCACATTGCTGGTCAAGGGCGTGGGAGGGTTGTCGCTGTCGGTCTTCACCACGATGACCAAACCACCGGGATCGGGTGGCGGGCTGCTGAACGCGATCCTGGGCACGCTCATCCAGACCGTGATCGGCACGGCCGTTGGCACGCCGATCGGTCTGATGGTCGGCACCTATCTGGCGGAATACGGTCAGGGGTCGAAGATCGCCGACATCGTGCGTTTCGTATCGGACATTCTGCTCTCGGCACCGTCGATCCTGATCGGCCTGTTCGTCTATCAGTTCCTGGTTGAGCCGGTTGGCGGTTTTAGCGGCATCGCCGGCAGTCTCGCACTGGCGATCATCGTCATCCCCATCGTGGTACGCACGACGGAAGACATGCTGCATTTGATCCCCGCGACCTTGCGGGAAGCCGCGATCGGCCTCGGCGCGCCGAAATGGAAAATGATCACGTTGATCTGCTACCGTTCAGCGAAGGAAGGCATCGTCACCGGCGTGCTTCTGGCCATCGCGCGGATCGCCGGGGAAACCGCTCCGCTGCTGTTCACCAGCCTTGGCAACTCCTCCGCGCTGGGTGGCATGGGCAGCCCGATGGCGAGCCTGCCGGTCGCCATCTACCAGTACGCGGGTTCGGCGTTCGAAGACTGGGTGCAACTGGCCTGGGTCGGCGCGCTGTTGATCACCGTTGGCGTATTGACCATCAATATCCTCGCGCGGTTCGCCCTTCGCGGTAAGCGCTGAGCCCTTAACGGACAAATGACAATGAGCACCACCATGAACGACCAGCAAGGCAGTCACGGCGGGGTGCAGGTGCGCTCCGCTTCCGCGATCGGAAAATCGAGTATCGAGATCAGCGAGCTGGATTTTTATTACGGCACGCACAAGGCGTTGAAGCAGATCAATCTGAACCTGCCGGACAAGCAGGTGACGGGGATGATCGGTCCGTCGGGCTGCGGCAAATCGACGCTGCTGCGGGTGCTGAACCGGATGTACGACCTGTACCCCGGCCAGAAGGCCGTCGGCAAGGTCATGATGGACGGACAGAACATCATCGATCCCGGCGTCGATCTGAACGCCTTGCGCGCCCGGATCGGCATGGTGTTTCAGAAGCCCACCCCCTTCCCGATGACCCTTTACGACAACATCGCGTTCGGCGTCCGGCTGCACGAAAAGCTGTCCAAGGCCGAAATGGACGAACGGGTCGAATGGTCGCTGACCCGCGCGGCATTGTGGGGCGAGGTGAAGGACCGGCTGAACACCTCGGCGATGGGCCTGTCGGGCGGTCAGCAGCAGCGTCTGTGCATCGCGCGCACGATCGCCGTGCGGCCCGAGGTGATCCTGCTGGACGAACCGACCAGCGCGCTCGATCCGATCAGCACGCTCAAGGTCGAGGAGCTGATCGACGAGCTCAAGCATGATTTCACGATCGCGATCGTCACCCACAACATGCAGCAGGCCGCGCGCTGCGCCGATCAGGTGGCGTTCTTTTATATCGGCGAGATGGTGGAAGTTGGGCCGGCGGAACAGATATTTACCGCCCCCAAGGAAAAGCGCACACAGGAATATGTCACCGGCCGATTCGGCTGAGCGCCAAGGATTCAATGCCATGTCGGACGCACCCGAACATCTCGTCAAAAGCTACGATACAGAACTGAAACGCCTTCGCGCGATGATGGCCGACATGGGCGGCATGGTGGAAAACCAGGTTTCGCTCGCCACGCAGGCCATCATCCACCGCGACAACGATGCCGCGATGAAGGTCGTCGAAGAAGACCCCCGGGTCGACGCGCTGGAACGCGAAGTTGAACAGAACGTTGTCCGCATGCTGGCGCTGCGCCAGCCGATGGCGGCCGACCTGCGGTTCATCGTCGCATCGTTGAAGATGACCGGCGATCTGGAACGGATCGGCGATTATGCAACCAACGTCGCCAAGCGCAGCATCGTGCTCTCGCAATTTCCGATGCCCATTCCGTTCGCTGGCCTGGCCCATATGTGCCAGTTGGTGCAGGCACAACTGAAGAACATCATCGATGCCGTAGGCACCGACGATACCGACAAGGCGATCGAGGTCTGGCGCTCCGACGCGACGGTGGATGCTGTCTACAACGGCATCTTCCGCGAGTTGATCACCTACATGATGGAAGACCCGCGGAACATCACCCCGTGCACCCATCTGCTGTTCATCGCCAAGAACCTGGAACGGATCGGCGATCACACCACCAACATCGCCGAAACGGTCTACTACGCCGTTCGGGGCGAGGTATTGCCCGATGTCCGGCCGAAGGGTGACACCTCGGCCTACGCCGTCGTGCGGCCGAAAGAATAAGACAGGAGTTGCTGACCATGCCCGATGGCGTATCGAGCCTGCCAAAGCCGCTGATCATGGTGGTCGAGGACGAAGCACCGCTTGCAACGATGCTGCGTTACAATCTGGAAAAGCAGGGTTTCCGGGTCGAGGAAGCCGCCGACGGGCAGGAAGCGCTCACTCGCATCGCCGAGACGCGACCTGATCTGGTACTGCTGGACTGGATGATGCCGACGTTGTCGGGCATCGAGGTCTGTCGCCAGCTCCGCCGCCGCCCCAACACCCGCGATCTGCCGGTGATCATGGTCACCGCCCGGACCGAGGATCAGGACGCCGTTCGCGCGCTCAACACCGGTGCCGACGACTACGTCACGAAGCCATTCAACATCGAAGCGCTGATGGCTCGTATGCGGGCGCTGCTCCGTCGGTCGTCGACCGTTCCGGTGAAGGGGCAGCTCGCGTTCCACGATATCGAAATGGATTTGGCGACGCACCGGGTGACCCGCAATGGGCGGCGCATTCCCCTCGGGCCGACGGAGTTTCGTCTGCTGGAATTCTTCCTTCAGCATCCGCGCCGGGTCTTTACGCGGGAAGAATTGCTGGACGCGGTCTGGGGACCGGACATCCATGTCGAACCCCGCACCGTCGACGTGCATATCCGCCGGCTGCGCAAATCGATCAACGGCGAGGGCGAGCTCGACGTCGTCCGCACTGTCCGCACCGCCGGCTACGCGCTGGACACCGAAGCGGTCTGAGCCTTTACTCTTTCCCAAGGTTAACCGAACCCTTGGGAGGGAACTATGGACGACGCCGCGAAGAAGACCACTCTGCGCATGATCCCCTACGGGATCTACGTGCTGACATCCGATGACGGCAAAGGCAATGTCGGCGCGGCGACGGTCAACTGGGTCACCCAGTCCTCGTTCGCGCCGCCACTGGTGGTTGTCGGCGTCAAGGCCGATTCCGGCGCCCATACCGTGGTGAAGGGCACCGGCAAGTTCACCCTGAACATGCTGGGCAAGGACGGCAAAGGCGCGGCGTTCGCGTTCTTCAAGCCGGCCAAGGTCGAGGACGGCAAGATCAACGGCTTCGGCTTCAAGGCGGGCGGCAATGGCTGCGCGATCCTCGACATCGCCATCGCCGCCGTCGAATGTTCGGTAAAGCAGGTGCTGGAAATGGGCGACCACAGCGTGGTGGTGGCCGAGGTGACCGAAGCCCACCTGATCAAGGCCCCCGAAGGTCGCGCGGACGCGGCGATCCTGGAAATGAAGGACCTCGGCGACACCGTCTATTACGGAGGCTGATGCCATGATCACCAAATTCGCCACCGTCTACCCCGGCCATGTCGATCTGCCCGATCACGGGAAGGACGCGACCCCGGCCAACGAGCGCCGCTTTTCCAACGCGGAACTGGCCGGCGTCTTCGCCAAGACGGAAGCGGTGGCGAAGGTCATGGATGAAGGCGGCTGGGACACGTTGTGGATGGCCGAGCACCACTTCCAGTTCGAAGGGTATGAGGTCATCCCCAATTTGCTGATGCTCGCCGTACATCTGGCGCATCTGACGAAAAACCTGAAAACCGGCTGCGGTTTCAACATCGCACCGATGTGGCACCCGCTGCGTCTGGCGGAGGATTACGCGGTCGCCGATATTCTCACCAAAGGCCGAACGGTCTTCGGCGTCGGCCGCGGCTACCACACGCGGGAGGTCGAAACCTTCGGCGCCCCGATGCTGGACCAGAACGCCAACCGTGACCTGTTCGAGGAACAGGTGGAAATCCTGTTCAAGGCGTTCAATAACGAATCATTCTCGCACAAGGGCAAGTACTACACTCTGCCGCCGGAAGTGCCGTATCGCGGCTACCAGCTCAAGGAACTGACGCTGGTGCCGCGGCCGGTCAACCTGCCGGTCGAAACCTGGCAGCCGGTGGTCAGCGCGGGGGCGCGCGGGCTCGATTTCATGGTCAAGCACGGCATCAAGGGTGCGGTCGGCGGCGGGGCGGCGACGTTGCAACAGGGACCGATCACCGCCTACCGCGACGCCGCGGCGCGCGCCGGCCAAGACCTGAAACTCGGCGAAAACCTCATGCTCGGCATCTTCTTCCATCTGGAGGATACGAAGGAGAAAGCCATCGAGGCGCTGCGCCCCGTGTACGAGGAACATGCCAAGATGTTCGCGCCCCTCGGCTTCCTGCCGGGCGCGAAGCCGGAACATATCGCCGCCATCGCCAAACGCGGCGGCTGGTACGAAGCGGGGGTGCCGACCCTGGAAAGCTTCATAGAAACCGGGGCCTGGTACGCCGGCCCGCCGGAAGGACTTGTTGCGTATCTGAAGGACCTTGAAACGCGCTACCCAGGCATGGAGCACATCAACCTGAGCACGCCGATGGGCACGCCGCAGGCTCGGATGATCGAGCAGTTCCAGTGGGTGAGCAAGGAAGTGATGCCGGCGTTCACCAAGCGGGGTTAGGAACGCCGGGCGGCCTTCAATGCCCGCCGATGGCTGGCGGTGGGGTAAAGGCCGCCGGGGTTTTCGCGCGCAACACCGCCTCCCCGCCATAAACCTCGACCATCGCCGCCTGATCCGCTTTCGCATCGCTGTCCGCGGCCTCGGGATCGACCAATTCTCGCAATCGAGCCTCCAGCGCCGCGCGAATCCCGGCCGCGCTGTTCGCCGATCCGAGGTCGTTCAGTTCCTCGGGGTCGGCCTCCAGATCGAACAGTTGCGGCGGCGCGCCGACGTAATGCACATATTTATGCTGCAACGTCCGCAACATATAAAACGCGTCGGGGCCGTAGGTATGGAATTCGGACAGTGCGACGCGGTCCTCGGCCGGCGCGTTCGCAAGACGCAGAAGCGACGCACCCGGAAGTGACACGTCGGTCACCCCCACCGCGTCCAGGATGGTGGCGGAGACGTCGCACAGCGTCACGGGCGTACGGCAAACGGCGGCCGACGGCACATCGGCGCCTGTCAGCAGCATGGGAATTCCCGCGCTCTCCTCATACATCGTGGCCTTGCCCCAAAGCCCGCGCGTGCCGAGGTTGTCACCGTGATCCGATGTGTAAACGATCCGCGTCGTCTCCCGCAGCCCGGCCGCGTCCACGGCGGTCATGATTTTGCCAATCTGCTCATCCAGGAACGACACCAACCCGAAATATCCTGCCAATGCCCGGTTCAGATCGTCGTCGCCCTTGAACGGCGCGTCGTAATGCGACTTGCGACGATACATTGCCACGTACGGATGCATCGGCCGATCGCCCTCATCGTACAGCTTTGGCCGAGGCAAATTCCGCCCCCGGTAGCGGTAAAAATGCTCAGGGGGCGCGGTCAGCGGAAAATGCGGGGACACCAGCGATACGAACAGAACCCATGGCTTGTCATGCCGCTTCGCACCGGTTTCGCGCAGCCAGACCTGGGCGTCGGCGGCAATCTGCCGGTCGTACAGCGTATAGTCGCTCTCCCCCGCTTTGGCGTTGCGGAGCAGGGACGCACCGCTGATGCGGACATCGTCGGGATCGCGGATCAGATGCGTGACGTCGCCCACACCGCCGGCGATGTGCATCGCCAAACGGGATTCGGTAAAGCCGTAATCGTCCCCGCCATGGCCCTTGTAGTGGAGCTTGCCGATCGACACCGCCATATGGCCCCGGTCCCGCAGCATGTGCGCCCAACCCGGCGGCACTCCGCCATAGGCGATCGCGTTGTCCCATGCCTTGTGTACATGCACCGGCTGGCCGGTGATGAAGCTGGCTCGGGCAGGGACGCAAATCGGCGACGGGGTATAGGCGGCCGAAAAGCGCGTGCCGCCCGCGGCGATGCGGTCGAGATTCGGAGTGTCGATGACCGGGTGGCCAGCGTAACCAGCGACGAAGGGATTGTGCTCATCGGACATGATGACGATGAGGTTCTTGGACGACGGCATGGGATTCTCCCCTTGGCGGTCAATTCCCGACCGCCTTCAAGGTCCGTAAATAGGCGACCAGGGCGTTCATGTCGTCGGTCTTGATCGTTCTATACCAATCGAACGCCATCAGCGGCACCAGCTTCCGTCCGTCCGGCCGGATGCCTGTAGCGATGGTGGCCTTCACCTGGGCGTCGGTCCAGCGTGCCATGCCGTTCGGGTTCCCCGGGGTCAGATTGGCCGACACCACGATCCCGCCATTTCCGGCCGGCAGTTCCTGTCCGCCACCACCGACACGGGCCATATCCAGAACGCCTTTTACGCGCGGCGTGTGGCATTCCATGCAATGGCCGATCTCCGCGAGATATTTGCTATACGCGACCGCGTTGGCTCGGGGCACATCCGCCACCCGTTCCACCGGTGGGCCATAGGACGGCGGCAAGGGGATCTTGTATGTCGATTTTCCGACAGCGTGGTTGACCGGCCTTACCGCCCGCAACGCCGCGACGATGGCACGCACGTCGTTATCAGACATATTCCGATAGAACCCGATGGGCATCGGCGGGCCGATCAGCGTGCCGTCGGGGCGCTTGCCGTCGCGGATCGCGGCGACGATCTGCGCGTCGGTCCAGTTGCAGATTCCGGTGTCCTTGTCGGGTGTGATGTTCGGGGCGACAGCGCTGAACCCCGGGGTCTCGATGACCAGACCGCCAGCCAGTTCCTGGCCGGCGGGTACATTTCCATCCGGGCCCCGGGGTGAATGGCAATTGCCGCAGGCAACGATGCCATTGAGAAGATACTGACCACGGGCGATATCGGGTTCCGCCGCCGCAGCGGCGAAGGACACGAACATCGTAACGACCAACGTCAATAATCCAAGCGCCTTCATGCCATCCCCCCCTGGCTTCGTCCGCTCGGGAGGTTACCGGACAAACAACGGGAATGTCACGCCCGAGCGCCGCGGGCTTGTTGTCACAAGGGCATCATGCGGACGCAGTTTCCACGACGCCCCGCGTGGAACAGAAATTCCACCAGATCGCCAATCGCGGGCAGATGACGGGACTGCGTGACGCTGGTCAGATGCCAGAGTTCCTCGATCGCATCCACGGCACCGGATATACCGGGCTCGTCGCCCGTCAGGATCAGCAACGGCAGCGTCGCGTCGTGATCGGCGACCTGCATCATCACGTGGCATCCATCCTGGCCGGCGCCGTCGAGTTCGGCCACGACCGCCATCGGTTTGTAGCGCGCCAGCAATGGCCCCAGGTCGGTGTCGGTCGAAAGCAGTTCAATGCCAAATCCGAGGAAGTCGCATATTGTATCAAGTGCCGATGCAACATCAGGGTTGTCGCTGACCACGGCCAGCACAGGCTGGCATTGTGTCGTCGCCATCGTCGCAATTTCGATTGGAGCGAAACGATCGGCTAGCAGCTGGGCGGGAACATGGGTCATCGAGAGCCTCTTTCACTGGGTGCTGTCATCAGCGATGAAGCCCGAGTGTGACCCGGTTTATTGGCCAGACACAGACTGCCTAGCGTGAATACGTTCGTCCCCTGCGCGTACACATCGTGAATTATCGTGAATTTCGTCAGACACCCATTTACGCCGCCGCGAGTGCCGAGTCGCGCGGCATTTCCGAACGTGCCGCATAGCGGCGAGCCAGGGCCGCGCAGGCCATCAGCTGTATCTGATGGAACAGCATCAGTGGCAGCACGATCAATCCCACCGACTGGCCGGCCAGCAACACGGTCGCCATCGGAAGACCGCTCGCCAAGCTCTTCTTGGAACCGCAGAACACCGCCACGATCTCGTCGGCCTTTGAAAAGCCAAGCAGCCGGCTGGTCGCGGCGGTGATCAGCACCACCGCGGCAAGCAGCGCCGCATCCACGGCACCAAGCGTCGCCAGGCCGTGCAGGTCGAGCTGGTGCCAGATACCCTCGTTCATTCCTTCGCTGAAGGCGCCGTAGACCACCAACAGGATCGAGCCGCGATCGACCAGCCCCAGCATCTGCTTGTGGCGGGCGACCCAGGCACCGATCAGCGGACGGGCGCATTGGCCAGCCGCGAACGGGACCAGCAGTTGCAGGACGATACTCCACACGGCGTGGCCGGAGAGCCCGCCTTGGGTGCCCAGCAGCAGGCCTGCCAGCAGCGGGGTAAGGCCCATGCCCAGAAGGTTCGACGCGGTGGCGGCGCAAAGCGCTGCCGGCACGTTGCCGCGGGCGATCGAGGTGAAGGCGATCGACGCCTGCACGGTCGACGGCAACACACAGAGCAGGATCAGACCGGTCCAAAGTTCGGGGGGCAGCAAGCGGGGAAACATCGCCCTCAGCCCCAGACCCAAGGCGGGGAACAGCACGAAGGTGCTGACCAACACGACGATGTGCAGGCGCCAGTGGCTGGCGCCGGCCAGTGCCGCCCGCGGTGCCAGCCGGGCGCCGTGCAGGAAAAACAGCAGCGCGATCGCGGCATAGGTCAGCCCGCCCAAGCTGGCCTCGATCGCCCCCTGCGCGGGCAGGACCGAGGCGACACCGACCGTGGCGACGATAGCGGCGATGTAGGGATCGATGGGCAGACGGTGTGCCATGGGGGGCGCTCCCGGGTTTGATGGGATGCAACAAAATTGACGCATTTTTCGGTCATGTTGAACACCGCTTGCCGTAGTTATTGTTATCGTGAATTATGATAGGCATGCTCGATCCGGTGCACCTCCGCAGTTTCCTCGCCGTCGCCCAGGTGCGCAATTTCTCCGAAGCGGCGCGCCGTCTCGGGCTCCAGCAATCCACCGTCAGCCAGCATGTGCGGAAGCTGGAGGACACGGCGGGCCGGCGGCTGTTCGTGCGCGACACCCATTCGGTCGTTCCGACCCCGGATGGGGAGGCGATGGTGGGCTTCGCGCAGTCGGTTTTGGATGCGAATGAACGCGCCCGCCGGTATTTCGCGGGATCGCAGTTGCGCGGGCGGCTGCGGTTCGGCGCTTCCGAGGATTTCGTCAGCTCGCGTCTGCCGGAATTGCTGCGCGATTTCGTCCGTCGCCATGCGGACGTCGATCTCGAACTCACCGTTGGCCTGAGCGCACAACTTTACGAACAGCAGGACGCGGGGGAGTTGGACCTGGTGCTGGCGAAACGGCGGGCCGGCGACGACCGGGGACAGTTGGTGTGGCGGGACCGGCTGGTCTGGATCGGCGCGCCCGGCTGGTCGGCGGACCCAGCGCAACCGCTGCCGCTTATTTTTTATACGCCACCCAGCATCACCCGCACCGCGGCTCTGGAGGCGCTGGAACGGGAGAGGCGGCCGTGGCGGGTCGTCTGTACCAGCGGCAGCCTGAGCGGCCTGCGCGCCGCGGCCTTGGCGTCCCTGGGCGTGACGGTGCATGCGCGCGGTCTGATCCCGGAAGGCTTGGCCGAGATTCCGTTATCGTTCGGATTGCCCGCGCTGGGCGATGCCGAATTCGTGGTCCGAGCGCTACGGGACGGTCAACGCGGCCCGGCGGCGGAGTTGGCGCAGGCGATCCTGGCCAGCGGCGACCGGCTACAGCGGCCGGCGGTTTGACCTGACGGCGCAATAGGCCGACACTGCTACCAACCAGTATGAGGATAAGTCCCATGTCCGATCAGTACGACATCGTGATCCGCGGCGGCACCATCATGGATGGCAATGGCGGCACGCCCTATACGGGCGACGTTGCTGTCAAGGACGGCAAAATCGCTGCCGTTGGACAGGTTTCCGGTCGCGGTGCCGAGGAACTCGACGCCACCGGTCTGGCGGTCACGCCGGGCTTCATCGACATCCACACGCATTACGACGGACAGGCGATGTGGGATTCTCATCTCGCCCCGTCATCGTGGCACGGCGTCACCACGATCGTGATGGGCAATTGCGGCGTCGGCTTCGCGCCGGTCAAGCCGGACACGCAGGATGCGGTCATTGCCCTGATGGAAGGGGTGGAGGATCTGCCGGGCCCGTCGATCAGCGAAGGCCTCGATTTCTCCTGGGAAAGCTTTGGCGAGTATTTGTCCGCGTTGGAACGGCGCAAGCACGACATCGATTTTTGCGCGCTGCTGCCGCACGCGCCGCTGCGGGTCTACGTGATGGGCGACCGGGCAATGGCGCTGGAAGATGCCAACCAGGAAGACATTGCCCGCATGCGGGAACTGACCGCCGAGGCGGTCCGCGCCGGCGCCTGGGGTGTCTCGACGTCGCGCACCATCGCGCACAAGACGCTGGCTGGGGAAAACACGCCCACCCTGCGTGCCCATGAGAACGAGCTGATGGGCATCGCGATGGGCCTGAAGGATGCGGGCTGGGGCATGATCGAAATGACCTCGGACTGGAACACGCCGGATCCGGCCACGGAATTCGCCATGGTGCGGCGTATCATGGATGCGTCAGGACGGCCGTTGGTGTTCTCGATCAATCAGCGGCACGACCGGACGGAGGCGTGGAAGGATCTGCTGTCGCTGTCCGAACAAGCCGCCGCCGACGGGCTGCCCATCCGCTGCGTCGCACCGCCCCGACCGATCGGGGCGCTGCTGGGGCTGACAGGGTCGCAAAACCCCTTTGCCGGCACGAAGACATACAAGTCGATCGCGCATCTGCCGCTGGCGGATCGCGTGGCCCGTATGCGCGATCCCGCCGTACGCGCCCAAATCCTGGCCGACGACCCCTGGGAGTTCAACACCTGGTCGTTGCTGGTGCGCGTCGGGTTCGAGCGGATGTTCGCCTTCACCAACCCGCTGAACTACACCCCCTCACGCGAGGACTCGATTACCGCCATCGCCGCCCGGAAAGGCGTAACACCGCAGGAAGTCGCCTACGACATGCAGATCGACGATGACGGCAAGGGGTTCATCTTCGCCTGTATCGTGAACTACGCGAATTACGACCTTGAAGCCGTACGAACGATGTACAGCAAGGATCATGTGATCCCCGGCCTGTCCGATGGCGGGGCGCATGTGGCGTTCATCTCCGACGCCTCATTCCCCACGTTCCTGTTCAGCTACTGGGGCCGGGATGTGCCGGAGGGGCGGCTGCCGCTGCACGATCTGGTGCGGCGCCAGACCAAAGTGCCCGCGCAGTTCGCCGGCCTGACCGATCGCGGGGTGCTGGCGCCGGGCATGAAGGCGGACATCAACGTCATCGATTTCGCCAATCTGGCACTGGAACGGCCGGAGATGGTCGTCGACCTGCCCGCCGGCGGACGTCGCCTGATGCAAAAGGCACGCGGCTACGCGGCGACAGTGAAGGCTGGGCAGATCACGTATCGCAATGGCGAGGCCACCGGCGCGCTGCCGGGTGGACTGGTGCGGCGGGAGCGTATCGGCGCCTGATCCTTCCACGTCGGAGGCCCGACGATGAAACCCTGGAAGATCGTTGCCATCGTCGCGCTGGCTGGCACCGCGTTCGTTGGGGCAATTATCTGGTTTGTCTTCAGCGCCACCGCGGGGGTCGCCGAGGCCGGAACCGCCTTCCTGCGGACGCTGGCGACGGACGGGCCGCACGCGGCCTATATCTCGGCTTCCCCGGCGTTTCAGACGCGCACGAACGAGGCTTCGCTTGTCGGCGACGTCATGCGTCTGCATCTGGACGATTTCGCCTCTGCCAGTTGGTCCAGTCGCAGCATGAGCGGATCGACGGGGACGTTGAGCGGCACGGTGACGCTGAAATCGGGCACGGCGCTACCGGTCGAGATGACACTGGTGAAGGATGGCGATGTCTGGAAGGTCACCGGCATGACGGTGCCGGGGGGGCTGTCGGGCGGGGGTGGCGGCAACGGGATGAAGAACTGATGCGGATCAGCCGGTTCGGCGCAGCTTTTCCCGCTTCGGTTTGACCGCCCTGCCCTGCCCCGGTGCCGACCCACCCTTCGCCCGCTCCAGCACAAAAGCGGCGTAGTCATCCATGTCGCCGTTATAGGGCACGATTGTATTGTCGGCCGCCAGCCACAACCGGTCCGCCACCAGTTCCATCAGCGAACGATCATGCGTGATCAAAATGACCGCGCCCTCGTATTCGTTCAGCGCATCCAGCAGGGCGCGACGGCTGTCGATGTCCAGATGGTTGGTCGGCTCATCCAAAATGAGCAGATGCGGCGCGTCCATCGCCACCATGTTCAGCAGGAGCCGCGCCCTTTCACCCCCGGACAGATTCTCGACAGTGGTGGATTGCTTGTCGAAGCTGATGCCAAAACTCGCCAACCTCGAGCGGTATGATGTTTCGCTGTCCTGCGGACGGGCGTCTCGGATGATGTCCATGGGTGTGTCGCGGGGATTCATCGCCTCGATCTGATGCTGATGGAACCAGCCGACCTTGATCCGCTTCTCCCGCTGCATCAGCCCGGCCTGAATGCCCAGGGCACCCGCCGCCATTTTCGCGAAGGTTGATTTGCCGGCGCCGTTCACGCCCAGCAAACCGATCCGATCGTCGAGGTCGAGGCGCAGGTTCAGATTGCGCAGCACCGGCTCCCCGCCGTAACCGATCGCCGCGTGTTCCAGACGCATCAGCGGCGGGGCCAAAGGCCGTTGCGGCGAGGGCAATGTGAACGGCGCGACCCGTTCCTCGACCAGCGCCGACACCGGCTCCATCTTCGCCAGCCGTTTCATCCGCGATTGCGCCTGCGCGGCCTTGCTCGCCTTGGCCTTGAAACGGTCGACAAAACTTTGCAGATGCGCCCGTTCGGCCTCCTGCTTGGCCCGGAACGCCGCCTGCAACCGAGCCTTTTCGGCCCGCCGGCGTTCGAACGCATCGTAGCCGCCGGTGTAGAAATCGAGTTTGCCCTCGCGCACATGCAGGATCGAATCGACGGAATTGTTCAGCAGTTCCCGGTCGTGGCTGATCACCAGCGCCGCCTTGGGGAATTTCCGCAGTCGCGCTTCCAGCCACAGCGCCCCTTCGAGATCGAGGTAGTTGGTCGGTTCGTCCAACAGGAGAATATCCGGTTCGGCGAACAAAGCCGCCGCCAGCGCCACCCGCATGCGCCACCCGCCCGAAAACTCCGACATCGCTCGGCTAAGGTCGGCGGTCGAAAATCCCAAACCGGCAAGAATTTCGCTGGCCCGAGCGGGCGCGCGATCGGCATCGATCTCCATCAGGCGCAGATAGATGTCGCCCATCCAGTCGGGGTCTGCCGTGTCCAACTCCTGCATCAGCGCGTGGCGTTCGGTATCCGCCATAAGGATAGTGTCGAGCAGACTGACAGGGGTCGCAGGATGCTCCTGCGCGACCGCCGCGATGGTGGTGCCCTTTGGCCAGGAGATTTCTCCGCCATCCGGCTGCAACTCCCCCAGGATCAACTTGAACAACGTGGATTTCCCCACACCGTTGCGTCCGACCAGCCCGGCCTTGGCGGTCGGCGGCAGATTGAGGCTGGCGCGGTCGAAAAAGCGCCTGCCCCAGGCGTTGAAGACGAGGTTGTCGATTTGCAGCATGCCGCGCGTCTAGCGCATGCTGCACCGCAGCGCGAGCGAAGATTCGGCGACGGCAGAGGACCCTGCTATGAACTGCCGCAACCCTTGGGGAGTAACCGCCATGCGCAGCGCCGTCATCGTTTCCACCGCCCGTACCCCGATCGGCCGCGCCTATCGCGGCGCGTTCAACGACACGCAGGCACAGGCCCTGGCCGGCCACGCGATCGCCGAGGCGGTGAAACGCGCCGGCATCGCACCGGGGGAAGTCGACGATGTCATCCTCGGCGCGGCGCTGCAGCAGGGCGCACAGGGATCCAACGTTGCTCGGCAGGCGGCATTGCGGGCCGGGCTGCCGCAGTCCGTGGCCGGCATGTCGGTGGACCGCCAGTGCGCCTCCGGCATGATGGCAATCGCCACGGCGGCGAAACAGATCCTGCACGACGACATGACGATCACCATCGGCGGCGGCGTCGAATCGATCTCGCTGGTGCAGACCAACGACCTCCGCCGCGACCGTGCGCAGGACCCTGCCCTGCTGGAAAGCGTCCCGGGCCTTTACATGTCCATGCTGGAAACCGCCGAACTCGTATCGGACCGCTACGGCGTAACGCGGGAGGCGCAGGACAAATACGCCCTGCGCTCCCAGCAGCGCACCGCCGCCGCCCAACAGGCCGGCCGGTTCGACGATGAGATCGTGCCGATGACCGCGACGATGAACGTCACCGATCGCGCCACCGGGGCAGTATCGCAAAAGAAGCTCACGCTGACGAAGGATGAAGGCAATCGCGCCGACACCAACCTCGAAGGCCTGTCGTCGCTGAAGCCGGTCTTCGCCAACGGCATGGTCGTGCCGCAGGGACGGTTCATCACCGCCGGGAACGCCTCGCAACTATCCGACGGCGCGTCAGCGGCGGTGCTGATGGAGGAAGCCGAGGCATCGCGCCGCGGCCTCTCGCCCCTGGGAATCTACCGCGGTATGGCGGTCGCCGGCTGCAACGCCGACGAAATGGGCATTGGACCGGTTTTCGCCGTGCCCAAACTGCTGGAAAAGCACGGTCTGAAAATCGGCGACATCGACCTGTGGGAACTGAATGAGGCCTTCGCCTGTCAGGTGCTGTATTGCCGCGACCGCCTCGGCATCGATCCGGACAAGCTGAACGTCAACGGCGGCGCCATCTCGATCGGCCATCCCTACGGCATGTCGGGCGCCCGCATGGTCGGGCACGCGCTGATCGAGGGTAAGCGCCGCGGCGCCAAGCTGGTCGTTGTTACGATGTGCGTCGGGGGCGGCATGGGTGCGGCCGGATTGTTCGAGGTCGCTTAGGCATGCCGGTCGATCCGCAAATCCAGGTGCTGTTGAACGCCCGAGCGGCCCTGCCGCCGATGCATACCCTGTCGGTGGCGGACGCTCGGCAGCAGATGGCGGCGCGCGCGATTCCCGGCCTGCGTATCCCGGACGTGGCCTCGGTCGTGAA
The DNA here is from genome assembly GCA_903877125.1 of uncultured Acetobacteraceae bacterium. Classification (GTDB taxonomy): domain Bacteria; phylum Pseudomonadota; class Alphaproteobacteria; order Acetobacterales; family Acetobacteraceae; genus Rhodopila. The sequence goes on along the minus strand of CAIRCM010000008.1, from coordinate 29,166 downwards.
CCGCGACATGCCGGGGCCGGGCGGGCGGCTGCCACTCCGGATATACACACCCGAGGGCACAGGCCCCTTTCCGCTGATGGTGTTTTTCCATGGCAGCGGGTTCGTGGTCTGCAGCCTGGATACGCATGACGCGATGTGCCGCAATCTGTGCGTGGGCACTGGCAGCGTGGTGGTTTCGGTGGATTACCGGCTTGCCCCCGAGCACAAATTTCCGGCGGCACCGGACGATTGTCTGGCGGCAACACGCTGGGCTGTGGCGAACGCCGGGGCGTTGAACGGGGACGCGACCCGGGTGATCGTTGCCGGCGACAGCGCGGGCGGCAACCTCGCCGCGGTGACGGCGTTGCGCTGCCGCGACGAAGGCGGCCCGGCGCTTGCCGGACAACTGCTGATCTACCCCGTCACCGACTATCACACCCCGGGAACGCCATCCTACGCCGAAAATGCAGAGGGTTACGGTCTGACCCGCGCGGGTATGGAATGGTTCTGGAACCATTATCTCGCCGATTCGTCGCACGGTGCTCACCCGCACGCCTCCCCCATGCGCGCGGCCACGTTGGCTGGCTTGCCGCCGGCCTACGTCACGACAGCGGAATACGATCCGTTGCGCGATGAGGGCGAAATTTACGGCCAAGCGCTACAGGCGGCGGGCGTCCCAACACGGATCAAGCGCTGGGACGGCGTCAACCATGGGTTTTTCTTCTTTGTCGGCATCGTCGACAAATCCGGTGCGGCGATGGACGAGGCCTGTGCCTGGGTGAATGAGACGTTGGCGGGTTAGGGCATGTTCGAAGATAATCGAATCGAATTAGCGGTTCGAACAGGCCCTAAATCTTTGTTTTGAGCGGCAGCTTTGTCGGCACGCTGGCGCACTTATTTGCCGACGCTGCCTTAACCCACGAAGGCCCCGCCGTTCACATCCAGGATCGCACCGGACATGTAGCTCGCGGCGCTCGAGCACAGGAACGCGATCGGCCATGCCAGTTCCTCCGCATGCCCCATCCGGCCCATCGGCAAGGTCGGGCCCATGTTGGAATTGCGGGTCATCGCGGTCTGCACCGGGCCAGGTGCGACCGCATTGATCATCACGCCCCGGCCGACCGCGTTGCGCGACATCCATTTCACCAGCGCATGCACCGCGCCCTTGGACGCGGAATAATCCGGCGGCGTGCTCAGCGACGTGCCGCCGGTCTTTCCGGCCACCGAACCCACCAGCACGATATGCCCGCCCCCATGTGCTGCCATGTGCTCGGTCGCCGCATGAGCAATCTCCAGCGGTACGCGCACGTTGACGTCCATCATACGATGGAAGCGTTCGTCCCAGCCGGTGTCCTCATGCCAGGGGCGGCCCATCAGGATGCCGGCGCAATGGGCCATGGCGTGCAGCCGATCGCCAGCGAAGAGGCTGGCAAGAAACGCCCGGTCGGTCAGGTCCCCCTGGGATACCGAGCAGGCGGCACCGCGGGCCTGAACTTCGTCGCGCGTATCGTCCAGCGACGACAGGTCGCACAGCAGCAAGCTGGCGCCGAGTTCGGCGAGGACCAGCGCGGTGGCCTTGCCGATGCCGCTGGCGGCGCCGGTGACGAGGACACGTTTGCCATCCATCGAAATGGCGGTTGGAATTGGGCGTACGGGCATTGCTGTTTCCTCCGTGTTTACGGCAGTGTGCCACTGCTGGGATAAGCTTGGAACCTCGCCAATGATCCACGTTCTGGTGCTGCTGCTGGCGCTGGCCGGGACGGCGCACGCGGCCGGCCCGTTCTTTTCCGATTCCGGCCCCGATGCCGAGGCGTACGGCGCGGCGATGGGCTATCCGATCGGGCCGCGCATGGCGGGGCCGCTGCCTCAGAACAACATGGTCGGCTCGTACAGCCACTCCGGCGACAAATACCGCCATCGCATCGTTGCTCACCCGCCCGCCCCATCGGTGCTATATCGTTCCGATGACGAGGTGACGCTGTCCTATTCGTATCGCGGCGCGCACCACGATCTGCCGGATTACCTGTCGCGGCATCCCGCCACGGGCCTTCTGATCGCCCGTGACGACACGATCCTGTTCGAGCATTATCAGTATGGCCGTACCGACCGGGACGCGTTGCTGTCCCAATCCATGGCCAAAACAATCACCGCGATGCTGATGGGCATCGCGATCCAGGAAGGTGCGATCCATTCGGTCGACCAAGCCGCTGCCAGCTACGTACCCGGCCTGGCGGACTCCGAATATGGAAAAACCCCGATCAGGGCGTTGCTGCACATGGCCTCCGGCGTCGCGTTCCGTGAAGTCTACGACGTGCCCGACAGCGACAATGCGCGCTTGGCGAACCTGCTGTTCGGCCGAACCAGCCCGGGCCCCGAACAAGCCCTGGCAACATTCAATACGCGGGAGGCCGCACCGGACACGCGCTTCAACTACGCCGGGCCCAACACCGAAGTGCTTGGGCTGGCCGTTGCGGCAGCGACCGGCATGTCGTTGTCGGATTACGCGACAACGCGGATATGGCAGCCCCTTGGCGCGGAAGCCGATGCCAACTGGATGATCGACACCACCGGTCATGAGCCGGCCTATTGTTGCTTCAGCGCGGTTCTGCGCGATTGGGCAAGGCTGGGCCTGATGATGGCACATGACGGCATCTGGAACGGAAAACAGATTGTTCCGAAGCAATGGCTATTGGATATGACCACCGCACAAGCGGATTTTCTGCGACCGGGCAGCATGACGAAATTTTACGGCTACGGCTATCAGACCTGGCTGCTGCCCGGCCCACGCCGTCAATTCGCGCTGCTCAGCATACACGGGCAGGCAATATTCGTCGATCCCAAGGCGAAACTGGTCTTGGTGCATACAGCTGTTCGCTTGAAAGCGTCGCGAGATCCGGCAGCCGCGGAATTGATTGCACTGTGGAGCGCGCTCGTCGGGAAATTTTCCGACTAAGTCGAAAAAGCCGCCGAGACGTTAACCTTTGGTTAACCTCTCGTCGCTATAAGCGAAAGCGGCGGCCGGATGGTCCAGCCGCCGCAACACAGGAGGAACCAGATGGTCACCATCCATCCCTGGCTCCTGCTAATGGTTGTAGTAGGGTTGACGGTTACCGTCAACATCTACATCGGCCGGAAGTAGGGTCAGGCCAGCCTCCGGGTCGGTTTTACTCGGGGGCTGGTCCTCCTGGCGTTGCTAAGACTTGGTTTTCTGCTCGCTCGCTTCAATTCGGCGAGCAGAGCGGGAACGCCGACTGCCATTGTATGCACACCCAGAACAGACGTCAGCGCAAGAACCTCCATGATCTCCGCCGGGGTCGCACCCAGCTTCAGCGCGTTCGCCATGTGGATCCGGGTCCCTGACTCATGCAGATGAGTGGTGGCACTGTCGATGGCGATATAGACGAACTCTTTAATCTTCGGCTCCAGCGTCCCATACTTCCACGGAACGGAGGAAAATTCGGTATAGGCTTCGAAATAATCCGGCGACAGGGTCAGGACCTTGTCCCAGGTTTCCGACCAGTAGCCGCGGGCGGCGATGAATTCGTCCTTCAGGCGTTTCTGTTCCGGCGTCAGTTCAGATGCCGGCATCTCCTGCCCAGCCGCGCGCATCGCGTCCAGCAACGCCGGCACGCCCATCGTCACCGTGTGCACGCCCAGCACCGACGTCAGCTGCATCACCTCCATGATCTCGTCCCGCGTGGCGCCGTAGCCCAATGCGTTACGGATATGGATCCGCAATCCCGGCTCGTACATATGCGTCGTCGACGAGTCGATGGCGATGTACAGCAGCTCCTTCACCTTCGGCGACAGCACGCTGCCCGGCTTCCATGGCACCGACGACAATTTCGCATAGGCGGCGAAATAATCGGGTGCCATGTCCAACAGCGGATCCCAACCCCAGCTCCAGTATCCCCGGGCGTCGATGAAATCCTGTTTGATACGGGCCTTGCGGTCGTCGCTCATGCTGCAAGCGCCGCTGCGATGGCCTTGCCAACCGCAGGCCCCTCCGGCTCGTCCCCCGAGCCGAACGTGCCGGCGATCGAACCGTCGCGCCCGATCAGTACTTTGTTGAAATTCCATAATGGTTCCCAGCCGCGCACCTGCTTGACCCAGGCATAGAACGGAGCCGCTTGCGGCCCCTTCACGTGCGACACGCCCGCCAGAGGAAAATCGATGCCGAACCGCGTTTCGCAGAAGGTTTTGACCGTGGCGTTTTCGGCCGACTCCTGATTGAAATCCTGACTGGGGACGCCGATTACCGTCAGGCCCTGGGCCTGCCGCGTGGTGTGCAGTTTCTCCAAGGCATCGTACTGATAGGTGTAGCCGCAGAAGCTCGCGGTATTCACCACCAGAAGGACCCTGCCCTTCAACTCGGCGAAATCCAGGTGCCCGCCATCGATCGACGGAAATCCGAAATCCCACGCCCGTGGATCGTCAGCCATTGCGGTTCCTCCCAACAATGTCAGCCATAACGCTCCTCCAACCAGGGATCGGCGTTGTTGTGATAGCCGCGGGTTTCCCAGAAACCGGGGTGATCGCTGATGGTAAACTGAATCCGTCGCAGCCATTTCGCCGACTTCCACAAATACAGCCGGGGCACCAGCATTCTCACTGGCCCCCCATGCGCCCGGTTGATCGGTTTTCCCTCCCATTCGTGCACCAGATACACGTCGGACTGGTCGAACTGATCCAGCCGGATATTGGTCGTGTAGCCATCGAACGAATGGAAGATGACGTGTCTGGCTTCCTTCTGGGGCCGCACCATGTCGAGGATGGTCCGCGCGGAAACCCCCTTCCAATGGTTATCGTAGCGAGACCATTGCGTCACGCAATGCATGTCGGACACACTCTCGACCATCGGCAACGCCATGTAGTCGTCAAGGCGAAGGCTTAGGCGGTTTTCCACCGCCCCGTCGAGATCGAGGCGGAATTTCTCCGCCGTTACATCCGGTTCGGCTCCGAGGTCGAGAACTGGCCAATCGCGGACCAGGCGCTGTCCGGGCGGCAACCGGTCGCGTGCGGGGTCGGCGGTGGTGCCTGTCAACAAGCGTCCGTCTCGGGCCCAGCCCTGCTTGGCCTCGATCAGCTTTTCGTTCAGCGTACCGGTCGGTGTGGCGTCGTCGTCGGCCATCCTGCCTCCCTCCTCACTGCCGGCGCGAACTCATCAAGCGCGCCTTGTCCCGTGCCCAATCGCGCGCGGCGATCGCCTGGCGCTTGTCGGATTTTTTTCGGCCCTCGCCCACGCCAAGCAGCACTTTCGCACGGCCTTCGTCGTTGAAGTGGATATCCAGCGGCACCACGGAATTACCCTGCCGGGCGATCTGGCCCAGCAAACTGTCGATCTGCTTCTTTTTCAGCAGCAGTTTGCGCGGTGCCCGAGGCTCGAACCGCGACAGCACGCCGCCCTGGTATTCGGGGATGTAGACGTTGAAGAGGAACATCTCCCCGTCCCGTTCGCCGGCCCAGGCTTCGGTCAGTGTCGCGCGGCCAAGCCGGAGGGATTTGACCTCCGGCCCTTTCAGCACGATTCCGGCCTCGACCGTTTCCTTGATCGTGTAGTCGTAGCGGGCCTTGCGGTTCTGCGCGGCGAGGCCGTGCGAGATCAGGCCTTTCTTCGATTTCGTCTCTGCCATGCGAGTGGACGTAGGCGGTCGCGCGGGTTAGTTCAACAGCCCGACGGCCGTCATCGCCGCGCGCACCCGGTCCTTCGTGGCGTCACCGGGCGGTGCCAGCGGCAGGCGGCAGCGGTTGGACGTCTTGCCGAGCAGGGAGGCAGCGTATTTGACTGGCCCGGGGCTGGTTTCGCTGAACAGGGCGTCATGCAGCGGGGTGAGGCGGTCCTGGATGGCCATCGCCTCCTTGATCCGCCCATCGAACCATGCGTCCTGCATCTGGCGGCACAGGCGGGGGGCGACGTTGGCGGTGACGCTGATGCAGCCATGGCCACCCGAAGCGTTGAACGCCAGGGCCGTCCCGTCTTCCCCGGACAACTGGCAGAAATGCTCCCCAATCGCCAGCCGCTGCTGGATCGGGCGATTGAGGGGGGTGCAGTCCTTCACGCCGATGATATTCTTGTGCTTGGCCAGACGTGCCATCGTCTCGACGCTGATGTCGACGATGCTGCGGCCGGGGATGTTGTACAGGATGATGGGCAGGTCCACCGCGTCGGCGATGGCCTTGAAGTGGAGATACAGCCCCTCCTGCGTTGGCTTGTTGTAGTAGGGGGAGACGATCAGCGCCGCGTCCGCGCCGGCTTCCTTGGCGTGACGGGTCAGGGAGATCGCTTCCTCGGTGCTGTTGGAGCCGCAGCCGGCGATGACAGGCACACGGCCCTTGGAGACCTCGATCGCGATTTCGGTCACCCGATGGTGTTCGGCATGCGACAGGGTTGGGCTTTCGCCGGTTGTGCCGACCGGGATCAGTCCCTGCGTGCCTTCGCTGATCTGCCAATCCACGAATTCAGCGTAGGCTTTCTCGTCGAGCGATCCGTCATCTCGCATGGGGGTAATCAATGCGACGAGCGATCCCTTGAACATGATACTCTCCCGAGCCTTCTGTTTGGCGAAAGCGGCAAACTAGGCGTGTGGCGGCGGCGTCGCAAGGGCTGGCGCGCCGGGCGTACGGGGCAGCGGTCAAGGCGGCCGATGGCGAATGCCGGCAGGCCGATCGGGCTGCCGGCTGTCGCACTGCTCAGCGGTAGTAACCCATCCCGCCTACCAGCCAGAAAATCAGCACGATGACCAACAGCGTCCCAAGCACGCCGCCGAGGCCCGCACCGCCGTAGCGGCTGTGGGCGTAATACCCGCCACCGCCACCAAAGATCAGCAGGATGACAACGATGAACAAAATTATGCCCATGACAAATCCTCCAGATTGAGAACGATGGGATTTATCGCTTCGTCGCTTCGCGTACGGCGTCGTTCAAGCCACCGATCGCGTTCTGCACCTTGCCTTCGGCCTTTTCCGCCCGGCCTTCGGCCTGCAATTTCGCATCGCCGGTCGCCGAACCCACCGCTTGCTTCACCGCGCCTTTGGCTTCCTTGGCCGCACCGATAATCCGATTCTTGTCCATGATTTATTGCTCCTGGCAGGGCCACGACGAAATGCGCAGCCCGTATCCAGGACATGGGGACGATTATTCGCAGCTCAATACGACTGCGTGTATGTACCTATCTCACCGATGTCAGTGCCCGCGCCGAGACCAGCGCTGTCACCGCGGGATAATCCACCTTTCCTGTCCCAAGCACCGGCACCGCGTCGACCATGACCAGCGTTCGCGGCACCATGATCTCGGGTACGCCGCTGTCGCGGGCATGCGCCAGCAAATCGCGAACATCGGCCCCAACCCGAGCGGTGACCAGAACCAAGGCCTCCCCCTTCCGCGCGTCCGGAACCGCGACCACCGCGAAAAGTTCGCCCGGCCACACCGCGCCGACCAGACTCTCCGCCGCCGTCATCGACACCATCTCTCCCCCGATTTTGGCGAACCGCTTCGCCCGCCCTTGGATCGAAACGAATCCGTCCGCATCGACGGCAACGATATCCCCGGTGTCGTACCAGCCACCTTCCGGCGCTTCCAAGACCCCCGGCGCGACATCGCGCAGATAGCCCAGCATCACGTTCGGTCCGCGAACGAACAGCCGGCCGCCGTTTTCCACACCCGCAACCGGGTCCACCCGGTAATCGATACCCGGCAGGAAGCGCCCCACGGAGCCGGACCGGCAATGCATCGCGGTGTTCATCGCCAAGGCCGGCGCGGTTTCGGTCGCACCGTATCCCTCCAATATCCGCACCCCGAACCGATCGGCGAACAGCCGCTTGGTTTCCTCCCGCACTTTCTCCGCCCCGGCGAAAATGTATCGCATGGCATAGAAATCATAGGGATGCGCGAACCGTGCCCAACCGTTCAAAAATGTGTCGGTGCCGAAGCAAATTGTCGCATCGGTATCGTAGATCAGACCCGGTACGATCCGGTAATGCAGCGGGCTCGGATAATGAAACGTCCGCACGCCCGACAGCAGCGGCACGATCGTCCCGCCCGTCAGCCCGAAGCTGTGAAACACCGGCATCGCGTTGAACAGAATGTCGCCGCCGTGGAAGTCGATCACCGACGACAGCTGCGCCACGTTGGACAGCAACTGGCGGTGGCTCAACACCACGCCTTTCGGCCGCCCCTCCGACCCGCTGGTGAACAGCACCACCGCCGCACCATTAGGATCGGTCTTCGCACCCGGCAGCCGCCGAGGGAACCAAGCGTCCCATTTCGCACGCAGCTTCGCGAGCGGGCCGATCGAAGCCCGCATGTCCTCCAGCCACACGAACCCAACCGCTTTTTCCATCCGCGTGACGACCGGCCCCAGCTTCCCTTTCTCCACGAATGCCCGGCTGGACACCACGGTCCGGACCCCGGCGGCGGCACAGGCCGACAGCATCGCATCGGCACCGGCGGAGAAATTCAGCATGCACGGCACCGCCCCGAAGGCCTGCAACCCCAGAAACGCCACCAGGGTCGCATTGGCGTTCGGCAGCATCAGTCCGACATAACCGACCGGCAGTTGCCGACCGACCGCGGCCGCGCCCAGCAGCATCCGGTCGTAGGAAATCGGCCGCCGCTGAACGTCCTCGGCGATCAGCGTCTTCCCGCCATGCGACGCCCGAGCGTCGAGCAGCGCGGCGAACAGGGTGCGGTCGACGTTCTTGCTGCGGAATACCGCGTCCACCATTACGTCCTGCAACGCCCGCCCGATCGCCTCCCGCCGTTTGCGCGGCGGCAGCACGTCGGCCTCGGGCGGCGTCAGATCGACCGGCGGCAGGATGGTCAGCTTCAGCCGCGGAAACCACCGCACCCGCTGCTTCGCGCCCATATGGCTGAGTTTGGAGAATTGCAGCCCCTCCACCACCACCGGCAGAATTTTGGCGCCCGCCTTGTCGGCAACCAATCCGGCCCCCTCGTAGACCTTCATCAGCGCACCGGTCTTGGTCAGCCGCCCCTCCGGGAAGATCATCAGCTTGCGGCCGTGATCCCGCACCGCCTCGACCATGCGTTTGATGGCGAACGGCGATTGCACGTCGACGGGGAAGACGTCGACGGCGGCGATGAACGGTTTCACATACCACTTGCTGATCTGCGACGAGTGAATCGCGAAGGTCGGGCTATCCGGCATAAAGGATGCGATCAGGCAGGCGTCCATGTAGGATTGATGGTTTGACACGATCACCACCCGCTGCCCCGCCGCCCGGTAGTTCGTCAGACCATGCACTTCGACGCCATGGAAAGTTTCGAAATACCAGCGGAACGCCGCGCGATAGGTCTCCTGCGGCAGGATACGGACGATCCAGCAGGCAACGGCCAGATTGGCCAACGCCGCGATCGTCAGCACCCCCGGCGGGCTGAACCCCAGCATCGCCAGCACGGCCGCCCCGCCGGCGCCGGCCACCATGAACAGCCCGTTCATGATGTTGTTGGCCGCCACCATCCGCGACCGCTCCGCCGGCGCCGCATTTTCCTGAATGATCGCGTAAAGCGGGACCGAGAAAATCCCGCCGCAGGCCGCCAACAGTGCCAGATCGGCCAGCATCCGCCAGCCCTGGAACGACACCAGCACCGCCCAAACGTCGGGCAATGTCCCCGCCGCCCCTGCGGCATGCGCGAAATCCCAGCAGAACAGCGAGATGCCGAAGGCCGCGAACGGGACGTGCCGCGGCGAGACCTCCCCATGCAACAGCCGCGCGCAGCCGATCGAACCGAACCCGACCCCCACCGCGAAGACGGTGAGCAACAGGCCCAGCACCGAACTGTCGGCGTGCAATGTGTCGCGAGCGACGATCGCGAATTCGGTCAGCAAGGTCGCGCCGATGGTCCAGAACCAACTGATCGCCAGCAGACACAGCCAGATCGCCCGCTGACCTTGGGCCACGCGCAACAGCGCCCAGCTCTCACCGAGGATGTTCCACCCAACCCGCAGCGCCGGATCGGCGGCCGGCACCGGCAACACCCGGCTCGCCGCGAACAACCCGACCAGCGAGAGCATCACCCCGACGGCGGCCACGATCGCCGTCCCATGCGGCAGGTGCATGAACTCCACGCCGGCCACGGTGCCGGCGACGATTGCCAGGAACGTCGCCGCCTCGATCGCCCCATTGCCGGCGACGAGTTCATGTTCCTCCAATTGCTCGGGTAGAATGCCGTATTTTACCGGACCGAACACCGCCGCCTGCGTGCCCAGCCCTACCAGGACCGTAAGCAGCGCCGGAATGCTCTGGCTCAGGAAAGCCGCCCCGGCGGCCAGCATCAGCACGACCTCCGCCAGCTTGTAAGCCAGGATCACCCGATCCTTCGCGAACCGGTCGGCGATCTGACCGCCGGTCGCGGACAACAGGATGTAGGGGAAGATGAACAACGCCCCGGCCAACGCCGACAGCCCCGCGCCGCCCTGCCCGAGTTGGAACAGTGCCAGGACCACCATCGCGTTCTTCACGATATTGTCGTTCAACGCCCCACAGGCCTGGGTGAGCGCCAACGGCCACAACCGGCGCGAAGTCAGCAGCGTGAGCGGATGCGCTTCATCGTTCATGACAGGGCCCTCCAGGCCATCGCGACAAGTTCGTCGGCACGTTCGGTCAGCCCGCCGGTCAGCCGGCCATACAGCCGGGCGGTCGCGGGCTGGACGATGATCCCGATGACGGCCAGTGCCATCAGTTCCGGTTCCCGTTTGGGGATCTCCCCCGCCTCCATCGCCGAGGCGACGGCGCGACAGATGACTTCCACGGGGTTGCGCTCATCGCGCGGCACGTTGGCGAGGTAGCCGTGCTGGGTCATCACCAGAAAGCGAAATCGATCGTTGTCGGTATCGTGCAGACGGCAGATCGCCCGCATCAGCCGATCCAGGCGGGTGCGGAACGGCGCGGTGCCGGCGGTCTCGGCCGCCAGAATATCGCCGTACTCAGCGTAGCCGTCGCGGAAGAGGTCCCACGCCAGTGCCTCCTTGGAGGCGAAGTGGGCGTAGAGGTTCGGCGCCTTCATATCGCATGCGGCGGCGATATCGCGGACCGACACGGCCTCGACCCCCCGTTCGGCGAACAGGCGGATCGCCTCCTGCTTGATGCGTTCGCGTTTGCCGCCGGGTTCGCGCATGAGCCGCCTTTCTTAACGATCGATCGTTAATTATCAACCCCGGACGAGCGGCGCAACCGATATTTCGTCGTCCTGCCAGGAAGATCAGCGAACCCGGCCGTACGATCCCATGACAGCCAATCCAATCTGGTATATCGCGCGGCATCGGGTACCGAGGACATGATGGAATCGCGCATCGAACGCCTGTGCGTGGAGCGAGGGTTGAAAATGACGGGGCAACGCCGCGTCATCGCCCGCGTCCTGTCCGATGCGTCCGACCATCCCGACGTCGAGGAACTGTATCGGCGCGCGGCCCATCTGGACTCGCGCATTTCCATTGCTACGGTATACCGCACCGTGCGGCTGTTCGAAGAGAAGGGTATCCTCGAACGGCGGGACTTTGGCGGCGGACGGGCGCGTTACGAACCGAGCGAGCACGGCCACCATTACCATCTGATCGATGTCGGCACCGGCAAGGTCATTGAATTCCAGGATGCGGAGCACGAAGCCCTCATGCGCACTATTGCCCAGCGGCTCGGTTTTGAGCTGGTTTCGCTCCGGTTGGAGCTGTTTGGACGCCGCCTCGAGCCGGCGGAGACAGTCAAGCCGCGCCGGCCCCGCCGCACCGCGACAACCGCGGATCAGGTCCCCGCATGACCGCGCAGGAACCAATTTTTCCAGAAATCCGGGCGGGAAACCTCGGCCTGCGTCTGGCGGTGGATGAAGCGGACACGGATGCGATCCAGGCGCTACGTTACCGCGTGTTCTACGAGGAAATGGGCGCCAAGGCGGATGCGAGCACCGCGGCATCTCATCGCGACGCCGATCGATATGACGCGGTCGCCGATCATCTGATGGTCGTGGATCACGCGCTGGGCGATGGGCCCGAGGGCGTCATCGGCACCTACCGTCTGATCCGGCGGGAAGCGGCGGCGAAGCTGGGGCAGTTCTATTCCGCGGATGAATACGACGTTGCGACGGTCGAGCGGTTTCCCGGCAACATCATGGAACTCGGGCGGTCCTGCGTGGCCAGCGCCTATCGCGGGCGGTCGACGATGCAACTCCTCTGGAGCGGTATCGCCGCCTATGTGTTCCATCACAAGATCGCGCTGATGTTCGGCTGCGCCAGCCTTCCGGGCACCGAACCGGACGCAATTGGCGATGAATTGACCTACCTTTATTACAATCATCTCGCCCCGCCCGAGATCCGCCCCCGAGCCCTGCCGCATCGGTATATCGAGATGCGGCGGGTCGACCAGGACGCCTACGACCCCCGCCGCGCGCTGGCAAAGCTGCCGCCCCTGATCAAGGGCTATCTGCGGCTGGGCGGTTTCGTGGGCGATGGCGCGGTCGTGGACCCGCAGTTCAACACCACCGACGTTGCCGTGGTCGTGAAGACCGACCTCGTGACCACGCGCTATTACCGCCATTATGAGCGGCAGTCGCGCGACCCCATCGCCTGAGGATCGGAGTTTCGGCATGTTTGCTCGTGTAGCCGCGCTTTCCGGCTGGCGGGCCGATGCCGCCATGGTCGCCGCTGGGCTACTGAGCGCGTTGGCGCTGCCGCCGTTCTACGTCAGTCCGGTTCTGCTGCTGGGCATTCCCGCCTTGCTGTTGGCGATTGGGGCCACGGCCAGCTTCCGCTCGGCTTTTCGTCGCGGCTGGTGGTTCGGCTTCGGGTTGAATCTGCTCGGGCTTTATTGGATCACCGAGGCGATTCTGTTCGAAGCCGACCGGTTCTGGTGGCTGGTGCCGCTGGCGGTGCCGGCACTGTCGGCGGTGATGGGCGTGTTCATCGGCCTCGCGGCCGGGGTGGCGCGACGGGCCCGGCCCGGCTGGCCGATGGCCTGCGCGCTGGCCGGGGCCTGGACGCTGACCGATCTGGTGCGGCAATTCATCCTCAGCGGCTTTCCCTGGAACCCGATGGGCAGCGTGTGGGAGATGCCGAACGGCGCTGGGGATGCGATGATACAGCCTGCGGCGGCGATCGGCATCCATGGTTTGACGTTGGCGACGCTGATCGTGGCCGCGGCCCCTACCCTGCGATGGCGCGGGCGCGGCTTGGCGTTGGCCTTGCTCCTGCTCTGGGCTGGCGGCGGGATCGTGCGGATCGGCGGGGACAGGCAAGCGGCCGGCCCGGTTCGGGTCGTGGTCGTGCAAGGCAACATCGCGCAGGGGCAGAAATGGGACCGTTCCCTGGTGAACGCCATCTTCGATCGATACCTCGCCTTGACCGCCGACGGCTTGCGGCAAGTCGGCACGGCGCCGGCCGTGATCGTATGGCCGGAAACGGCTTCGCCGTTCCAATTGGAAACCGATGCGAACGCCCGGCAGGCCATCGCCGAGGTGACCGGTTCGGCAGTGGGGCTGGTGGGGTCGGTCCGATTCGGTCAGGACGGCCGACCGCGCAACAGCCTGTTCGCGCTGACCACCGGCGGCACGATCTCACGGATATTTGACAAGGGACACCTGGTGCCGTTCGGCGAATACCAACCCTCCTGGGCGCAGATTGGCATTCAACTGGTGCCCGGAGGCGGATTCGCACCCGGCCCGGGACCGCAAACGCTGACGGTGCCGGGCATCCCGCCGGTAGCACCGCTGATCTGCTACGAGGCGATTTTCTCCGGCCAGGTTGTCGATGCGGCGAACCGTCCTGCCTGGATGGTCAATGTCACCAACGATGCCTGGTTCGGCAATTCCAGCGGGCCACGCCAGCACCTCGCCGCGGCCAGGATGCGCGCGGTGGAAGAAGGGCTACCGTTAATTCGTGCGGCGAACACAGGCATTTCAGCGATTTTTGATGCGTATGGGCATGAAATTGCCCGGCTTGGGATGGGTCAGACCGGCATGCTGGTGGAGGCCCTGCCGCCCGCGCTGTCGCCGACGCTTTACAGCCGGCTTGGGCTATGGGCTCCGGGTCTCCTGGCACTCGCATCGCTGGTGGCCGGGTGGATTGGATCGCGCTTTCCCCGAGGCCAGCCCTCGGATTCCGCCCTTTTATTAGCCTTGTCTAATTTTTGGAAAAATCCGGACGATATATCCGGTTCTCCTTGACAATTCGCGGTTGTGAAGGTATCACCCAGTCCGTTCCCCGCGAACCGGTGGCTGTGTGGATCATCGAACGCCCTCCGAATCCGTGTCCCGTGGACGCAGATCATTTGTCAATTTATAAGAGTGTGAGGGTTGTGCCATGGTACCGGCAGAGCAGGTTGTTGGTGTCGAACGGGAAAGCCGCCCCAGCCCTATCGATGTCCATGTTGGCACGCGCATCCGCCTGCGCCGCACGCTTCTGGGCATGTCGCAGGAACGGTTGGGCGAAGCCCTCGGACTGACCTTCCAGCAGGTTCAGAAATACGAACGCGGGGTTAACCGTGTCGGGGCATCCCGGCTGTTCGACCTGTCGCGCGTGCTGGACGTGCCCATCAGCTTCTTCTTCGACGACATGCCGGAAAACCTGGCGGCGTCCTTCGGCGGCCCGCATGGACGCCGCCCGGGCGCCCTGACCGACGGGCATGAAGCGTTCCCCGACGATACTTTGAATCGGAGGGAAACATTGGAATTGGTCCGAGCCTACTACCGGATCACCGACCCCAACGTCCGCAAGCGCATGTTCGACCTGATCAAATCGATGGGTCCGGTGGAAGCATAAGCCCACCGTCGAACAACGGATTGCGCGCGCGGTGCAGTGCCGCGCGCAAGGCATCCGCCAACTCGCGTTTCGCAACCTCACCCAGCGCCGCGCCAATTTCGATTCGCTGGTTGCGCACCCCCACCAGAAGGCGGGGAACCCGGCCTTCGCGCTCCTCCATTCGGACATTCAACCAGGCGGACGACAGCGCGACCTGCATCCGCTCACCGGAAGGGGACGTACGCACCACCGTGAGCGTATCGGCACTCAGCATCACAAGTTCGGATGCCCGAGCACGGCGGTGATTGAGGTAGATCAGGAAAACGACCGCCGCCCCCTCCAGGCCACTGAAAACGATCACAGGCCAGGCGCCGAGGAACCAGAAGCGCAATCCGACCAACGCGCACATTCCAGCCAGCGCAACGGCGAGCCCGCGACGACCGGCCGACGAGAGGCTGCGGTGTGGCACGATCAGTGCTTCGAACAGGATCGAACCGGGCGTGTTGGACGGCATCCGATTGGTGTAATCCCCGGGGAACACCCCCCGCAAGAATCGGCATCGCATGACCCGCAGCCTTTCGCCCGTTCGCACGACCGCCAAACCACGCGCGAAGCCCCGCGCCATGCCGTTGGCCGATGTGCGCGCCTTCGTGACGGCGATTGCCGCCGGCCACCCCGAACCGCGCAGCGAACTGGCGTTTTCCGATCCCTACACCCTCCTGGTGGCGGTGGTGCTTTCGGCGCAGGCCACGGACATATCGGTCAACAAGGCGACCGCGACGCTGTATCGGGAGGCCAGCACGCCCGAGGCCATGGTGCAGCTGGGGGTCGAGGGCGTCGCGCGCCACATCAAATCCATCGGCCTTTGGCAGGGCAAGGCCCGTAATGTCGTGGCGTTGTCGCAGATACTGCTGGACCGTTTCGGCGGGACGGTGCCGCATGACCGAGCGGCGCTGGAGGCGTTACCGGGCGTGGGGCGAAAGACGGCCAACGTGGTGCTGAACGTCGCGTTCGGCGATCCCACGATGGCAGTCGACACCCATATCTTCCGCCTTGGCAACCGCACCGGCCTCGCGCCTGGCGCGTCGGTTCGCGCGGTGGAGGACGCACTGGTCAAACGAATTCCGGCCGATCTGCTTCGGGACGCCCATAACTGGCTGATTCTGCATGGCCGCTATATCTGCAAGGCGCGCAAGCCGGAATGCTGGCGCTGCCCGGCAACCGCGTGGTGCCGCTACAAGGACAAGACGGAGATGCCGGCGAACGCTCCAGAAGCTTTTGTTTGATCGCATGATTCACGCCGCCGTGTGGTTCCACCTCAGGCGATCACGCTCGAACCCAGCTCCATCGTCCTATAACCCCGGCCAATCCACTTCGGGAAACCTGACAAGCGGCACCTGGCGCATCGAAAGCGTGCGGTATTGGAAAGTAAGCGGCACATCGACGTCGTCCGGCCCGCCATCGCCCGGCGTACCGGCCAGCAATACCAACAAGGCCTTGGCGGCGGTCGCGGCGGATCGGGTCAACACCCCGCTTTTAGCCAGCGCATCCAACGTCGCGGCATAACCCGTTACGTGCGATGTGCCGGCGCCCATCGGCTGCAACTGATCGTCGAGCGCGAGCGTTGCCGACGCGGTCAGGCTGAGCGGCCCCCAATTCAGCACGACGTTCTGGAGCTGCACGGACCCACCGCCGTCGCGCCACGCGCTGACCCCCGCCGCCATTGTAGGCGCGGGCAAAATCCGCCCCTCCACGGTCCCGTCGCAATCCAGCCTGGCAATCGTACGACCAAGCGGCCAAGCAATGTTGTCAGGCAGCGTGATGCCCGCTGCGCTGAACGCGAAGGCTCGTCCGGTATCGCTGGCGGCGGTGGATGTCGGGACTTCGATATGCATACGCAGGTGATCCGCCATAGCGATGCCGCCGATTTTGGAGGTCATCGTCGCCTGATCGGCAAGCAGATCGAGCACACCGGGATGGTCGCCGTCCCCGGCACTGACAACGGCGAACAGGCGGGCGCCGGCAACGACGATGTCCGGCATCGTGCCGACATGCAGGCGCTGCTCGCCCTGGAAAACCACGTCCATACTCCGCGGCCGCAGGGGCGACAGGCGCAACAGGACCTCGGGGGCGGACCAGGTCACGCCCTCGGGCGTCAAAGGATCGGTGGCCGACAGTTTAACGTTTTCGATCCGCAGCGTGGCGGCAAAGGGCCAGCCGCCGGGAACGATTTTGCCGCGTGTGACATGCAGATTCGACGCCGTGCTCGCGGTTGCCCAGGCATCGAATCCGGTCTGTAGCCGCCCGACGGCAACGTCCCACAGGATCGTGTCGGCAACCGGAAGCATGGCCGCCAGGGTCAGGACGATGATCCAGGTTCCGCGGCGCATATTCCCTCATTGCCCGGAGATCGGCTTGGCACTTTGTATAGGACGCCCCGACCAGGAGCGAAACCGCGCACGACGCTGCCAGACTGATTTTTTACAACCAAAGCGCGAAACACAAGTACCATCCCCAGGGGGACTTTAATATCCGATCCCAATGTATTATAGAATAAAAATATTATAAATCAAATAGTTACCGTGATTTTCGACGCCTGACCGGACCGCGTCGTCCTCATTGGTTCACAGCTTTATCCACAGTGGGGATTTTGATGTGAATCTCAGTTTCCAACTGATGTCTCAGCTCGTCCATAAGCTTACCCCGTTCCAACCCCGGCATCAGCGGCGGGCAGATCACGACATGGATCGTGCCCGCGTGTTTGACGAAGGACTTGCGGCCCCACAACATGCCGGAATCGGTCAGCACCGGAACCACCGGAAGTCCGGTGGCCGACGCCAGCGCCGCCACGCCGGG
Source organism: uncultured Acetobacteraceae bacterium (assembly GCA_903877125.1). Taxonomy (GTDB): domain Bacteria; phylum Pseudomonadota; class Alphaproteobacteria; order Acetobacterales; family Acetobacteraceae; genus Rhodopila. The sequence continues at coordinate 11,590 of CAIRCM010000008.1, read as the reverse complement.
TTGCAACGGCAACAAGGCGCCGGGCTCGGCTCGCGTGCCCTCGGGAAAAATGACAATCGACCGGCCGGCGGCGGCGGCGCGCTTGCCGTCTTTCACCAGCGTGCGGATCGTGCGCGCCCCGCCGTCCCGATCCACGGCAATCATGCCGGCCGCCGCCATCAGGCGCCCCATCAGCGGAATGCGCAGCAATTCCTGCTTCATGACGTAGGTAACATTCGGAAGCAGCGTGAACCACACCATCGTGTCGAATGCCGATTGGTGGCGCGAGGCGATCAAGACCGGTTGAGGGTGCAGATTCTCCGACCCGATCACCAACACCCGCACCCCGCAGAACACGCGTGCGGACCAAATGCCCAGGTGTGCCCAGGCCCGCGCGAAAGCCAACAGCCACTGTGGCCGGAACGGCAGGACGACGGTGCCGGCCAGCGACATCGCGAAAGTCCCACCGTAAAAGACGATAGAATACAGCAATGAGCGCAGCAACGGAATCACGGACGCGTCGCCCCTTTCGCCGGCAAATAGCCCGTCAGACCCGTGATCGCGATCAGGTACTTACTGTATTCTTCCAATAAAATACGCCCGGTGGAGGCGATGCTTGGTTCGGGACGTCCGTTACCGCGCTGCGCATGCACGGGTTCGGGCAGCAGCACCACGTCTGGCAGCATCCTGTGCAGTTCGGACAAAGCCCGCGGCATGTGGAACCAGGCGGTTACGACAATCAAGGAACGAATGCGGTATTCGTTCACCCACGACGCGGTTTCCCGAGCGTTGCCATGGGTCGACATTGCTTCCCGCCCCAGGCGCACTCGGTCCGCGAGCGGCGCCGTATCGATTCCCGACCCATGTGCGATCGCCGAAAGCTCCGCCTTGCCGCCAATGCCGGAAATCAACAGATGCGCGGCGCGATCTTCGAACAGCAGCCGCAACCCCTCCTCGACCCGCTCCGCCCCACCCGTCAGCACGACGATGCCATCCGCGCGGCCGAACGTCGCGGCGGGCCGTTCCGCGAGCCAGAGAAACCACGCGAAACCGCCAACCCAAGCTGTCAACAACAGTGCCGGCAAGGCCCACCAGCGGCGCAGACAGGATGCCAGCGCGATCATGGCAAGTGTCGCAGCCACCCGCGGACGGTCAGTTGCGCGGTGACAAAGCCAATCGCTGCCGCCACGATCGGCAACGCCGCGATACTGCCCCAAAGCGGGATGGGTAATGCGGCAAACAACGCCGCGTGACCGGGGGACGCACTGGCATTCTCGGCAAACGGCGCGGCAAATTGCGCCAGGACCAACAGCGCCGGTACCGCGATGAAGGCGCCGACGAAACCGCCGAAGGCCGCAAGCAACATCGTACGCCTGGCGAACCGGCCCGCGATGAACCCGTCGGTCGCACCAAGCCCGTGCACGATCTCGATCGCATCGCGCCGGGCCGCGAGGCCAGCACGGGTGGCAACGGCGATCACGGCGATGGAGACCGCACCGACCAGCGCCAGCGCCAGCAAGGCGCAGGCCTGCAGACTGAACGCCAGCGCGGACAGGCGCCGCATCCAGACGCCATGATCCTCCACCGCGGTCCCCGCTGCTGCGTCATCCAAGGCATGGCCAAGCACTGCGAGGTCGATCGCCGCGCCAGACAGACGAACCGCGACAACGGCGGGCATCGGCAACGCCAGCTGGCTGGCACTGTCACCCAGCCAGGGACGCAGCAGGTCGGTCAGTTCGGCCTCGGTCAGCACGTGGACCGATGCCACGCCCCTGGTGCCCGCCAACAGCGCGACGGCGGCGGCGAGCCTTGTGGTGTCCGGCTTCGCCGACGGTTCGTTCGGACGCGGCACCTGTACCGTCATTGCCGTACCGGCCCCTTCGCGCCACTGCCGCGCCAGAGCGCTGGTCCCAATCCAGCCGGCGACCGACAACGCCGCGAGCAAAGCCATCGCGGCGACCATCAGCGGCAGCGTGCGGCCGGGCAAAGCGCGTCGCAAACCGAGCTCGTCGGCACGCAATGCGCGGGCGGAGGCGGACGGTACCTTCATGGCTCGCGCACCATCCGGCCGCGGTCCAGGCGGAGCTCCGCCGCCGGATGGCGTTCGACCAGTGCATCGTTGTGGCTGGCCACCACCACTGTCGTACCGATCCGGTTCAACTCGCCCAGCAGCACCATCAGCCGCTCGGCCTGGGCTTCATCCATGTTGCCAGTCGGTTCGTCCGCCAGCAGCAGCGACGGGCGGGCAATCACCGCTCGGGCGATCGCGACGCGTTGTTGCTCGCCACCGGACAGTTCCTCCGGCAGGGTGTAAAGTTTGCGGCCAAGCCCGACCCAGCGCAGCAACTCGATCACATCGGCACGTATCTGCGCATCCGACCCGCCGGCGAGGCGCAGCGGCAGAGCGACATTCTCGAACGCCGAGAGGTGAGGCATCAGACGGAAATCCTGAAACACCACGCCGATCCGCCGGCGCAGCGGCGGGAGGCCCGCACGCGGGGTGCGGCCGATATCGGCGCCGAGCAGGGTCAATTTGCCGCTGGTGGGGAGCACGGCGAGATACATCAGACGGAGGAGGCTGGTCTTGCCCGCGCCGGACGCACCGCGCAGCCAGCAGAACGTGCCCTCCGGCAGTTCGAAGCTGATGTCGCGCAAAACCTCCGGCGCCGGGTCCCTTCCCCCGGTCCGGCCATACCGCAGTCCCACCGACTCGAATCGCACCATAGCGTAAGACTATCCAACGGCGCGCCCCGAACCAAGGAAGCTCCTGCGTCGTGCAAGTTCCGCGGCAAGATCCAGCGCGGCAATGAGGCTGGTGGGGTCGGCAACGCCCTGGCCGGCGATGTCGTAAGCCGTACCGTGGTCGGGCGATGTGCGGACGATTGGCAAGCCCAGCGTGACGTTCACGCCGTGATCCATATCCAGTGTTTTCAACGGTATAAGTGCCTGATCGTGGTAAAGACAAATCGCCGCGTCGTAGCGGGTGCGGGCGATGCGGGTAAACATCGTGTCGGGCGGCCAGGGCCCCGAGACGTCCAACCCTTCGCCGAGCAGCAGGTCGATCGCAGGACGAACGAGGATGGATTCTTCGGCACCCAGCGCACCCTGTTCACCGGCATGCGGGTTGAGTCCGGCGATGGCGAGACGAGGATGGGCGATGCCGAAATCGCGGACCAGTGCCGCATGCGTCGTGCGGGCGGCGGCGGCGATCAGCGTGGGGGTGAGCTTGGCGATGGCCTCGCGCAGCGACACATGCACCGTGACCGGCACGACGCGCAGCAATGGACTGGCCAGCATCATGATTTCCCGGCCGGGGACACCGGTCAGGGCGGCGAGGAACTCGGTATGGCCGGGATAGGCAAACCCAGTGGCGTAAAGCGCCGCCTTGTTGATCGGATTGGTTACCACCGCCCCGGCCTGCCCGTTCAGCGCCATCGCGACCGCCCGGGTGATCGAGCCGACGATAGCCGGGGCATTGGCGGCATCGGGCACCCCGGGGCGGGGCTGACTCGCCAGCGGGATCGACAGGACCGGCAGCGCATTTGGGAAGGCGCGGACCGCGGCTTCGGTATCCGCCACGGGGATAATCGGCACATGCAGGCGCAGTCGCCGAGCGAGGTCGTTCAGATGCGTCGGGTCATCCAAGGTCACGAATGGATAGCCGTCGCGCCGAGCGAGCCAGGCCCGCAACGTGCACTCCCCGCCTATCCCGGCCGGATCCCCCATCGTCAAGGCAAGCGGGCGGATTGCTTGGTCGGGCATGGCTATGGCCTCGGTCAGTGACTGTGGCGGGCAGATACAGGATCGCGGGCTTTGTCGCGATGATTCAGATCGCCAGTCCGCCGTTCACATGAAGCGCCTGCCCTGTGATGTAGCTCGCGGCCGGAGATGCGAGGAAGGCAACGGCGGCGGCGACTTCCTCGGGCAGGCCTATGCGGCCAAGCGGGATTTTGGCCGCTTGCGCGGCGAGCGCGGCGGGGTCGATGGCACGATGGGCGCCGGCATCCTTGCGGATGAAGCCGGGCACGACGGTGTTGACGGTGACGCCGGCATCGCCGAGCTCGATGGCCAATGAACGCACCAGAGCCTCCTGCCCCGCCTTGGCGGCGGCTGACGCGGGGAAGGTCGCGACATCGGTACGGAAGGTGTGGGCGACGAAGCTGGAAACCGCGATCACCCTTGGGTCGGTGGCGGTGCGCAAATGCGGGATCGCGGCGCGGGCGAGGCGGAAGAAGGCTCCGAGGATGGCATCGACCGATGATGCCATTGCGGCATCGGACAGATCCGCGATTGGCGTGCGGTCGGCGAATCCGGCATTGCTGATGAGCACGTCCAGGCCGCCAAACCGCGCGACGGCGTGCCCTACCGTGGCGGCCGCGGCATCCGAGGCGGCGAGATCGGCGAGAAATACCTCGGCGCGTCCGCCTTTCGCGCGGATTTCGGCGGCAACGGTTTCGGCGCCGTCGCGATTGCGGCGAGTATGCACGAGGATGGCGGAATCGGGTCCCGCGAGCGTTCGACAAATGGCCGCGCCGATGCCGCTGGCGGCGCCGGTGACGAGGATGGAGCGTGGACGGTTCATACCCAATACCGCAACGGTTGAGGGGCCATGCCCCTCAACCGGGCATTACGACAGGTTCAGTCGAAGGTCGCGCGGCTGACCTGGTTTTTCGCGTCCCAGAAGATCGAGACGACGTCGGTGTTGCAGAGGTTGATCTTGTCCCACTCGGCCGTGCTGCCGTCGTCGTGGTATTTCACCTTCAAGTCGAAGACGCAGGCGCCACTGCCGTGCGGGAATACGATCTTCACCTGTTCGCCATCGGCCAGCGCATCGCGGCCCATGACATCGCGGCCCCAGTTGTTGCTGGACGTGGGGCTGACATAAACCTCGTCGATCTGATAGCCGGTCTTGTTCTTCAGAGTGAAGTCGGCGTCGTTCGCGGCACGGGCGCATGGGGCGGACAGCAGCGTCGCGGACATCGCGAGCACGGCCAAAACAGGCATCTTCAGGGAGAACATGTGAGCTCCGTTATTCATTGTCGATGAGGAAAAAACAGGCGACGCGGCTGCCCGCGCGGCCGTTCGGATCATTTTGTACGACTGACCATTTGTCAATGCCTTTCCGATGATTTGTCGGATCCGTGTTTTCGCTCCACACCGTTAACTTTTTGTTAACGAATTTCTGCCATGATAGGCCCATGCAGCGACAAACCATCGAATTCATGGGCCGCCGTCTGGAGCTGTTGCTCCATCCGGATCCCGACCATCTTGCGACCGTCATCAAGGCCAACCGCACGTTCTACGAGCTGGATGTTCTGATGAAATGCCGGGAAATTCACCTGCCCGGCACTGCGATCGTGGATGTCGGCGCGAATATCGGCAACCATACATTGTTTTTCGCCGGCGTCATGGGCGCAACGGTCCATGCCTTCGAACCGCACGGGCCCAGCTTCGATCTTCTCCAACTGACGGTTGCGATCAACCGACTGCAATCGAAGGTCGCACTTTGCCCCGCGGCGATCGGTGCACTGGACGGTTTCGCCGTCATGACCGATGGACCCGCCACCAACCTCGGCATGACCGCATGTATTGCCGGCGACGGCCAGATACCGATGATGCGCCTGGATTCAATCGCGTTCGGTCAGCCGGTCGGCCTGATCAAAATCGATGTGGAAGGTTCCGAACTCGCCGTGCTTCAAGGTGCGGTCCGGCTGCTCGGCCACTGGCGGCCCGACCTGATGATCGAAGCCGCCGACGCCGCTGCCTTCAACTCGGTCGCCCAATTCCTGCTGGACCTTGGCTACCTGCCGCGCGGTCGCTTCGCCGCGACGCCGACCTACCTGTTCGCGGCTGCGGACCAAGCCGCCCGGATGCGCGCCATCCTGGCTTCGGATTGACTCCGCCCGGCTGTCCGCGCGAAGTCTGCGGGCATCGACCAGGGGAGAACGACCATGACCGAGCATGAATCCAACGGCGCGCAACGCCTTCGGTCCCGCCGCTGGTTCGACGATCCGGCCGATCCCGCAATGACCGCCCTGTACCTGGAACGGTACATGAATTACGGCATCACGCCCGACGAACTGCGCGGCGGAAAGCCGATCATCGGCATCGCCCAGACCGGTTCGGATCTGTCGCCGTGCAACCGCCACCATATCGAATTGGCGTCCCGCGTCCGCGACGGCATCCGCGACGCTGGCGGCGTGCCGCTGGAATTCCCCGTCCATCCGATTCAGGAAACCGGCAAGCGCCCCACCGCCGCGCTTGACCGTAATCTGGCCTATCTGAGCCTGGTGGAAGTGCTGCATGGCTACCCGCTCGATGGCGTCGTGCTCACCACCGGCTGCGACAAGACCACGCCGGCCATGCTGATGGGCGCAGCGACGGTGAACATCCCCGCCATCGTGCTGTCCGGCGGCCCGATGCTCGACGGCTGGTGGCAGGGCCGGCTGTCCGGTTCCGGCACCATCGTCTGGGAAGGTCGCAAACTCTTCGCCGAGGGCAAGATCGGCTACGAGGAATTCATGCAGATGGTGTCGTCCTCCGCTCCGTCGGTGGGTCACTGCAACACGATGGGCACCGCGTCGTCGATGAACGGGCTGGCGGAGGCACTTGGCATGTCGCTTCCCGGCTGTGCCGCCATTCCCGCCCCGTATCGGGAACGTGGCTGGATGGCGTTCGAAACCGGCAAGCGGATCGTGGGGATGGTGAAGGAAAACCTTCGGCCGTCCGACATCATGACCAAGGCAGCGTTCGAGAACGCCGTTGTCGCGGCGGCGGCGCTCGGCGCGTCGTCGAACTGCCCGATCCACATGGTCGCGATCGCGCGGCACATGGGCGTCGACCATTCGCTCGATGACTGGCAGCGGCTGGGACCGAGCGTGCCGCTGCTGTGCGATGTGCAGCCGGCCGGTCGGTTCCTGGGCGAGAAATTCCACCGCGCCGGTGGCGTCCCCGCCGTCATGAAGGAACTGCTGGGCGCCGGGAAGCTGAACGCGGGCGCGATGACCGTGACCGGCAAAACCGTGGCGGAAAACCTCGCCAATACTCAGGACGGCGACCGCGAGGTGATCCGTTCCTACGCCAACCCGATGAAGGAAGCCGCTGGTTACGTCGTGATGTCCGGCAACCTGTTCGATACGGCGGTGATGAAGATCAGCGTCATCGACCAGGATTTCCGGGCACGGTTCCTATCCAACCCCGACCGGCCCAATGTCTTCGAAGGCCGCGCCATCGTGTTCGAGGGGCCGGAGGATTATCATCATCGGATCGAGGACCCCTCGCTCGACATTCAGGAACAATCGGTCCTGGTCATACGCAACTGCGGCCCTGTCGGCTACCCCGGCAGCGCCGAAGTCGTGAACATGCAACCCCCCGCGTATCTGATGAAGAAGGGCGTGATGACGCTTCCGACGATGGGCGACGGCCGCCAATCCGGCACCTCCGGTTCGCCGTCGATCCTGAACGTTTCGCCGGAAGCGGCGATCGGCGGCGGTCTGGCACTGCTGAAAACCGGCGATACAATTCGCATCGATCTCAACACGCGCAAGGTCGATGTCGTTCTGCCCGAGGGCGAACTCGCTGCCCGCCGCGCGGCGTGGAAGCCGGATGTGATTCCGAGCAAGACGCCTTGGGAGGAGATTTACCGGTCGATGGTGGGCCAGATGGGCACCGGGGCGTGCCTTGAGCCGGCGACGCTGTATTTGAATGTGATCGAGACGAAGGGCGAGAGCAGAAACAATCACTGACGCCGGCCGCGCCGTCCCGGGGACCTCCGGGACGGCGCGTTCGTTATACCCGCCTGATATTCCACATATATGGGCCGGTCGCCTCGATCATCCCGGTCAAACTCTTCCGATAAGCCGTAGGAATGATAAAAGTCCCCAACGGCACCGAGGGCGCCATCTCGAACGCCCGTAGCTGGATCGTATCGGCGATTGCGTCCCGTTCGGTCATCCCCGGCGCTTCCACGAATGAGCGCGTCAGACGCTCCATCTCCTCGTCGCCATACCAGCCGAACCAACCTTTCGCCCCCTGGCCGCGTATCTGACTGTGCTCGACCGGTGTCTGCCGGATGGTCGAGGGCCCCCAAGTATGGTGCACCGACCAGCCCCCCTTGTCGACCGTATCGCGGTTGCTGCGACGCTGGGTCACCGTGCCCCAATCCGTGGCAACCATTTCCACGTTCATGCCCATGCGCTTCATCAGGTCGTAGGTCAGCTCACCCATCGGCGCGACGGTCACGAGATCGGTCGGATTGAGCAGCACGGCCCGCTCACCCTTGTAGCCCGAGGCCTCCAGCGCCCGCTTCGCGCGATCGATATCCCCCGGCATGAACGGCGCGCCGATATTCCGATCGTAACGGCTGTGGCAGGGAAACATCGAATTGCAGGTCCAGTACAGCGATTTGTCCCCACCGGTCACCGCTGCCATGTAGTCTTCCTGCCGTACACCCAACATCACCGCGCGCCGGACGTTCACGTTGTCAAATGGCGGATGCAGATGGTTGAACCGCATTACCCCGTTGAAGCCCGTTGGATTGGCCTTTCCGAAGGCGATATCCGGATTCTTTCGAAGGACCGGCAACAGATCGGCTTCGCAATGCTCGTACCAATCGACCTCGCCAGATTGCAGCGCCGCAGCGGCCGTCGCGGTGTCCGGGATGACCTTCCACTCGATCCGCTCGAAATACGCGACCTTGCCGCCTGACGACCAAACCGCTGGTTCCTGCCGCGGCACATACCCGGCAAACCGCTCGTACGCCACGGTCGCACCCGCGATGAACTCCCCTGGCAGAAATTTGTACGGGCCCGATCCGATGTGCTCCTGTATCTGTTTGAAGGGATCGGTCTTCGCGACATGCTCCGGCATCATGAATGCCACGGAGGCACCGCCGCGCGCGATCGCATCGATAAATATCCCGATCGGGCGTTTGAGCTTGATGACAAGCGTCTTGTCGTCGGCTGCCTTGCATTCATCGACATATTGCCAAACCGTCTGACCGATCGTTTCCCGCGCGGCCCAACGTGCCAGGCTTGGCGCACAATCCTGCGCCCGAACCGGTTCCCCGTTGTGGAATTTCAATCCGTCGCGCAGCTTGATCGTATAAACCCGCCCGTCATCGGACAGTGTGTAACCGTCGGCCATTTGCGGCCGCGGCTGCAAATCGGCATCGATCCCGAACAGCAGATCGTAAATCGCCCAGCCATGGTTCACGGTCGGCTGAGACGTGGTGAAAATCGGGTCCAGCACGCTCAGGTTGGCCTGCGGCACGAATCGCAACGTTTTGCCCCGCATCGGCTGCGCGATCGCGAAACGGGCCGGCAGCACAGCCGCCGTTGCGGCCTGCATAAGGGTACGACGGCGCATGACGTTTTCTCCCGTAACGGGTCTTTATGGTTGTACGTCGATGCGCCGAACGCTACATCCAACCGCTCCCGTCAGCCAGGGGGTGTGCCGTCTATCCCAACGCGCCCCGCACCGCCGCCAGTGCCTCATCGGCCCGAGCCCCATCCGGGCCGCCGGCCTGCGCCATATCAGGACGGCCGCCGCCACCTTTGCCGCCAACCGCGGCGGCGGCAACGCGCACCAGATCGACCGCGTTGAACCGCCCCACCAGATCGGCCGACACGCCGACGACGATACTGGCCTTGCCCTCGGCGGTGGAAACCAGCGCCACGACGCCGGATTCCATCTGCTTGCCGATCGCCTCGGCGATGCCTTTGAGGTCGCGCGGCGGCACTTCCCCCATGTTGCGAGCGGAGAATTTTACCCCACCGATATCTTCGATCGCGGCGGCCGATCCGCCGGTCGCGAGTTTTTTCTGCAGTTCCGCCACCTGGCGTTCGAGCTTGCGGCGGTCTTCCATCAGCGCGGCGACGCGGTCGGCCAGTTCGGCGGGGGACGCGCGCAGGGCGGCGGCGACGTCGTTCAAGCGGCTTTCGCGTTCCATGACCATGGTTTCGGCGGAGGCGCCGGTCACCGCTTCGATCCGGCGTACGCCGGCGGCGACGGCGCTTTCGGCGACGATGCGGAAATAGCCGATATCGCCGGTACGGCGGACATGGGTGCCGCCACAGAGTTCCACCGACCAGTTGGCCTTGCCGTCATCGGGCGCGCCCATGCCGACGACGCGGACCTCGTCGCCATATTTCTCGCCGAACAGGGCCATCGCGCCGAGCGCGACGGCGGCGTCAGGGGTCATGAGGCGGGTGGTGACTTCGGTGTTTTCGCGGATGCGGGCGTTGACCTGGGTTTCGACCCAGGACAGTTCCTCGGCCGTGATCGGGCGGGGCTGGCTGACGTCGAAGCGGAGGCGGTCCGGCGCGTTCAAGCTGCCCTTCTGCTGCACATGGGTGCCGAGCTTCCGGCGCAATGCCTCATGCAGGAGATGTGTGGCGGAGTGGTGTGCGCGGATGGCCGAGCGGCGGGCGTGATCGACGGAGGCGACGACGGCGGCTCCGACGGTGGCGACGCCGGCTTCGACGCGGCCGAGATGGACGAACAGATCGCCCAGCTTTTTCTGCGTGTCGGTGATGGCGATCCGCAGCCCGTCGGCACCGGTGATCACGCCGGTATCGCCGACCTGACCGCCGCTTTCGCCGTAGAAGGGCGTTTGGTTCAACACGACCGCGACGTCGGTCCCCGCGCTGGCCGTTTGGGCCGAGGCGCCGGCGGCAACGATGGCCAGGATGGCGGCTTCGGCGCTTTCGGTGGAGTAGCCGAGGAAGTCGGACGCCCCGACCTCTTCCTTGATTTCGAACCACACCCGTTCGGTCGCGGCCTCCCCGGATCCGGCCCAGGCGGCGCGGGCGCGGCGGCGCTGTTCGGCCATCGCGGCTTCGAAGCCATCGAGGTCCACGGTGCGGCCCTGTTCGCGCAGCGCGTCCTGCGTGAGGTCGAGCGGGAAGCCGAACGTATCATAGAGACGGAACGCGACAGCGCCGGGCAGCGCTTCCTTGTCACCGAGCTTGTCGGTTTCCTCGGCCAGGAGATGCAGACCGCGGTCGAGGAGTTGTTTGAATCGGGTTTCCTCGAGCTTCAACGTGTCCTCGATCAGGTCTTCGGCGCGCCCGAGTTCCGGGTACGCGGCGCCCATTTGGCGGACCAGGGCGGGCACGAGACGGTGCATCACCGGCTCCCGCGCGCCCATCATCGCAGCGTGGCGCATGGCACGGCGCATGATGCGGCGGAGGACGTAGCCGCGGCCTTCGTTCGACGGCAGCACGCCATCGGCCATGAGGAAGGCGGAGCTGCGCAGGTGGTCGGCAACCACGCGGTGGGAGGTGCGGTGCGGCCCGTCAGGGTCCTGGCCGGTGGCCTCGGCGCTGGCCAGAATCAGGGCGCGCAGGGTGTCGGTATCGTAGTTATCGTGCTTGCCCTGGAGGATGGCGGCGAAGCGTTCCAGGCCCATGCCGGTGTCGATGGATGGGCGTGGCAGCGGGTTGCGTGTGCCGGGCGGCCCTTCCTCGAACTGCATGAAGACGAGGTTCCAGATTTCGATGAAACGGTCCCCGTCCTCATCCGGGCTGCCGGGCGGGCCGCCGGGGATGGGGGGGCCGTGGTCATAGAAAATCTCCGAACACGGGCCGCAGGGGCCGGTATCGCCCATCCG
>CAIRCM010000007.1 GCA_903877125.1 uncultured Acetobacteraceae bacterium | reverse complement strand
CTGTGCCGCGTGTCCCCCCCACGTCATGGCGCGGCTCGTCCGGGCCACGTGTCGCGGCACCTGTGCCGCGTGTCCCCCCCCCACGTCATGGCCCGGCTCGTCCGGGCCACCTGTCGCGGCACCTGTGCCGCGTGATGACGCATAGACAACCCAAGTCATGACCACCTGGGCCGCCAACGTCAAAACCCTCATGTTCGACCAGTACGGCACCCTGGTCGACATGCAGGGCGGCTTGATCGAAGTCGCCAAACCCTACCTCGCATCCAAAGCCTGGACCGGCAGCGCCAATTCCTTCGTCACCTGGTGGCGCCGCACCCATTTCGAAAATTCGATGATCGATGCGCTGCTGCAAAAACAGCACATCTCTTACCGAAACATCGGTCACCTCTCCGTCACCCAGGTCCTCCGCCGCGCCGGTATCGAGCACACCCGCGCCGAGGTCGAAATGTTGGTCGAATCCATCGTCCGGCTGAAACCCTTCCCGGAAATCCCCGCTGCGCTGGACCGCCTGCGCACCAAATACAGGATCGCCGTCCTGTCCAATGGCGATCCCGACATGCTGGAAGCCGCCAAAGCCCATCACGGCCTGACCTACGACCACACCATTTCGGTCCAGGAAGCCAACGCCTTCAAACCCCACGTCGCCACCTACACCAAAGCCGCTGAAATAATCGGCCAAGGCCCGGACGAAATCCTCTTCGTCGCCAACCACGAATTCGATTGCGTCGGCGCCAAAGCCGCGGGCATGCGTGCGGCGTTCATCGACCGCCGCCAACGCCCCTTCGCCGATTGGCCCTACCAGCCGGATGTCATCGTGCGGGATATGACCGCCTTGGCCGACCTGCTGGTCTAACCGCCGTCCTCCGGCAACGCTTCCAACGCGATGCCGTCATACAACTCGTCCAGCGGCACTTCGATCCCGATCTCCGGCAATGCCAACGACATTCCGTCGCCGGACACGATCTCCGCCAGCCAATCCTCCCCCCGCCGAGCGAACACGATCGCCGCCTTCTGCGCCTGCTGCACGATAATGTAGCGCTGAATGCTGGCTGTGGCGCGATAGGACCGGTTCTTGACGATCAGGTCGGTCTGATAGCTGCCCTCGCTGGTAACCTCGAACACGACCACGGGATCATCCGCGACTGTCGCTTTCGGCGCGACCGGACGGCAGGTAACGAAGCCATCGGGATAGTAAACGTTGCCGTCCGCGATGATTTTAACATTCGGCCCCAAGGGACGACATGGCTTGCCGGCAAGTCTTGCTGCTAACGCGCGCCGGACGTTAAAGGTGATTTCGTCGTGCGCGATCGTTCCCCCAGTCATCCCAACCGGCCGGAAGCCGTCGAACTCGTACCGCAGCACCTGCCGTTCCTCCCAGTCGAGGAATTCAGCCAAGGTCATCGGTTTCCGAAGTGCGGCGCTCATACCACCCTCATATAGCCCGCCATGCCCTGCCGTTCCAACCAATTCCGACCCCCTCGGCACCGGTTGACCCACCCCCCAACCCCGCGCTGAATACAACCAACGCCAAACCAGGGGAAAAGCGACCAATGACCTTCACCGTCCTCTACACCGACAAATCCTACGCCGACGACGCCGTCGAACGCCGCATCTACGGCCCCGACGTCCGCGTCATCTTCCCCCCGGCACCCACCAGCGGTGTCGCCGACCTCTCCGACGAAGACTGCGCCGCCGCGGACGGCCTGATGACCCTCCGCCACCGCGTCACCGCCAAGGATTTTGAGCGTTTTCCCAAACTCCGCGCCGTCTGCCGCATGGGGGTGGGCTACGACAGCATCGACCGCGTCGCCGCCGCCAATCGCCAGGTGACCGTCCTCAATGTCCCTGACTACGGCACGACCGAGGTCGCGGACCACGCCATGTCCCTCGCCCTCGCGCTCCGCCGAGGCCTCCTGATCCACCTCGAAGCCCAACGCGCCGATCCGCCCGCCCCCTGGCGCTACATCGACGACCCCCTGGTCCGGCGCAGCGGCGTGCAGACCTTCGGCATTGTCGGCATGGGCCGCATCGCCACCGCCGTCACCCTCCGTGCCAAGGCGTTCGGCTTCCGCGTCGTCTTCTTCGACCCTTTGCTCCCCAATGGCGTCGAGCTCGGCTTGGGGATCGGGCGTGCCCCGACCCTCGAAGCCCTTCTCGAACAGACCGACACCCTGTCGATCCACGTCCCCCTGACCCCCGACACCCGCAACATGATCGATGACAAGGCGCTGTCGCTGCTCCCCAAGGGGGCCGTCCTGGTCAACACCGCCCGAGGCCCCATCGTCGACATCGACGCCGTCGCCAGGCACCTGAAATCTGGTCATCTCGCCGGCGCCGGCCTCGACGTCGTCCCTGTCGAACCCCCAATCGAGCCTGTTCCGGAACTAATACGAGCCTACCGGGCGCGCGAACCCTGGACCATCGGGCGGCTGATCATCACCCCGCATTCGGCCTACTACACCCCGCAATCCTGGGCCGACATCCGCTCCAAATCCGCGGAAACCATGCGCGCCTTCCTGCTCGGCACCAAACCCCAGAACGTCATTCCGCCCGATTCGTACTAGAGGGTGATCGCCAGAGGTGGAACCACACGACGGCGTGAATCACGCGATCGAACAAAGACTTATACAGCACGACAGGGTCGACTTCACCCTATCCTGCTCCAAGTCGCGGCGGTCTCGTTACATCGTCATGGCCCGGCTCG
>CAIRCM010000006.1 GCA_903877125.1 uncultured Acetobacteraceae bacterium | reverse complement strand
CCCTACCCCACCAGCCCCCCAACCCCCTCCGTAACCTTCTCCCAATCATCGACATTCCGGTCCTGCGGCGCCACCAGCAGATGCTCCACCCCAATCGCCGCATATCCATCGACCAACGCCCGCAGCACCCCGCGATCGGTCCCGTCCCACTGCACCCGCATCGACACCGTGAAATCCGCCCCCGGCCGAGCCACCCGCAGCCGCGTCACGATCGGTGCCGCCTGTTCCGCCGTCAGCCCGCTCCCATGCCACCCATCGCCAATCCGGATCGTGCGCCGCAGCGCCGGTTCGGCCTTGCCGCCAAACCAGAGCGGGATCGGGCTCACCGGCATCGGGGTCATCGTCATCCCCTCGATCACCGCCGGAATATACCGGCTCTCGAACGTCACCGGGTCCTGCGACCAGACCGCGCGCATCATCGCGATCCCCTCGTCCAGCCGCCGGCCGCGTTCCTCGAACGGCACGCCGAGCGCCGCGAACTCCTCCTTCAACCAGCCGGACCCAGCGCCCAGGATCAACCGTCCCTCGGAGAAATTCTGCAGCGTCGCCAGCTCCTTGGCCAACCGCAATGGATGCCGCATCGGCAGCACCAGCACCGTGGTTCCCAGCCGCACGAAGCTGTTCCGCGAATCTGCGAGGGGAGCCAAGACCGGCCGCGCCGAGCTTCGCAAGGCGTTTGCCAAGCCGGACGAGAGCGGCGAGTCAATTGGACACCCCTCGTTACGGTGACGGCTTGCTGTAACGTTCCAGCATGGCATGACCGATTTCCGACGAACCGGGCCATAGGCCCTGACGACGACCCGCCAGCGCTGTGTAGGAATCCAGTCGAGCCGGATCGGGTTGAACAGGCTCGCCGTTTTCCAGAAACAGCAACCCCTCCTTCCCGGCGGGCATCGCGCGCGCAAAGGTTTCCGCGTCCTCCAACGCCGCGCGCAGCCGCCGCGCAACCCCACCCGCGTCAATCGGCTCGGCCATCGACAACGCCTCGTATTCGTCGGCCCGATAGCGCGCGTTGCGTCGAATTTCGGCAATAAGGCTTTCGGGCGAGTACCCGACATCTTTCCCAACCGCCGCCCAGATCACCGCCCCTAAAGGCAACAGATATTCATGAATATAAAGGAGGTCGAGCGCGTCGCGCGGCACCTGCCGCCCGGCCGCCGCCAGCGCCTTGTTGGTGGCAATGTCCGCCGGATGCAGCATATATCCGAAAAGCGCGTCTTGTATCGCCGGATAAAACCGGTAGTCGCTGTCACGAACCCATTCCAGTCTTGTACTCTCGCCCCGCCGCTGGACGGCGGCCGCATGAATACCCGGCTCCCGCCGCAGCCATTCAACGGCGAACCCTTCCGCCATCAGGATCGCGGCATCCTTCGCCGCCGTTGTGGCGACTTGATCTTCACGATCATGAAAAATGTCGATGTCGCCGGAAAAGCGCGGGCCGTCGCGGTGAAGTGGTGTCGAACCGGCAACGTAGCTCTCCGGGCTGCGATGCGCTGCCAGCGTGCTCAGGATTTCGCTTTGCAGGTCAGAGAGCGGCACGGCACGCCTGTTCGATCTGCTCGGCAAGCCGACGGGCGGCGAGATTGCCCTCGACCCTCAGAGACTCCGCAATCGAGAGCGCTTGAGTGACCGTCGGCTGTTCAAGATGGCGCCAGTTCCACAAGGCGCGCGTGCCGAAT
Source organism: uncultured Acetobacteraceae bacterium (assembly GCA_903877125.1). Lineage (GTDB taxonomy): Bacteria > Pseudomonadota > Alphaproteobacteria > Acetobacterales > Acetobacteraceae > Rhodopila. The sequence goes on along the minus strand of CAIRCM010000006.1, from coordinate 14,808 downwards.
TCGTCGAACGCCCGATGGTAGAGCCGCGCCACACCGTCCGGCGCCGGGTGTCCGGCTCCGCGATCCCTGAGTTCGTCGAGAGTCAATCGATGGGTCGCCATTACCCTGGTATAGCACGGGCGAATGAAATCTCAGAACGGGAAACCGGCTCTGGCGTTGGGCGCGGCCGCCGGCGGCTGCCCCCCTACCCCACCAGCCCCCCAACCCCCTCCGTAACCTTCTCCCAATCATCCACATTCCGATCTTGCGGCGCCACCAGCAGATGATCCACCCCAACGGCCGCATATCCATCCACCAACGCCCGCAGCACCCCGCGGTCCGTCCCATCCCACTGCACCCGCATCGAAACCGTGAAATCCGCCCCGGGCCGAGCCGCCCGCAGCCGAGCAACGATCGGTGCCGCCTGTTCCGCCGTCAGCCCGCTCCCATGCCACCCATCCCCGATCCGGATCGTCCGTCGCAACGCCGGTTCGGAACTGCCGCCGAACCAAAGCGGGATCGGCGCCACCGGCATCGGGGTCATCGTCATCCCCTCGATCACCGCCGGAATATAACGGCTCTGGAAGCTCACCGGGTCCTCCGACCAGACCGCGCGCATCATCGCGATCCCTTCATCGAGCCGCCGGCCGCGTTCCTCGAACGGCACGCCCAGGGCAGCGAATTCTTCTTTCAGCCAGCCGGAGCCAGCGCCCAGGATCAGCCGCCCCTCGGAGAAGTTCTGCAGCGTGGCAAGCTCCTTAGCCAACGGCAACGGATGCCGCATCGGCAGCACCAGCACCGTGGTGCCCAGCCGCACCCGCTTCGTCACCGCCGCCGCCCAGGTCAGCGACAGCACCGGATCGAAGAACAGCGGCGAGCGGGGAAATTTGTCACGCGGCACGATGATGTGCTCGCTGACCCAGACGTCCTCAAGCCCGAGGTCCTCCGCCCGCTCGGCGTGCCGACGGATCAGCGCCGGTGTCGCCTGCTCCCCGGCGTGAGGCAAATGGATGCCATATTTCATTGCTGCCCGTCCTTCCCGTTTCCGTTCGTATCATAGGCCCCGATCCATGCGAGCCCGCAACCCCGCTGGCCGGACCGACGCGATCTTCGTTTCAGAACCGGATTGACCGTGCCGCCGCCACCATCCGGTCCGCATCCTCGGGCAACAACAACCGTTCCGAAACCAACCGCTGAGCCGCTGCTGAAACCATGGCGACGTAACGATCCGCGGATCCATAGCGTTCCACCAACGTTTTGCGGGGATCACCCGCCAGCTTGTCCGCCGCGCCCCGCGCAAACGCCAGAAAGCTCCCATCCCGGTCGCACATCTCCCCGGAAATCGCGGCCGCCTTGTAAACGTTGAACCCCGTATGGGTGCCAAGCGGCACCGCCACGTCCGGCAACCGCAGCCCCGCCCGATCGTTCCCATCCGCATCCACCGCCGGCACCAGCGCGACATAAGGGGAGGGCCCCGGTGCGGGGTGCACCCAATCCCCCACCGGATCGATCCGGTCTGGTGCCGCGGCCGTCGCGAATCCCGGCAACGCCGGAAAATGCAGTTGCGACACCGGCACCAGCGTCCCGTCCGACACCCGAGGCACCCGACTGGCCGGCGCCGCCCGCCCCGTCGTCACCCACGCGTCCAACGCCACCAGCAAAGCCCGCAACGCCGGATAGGGATCGTGCGGATTGCGAAGGTTCACGCACGGCCCCGGCGCGTCGGACGCTCCGTACCGACCCGTATGCTGGCTCCCCGAAATCAAAAACAACCGCGTCGTCGCGGGCAACGGCAAATCCCGCGTCCCCGCCGGATCGGTCCCCAGCAAGGACGCCCCTTTCTGCCAGTATTCGGCATCGGTATTCGTCTCGATCAGCAATGGATCGAACCGGTCGCCGCGCAACAGGCCCGCGGCTTGCCCCGAAACCGGGTCGCGCGACACACCGGCGGAGAACGGAAACGCGTTCTCCGGCATCGTGCGATCCTCATGCTGGGTGCGGGTACGGAACGGCTGCGCGAACGGCGCGTTCAAAAATACCCCCCCGATCCCCGCGATATGCGACAGCGCCCCATCGAAAACCCGATGCCCTGCCTCGTCCTGATTGAACCCGAATTTCACGAAATCGCGCACGAACCGGCCGCTCTGCGACACCCCGAACACGATCGCCGCCTTGATCCCCCGAGCCGGCGACTGCGCGACGCCCGAGCGCAGAAAGGCCGCGACGTCGCGTTGCGCGGCGAAACCGATCCCGCTCACCCAGGGGGCTTTGGCGCGATACGTCAGCTCGTAAATCACCCCGAACGCCGGCACCGTCCCTTCCGGGCGCAACACGACCGTCCGATCGTCCTCGAACCGCCATTGCGCGGATGGCACCGGTTCCGGCGTGTCGCTTTCCCGTGCCCGCCGGGTCAGCGTGGCGAGCGTCGGGTCCTGCACGGCCGCAGTATAGCTCAGCCGGAACCGCGTCATCGGCGCCCCCCGCGTGCCGGACACGAATTCGTCGCGGATATCCTGCTCCACCTCCGGCAATGCCGGAATTCGCAACGTCATGCCGTGGTTGGTGCGCGGCGAGTCCGGATCCCACCCCGCCCAGGCAATCGTATAGCCCTGCCGGAACAAAAAACCGTCCCCTGACTGGGCAACCGTCGTCGGATCGTTCGAATCGTCCGCCGGCGTGGTCATATTCAATCGGTTGGTGGCAACCTTGTTGCCCCGGTTGAGGATATCGAACAGCAGATGATGGTTGCCCTTCGCCGGATCGACCGGACGCAGCAGGAAGATATCCGTCTCGTATTCCACCTTCCCGGCGGCGTTGCGCGGCGCCTGCGCCAGCCCGACAATCCCGACGTTCCGAGGGTCGGCCGGATCCAGTTCGCCCTTGGCAACCCCGATCACCCGTTCATATGCGCCGGCGGCGCCAAACGCCTTCCCCCCGGCAAAAGGCTCCACCACATCGATCCGGACACTGGTCACGCGTGCGACCGCTGGGGTAGCAAGCAGCAGCACGGCAAGCAGCAGGGGGATCGGTTTCATGGTTTTCCTCGGGCAGGCCTTGTCGATATCGTTCTAACCCAGGAAACCCGGTCCGGCACCACCCGGGGGGACACCCAATCATGACAATCGACCCAGCCTGGCCCTTGGCCCAGCACGTTTGCCGCACAAATTTCACCGAACTACCCGCCAGCACGGTCGAATCCGCCCGGCGCGACATCCTCGATACCTTCGGATGCATGCTCGGCGGCAGCGGCTCCCCCGGCATCGACGAACTCTGCGCCGTCATCGGACACTGGGCCGGCCGGCAGGAGGCGCGGGTGCTGCTCCAGGGCATGAGCCTGCCCGCACCCCAGGCCGCCCTGCTGAACGCCAGCATGGGCCACGCGCTGGATTTCGACGACACGCTGGACACCGGCGGCTCCATCCACCCCGGTGTCTCCCTCCTGGGCGCCATCCTCGCCGCGGCCGACATGCTCGGCGGTATCTCCGGCCAGGACATGCTGTTGGCCACCGCACTCGGCCTTGATGTGTCGTGCCGAATCGCGTTCGCCTCGACGGTCGACCGGGGCTGGCATCGCACCGCCGCCATTGGTGTCTTCGGCGCGACGGCGGCAGTGGGTAAACTGATCGATCTGACCGCCGAGCAGATGTTGCACGCGTTCGGCATCGCCTACAGCCACGCGGCGGGTAATCGGCAATGCATCGTGGACGGCGCGCTGACGAAGCGCATGCAGGCCGGCCAGGCCGCCAGCGCCGGCGTGTTCTCAGCCGTGCTGGCGAAAACCGGCTTCACCGGGGCGCACAACATCTTCGACGGCAAATATGGATTTCTGGAGCTGTATCAGCCGAACGGGCATGACTCCGCGCTGCTGCTGAAAGACCTGGGCAAGACCTACGCCGGCGAGGAACTGAGCTACAAACCCTACCCCTGCGGCCGACCGCTTCACAGCGTCATCGATGCCGCCCTGGCAGCGCGCGCCCAGCTTGGCATCGAACGCGCCGAAGACATCGGCGCCGTCACGATCGAGGCCGACTCGGCCGACCAGACCACCGTCGCCCGCCGCCCGACCCAGGTTGTCGAGGCGCAATTCGCCCGCCCCTTCCTCGTCGCCACCGCCCTGGTGCATGGCAGGGTTGGAATCGCGGAGGTCGACGGTCTTGGCTCGCCGGAGGTGTTGGCCCTCGCTGGCCGGATCGCCGGCGTCGCGAACCCGCGCCATGCCCGGGATTCCGCCCGGTTAACGGTGCATCACACCGATGGGCGTTCGGTGACCATCGACACCACGATCCCCTTCGGCGCGCCCAGCAACCCACTGAGTGAGGCCCAGTTCGCCGCGAAGTTCCGCGACTGCGCGGCGAACGCTGTGCGCCCGCTCGCCGCGGCCGACGTCGATGCGACGCTTGCGGCGCTCGGGCAGTTGGACCAGTTGCCGGATGTGCGGGTGCTGCTTACGCCGTTCGTGGCGTAAGCCCCAACCCGTACAGCAGATGGCCGGAACGAATCCGGCCATCGAAACCTCCGTCTTATTCCGCCGTTTCAGCCGCCGCCGGAGCGGCCACCGGTGCGACCACCGCCGGATCGACCCCGATCGCACGCGCCTTCTCGGCGATGCGGGCGGATTTGCCGCTGCGGCCGCGCAGGTAATACAGCTTCGCGCGACGCACGTCGCCGCGGCGCACCACGTGGATTTCGGCGATCGTCGGCGCGTACAGCGGGAACACGCGCTCCACGCCTTCGCCGTAGCTGATCTTGCGAATGGTGAAGTTGCTGTTCAGCCCCTTGTTCGAACGCGCGATGCACACGCCCTCGAACGCCTGGATGCGGGACCGCTCGCCCTCCACCACTTTCACCGACACGCGCACGGTATCGCCCGCGCCGAATTCCGGCACCGGCCGCGTGGCCGTCAGCTTCGCCATTTGCTCGGCTTCGAGTTGTTGGATGATGTTCATCGCCAGTGTTCCTTTAGCTATGGCTTGATCGCGCCGCCCACAGATCGGGGCGGCGGCGCAGAGTGATTTGTTCGGATGCCGCATGCCGCCAGGCGGCGACGGCGGCGTGATTGCCGGACAGCAGAACGTCCGGCACGGATTTGCCGGCCCATTCGGCCGGCCGCGTGTAATGCGGGTATTCCAGCAAGCCCGCCGAGAAGCTTTCGTCCTCGGCGCTTTCGGCCGCACCCATCACACCGGGCAGCAGCCGCACGGTCGCATCCAGCAGCACCAATGCCGCGAGTTCGCCGCCCGACAGCACGTAGTCGCCGATGCTGATCTCCTGCATCGCCCGGGCTTCGATGACCCGTTCGTCCAGGCCTTCGTAACGCCCACAGACCAGAATACAGCCCTCGCCGGCGGCGAAACGCTGCGCATCGGCCTGCGTGAATCGCCGCCCCCTCGGTGTCAGATAAACCAGCGGGCGCCCATCCGCGACGGACGCCACGGCGGCATCCACCACGTCCGGGCGCATGACCATGCCCGCACCGCCACCGAACGGGGTGTCATCCACCTTCCGGTGCTTCCCTGTCCCGAAATCGCGGATATCGGTGACATCCAACGACCAGATCGCCTCCGCCAGCGCCTTCCCGGCCAAAGACTGGCCAAGCGGTCCGGGGAACATGTCGGGGAACAGGGTCAGGACGGAGGCGCGCCAGCTCATACCGCATCCTCCGCGATCACCGGCACCTCGATCGGCGGGTTCACGACCACGCGGCCCCCGGCCACATCGACCGTCGGCACACAGGCCTGGGTGAAGGGCACGATCAGTGCCGTTTCACCGACGATTTCCAGACTGGTGCCGGCCCCGTAATCATGGACCACCGTAACGGTGCCGATTTCCCGACCCGTCGCATCGACCGCGGTCAGACCCACGAGATCGGCGAGGTAGAACTCCTCCTCGTCCGGCGGCGGCAGCGCCGACCGGTCGATGAAAAGATCGACATTCACCAGCTTCTCGACCGCTGTGCGATTGCGGATGCGATCCGGCACGCCGTCGACGACAGTCGAGATCTCGGCCACGCCCTCATGGCACCAGCGCAACAGATACAGACGGCCCTGCGCGTCGGACAAAGGTCCGTACGCGGTCAGGCCAGCGGGATCCGCCGCGTGGCAGGTCACGTGGATACGGCCGCTGACGCCATGCGGCCGGCCGATCGTGGCCATCAGGATGCGGGACTCGGGCATTCAGGAACCGATCAGGCGCCCGCCGCCGCGGCGGCTTCCTTGGCGCGTTCCTGCGCCTTCTTCTTCGGCGCCGACTGATGCGGCTGTTCGTTCCATTTGGGCATCGGGATCAGTTCCGCCTTACCCAGGAAACGCGCCACGCGATCGGTCGCGACCGCGCCATGTTCGATCCAATGCGAGATGCGGTCGTTCACCAGCCGCACGCGGTCGGCGTGATCGGCCGGCAGCATCGGGTTGTAGCTGCCGACACGCTCGATGAAACGGCCGTCGCGCGGGCTACGGCTGTCGGCGATGACGATGTGATAATAGGGGCGCTTCTTCGCCCCGGCGCGTGCCAAGCGGATCTTGAGACCCATGTAAACGATACTCCTTGTTGATTTCTCAGAATGGACGACGGCCGCCCGGCATCTGGCGTTGAGGCATCAGGGCGCTCATGCCCTGCCGCATCAGGCCTTTCTGACCGAGCTTGTTCATACGCTTCATCATGGTGCTCATGTCGTCGAACTGCTTGAGCAGCTTGTTGACATCCGCCACCGTGACACCCGACCCCGCCGCGATCCGCTTCTTGCGGCTCGCCTTGATCATGTCGGGATTTTTCCGTTCCTTTTTCGTCATCGACGAGATGATCGCGCCCTGCCGCTTGATCATCTTGTTATCGATATTGGCGTTGGCGAGCTGGTCCTTGATCTTTCCCACGCCCGGCAGCATCCCAAGGATGCCGCTCAGACTGCCCATTTTGCTGATTTGGTTGAGCTGTGACGCCAGATCGTCCAGGTCGAACTTGCCGGACATCATCCGCTTGGCGAGACGTTCCGCATCCGCCTGATCGACGGTTTCCGAAACCTTTTCGACCAGCCCGACGATATCGCCCATGCCGAGAATACGGCCGGCGACGCGTTCGGGGTGGAAATCCTCCAGCGCGTCCTGCTTTTCGCCGACGCCGACCAGCTTGATCGGCGCACCGGTGACGAAGCGCATCGACAACGCGGCGCCGCCGCGCGCGTCGCCATCCATGCGGGTCATCACGATGCCGGTGACACCGACCGCATCGTTGAATGCCTTGGACGTGTTGACCGCGTCCTGCCCGGTCATCGCGTCCACCACCAGCAGCGTTTCCGCCGGGTTGCTGACCGCGCGAACCTGCTTGACCTCATTCATGAGGTCCTCGTCGATCGCCAGGCGACCGGCGGTGTCGAGGATGACGATATCGAAGCCTTCCCGCCGCGCGGTATCCATCGCGCGCGTCGCGATCTGCACCGGCGTCTGGCCGGGGATGATCGGCAGGCTGGCCACCTGCGCCTGTTCCGCCAGTTGCTGCAACTGCAACTGCGCGGCCGGCCGCTGGGTATCGAGGCTGGCCAGCAGCACCTTCTTGCGCAGCCGCTCGCGGAACCGCAGCGCCAGCTTGCCGGTCGTCGTCGTTTTGCCCGAGCCTTGCAGACCCACCATCAGGATGGGCACCGGCGCGGCGGCATTAAGGTTGATGGGGACAGCCCCTTCGCCGCCCAACGCTTCGATCAGCACATCGTTGACGATCTTGACGACCTGCTGGCCGGGGGTGACCGAGGACAGCACCTCCGCCCCAACAGCGCGTTCGCGGACCTTGAGGATGAAGTCGCGCACCACCGGCAATGCGACGTCGGCATCCAGCAGCGCCAGGCGGACTTCCCGCAGCGCTTCGCCGATATCGGCTTCGCTCAGCGCGCCACGGCGGCGCAACCGATCGAAGACCCCTCCGAGCTTGTCCGACAGTGCTTCGAACACTGGTGCGACCTTTCACAACCCCCACGCGGTGCGCGGGACAACGACGAATATGCCGCTGCGCGAACACTCGCGGAGCGGCGGAGCCCCCGCGTTCGGCGGGGACCGGGACAGCAGGGCTGATCCGGATGGGGGCTTATGACGAAGCGGACGGGTGGAGTCAACGATGACCGATGAGCACCAGCCCTATAGCACGCGGCGACGAATGCCGTCGGTCAGCGATACCGTGTTGAAGTTGATCAGCAGCCCAATCCGGCATCCGCTGAGCCGGAGGTAGGTCAGCAGCTGTGCCTCATGCAGTGGGTTGACGCGTTCGACAGCCTTGAGTTCCAGGAGGACCCGATCCCAGACGACGATGTCCGCTTTGTAGCCGGCGTGAATTTCAATGCTATCGTAACGGATGGGCAGCCTGACCTGTTGATCGAAGGGGATGTCGGCGTTGGACAGCTCGTGGCAGAGGCAACGGTGATAGACCGATTCAAGCAGCCCGGGACCGAGCAGACGATGAACACGCATGGCCAGGCCGATAATGCGGTAGGTCAGGTCTTCATTAAGAGGCGATGCGGCGTCCATGTGCGTGATCCCGATCAGGTTGCGGCAATATCCCCGGGATAGGTTAAAAATCCGTTTACGGAACACGGTAAAATACGCACAGATTACGCAGACGGGGCGCGGACCCAGCAGGAATGGCAACAGGCGGCCCGCAGACGGTCGAAAAATATGCACAGATTACGCGGATTAAGCGCACAGATTACGCAGACGGGGGCAGACCGTGGGAAGCGCCCCAACCATGATCCGGTCGCAGCGCGAGCCGTCTTGCCTCGCTCCGCGTCATCTGTGCGCTTCATCTGGGTAATCTGTGTTGCGCTCTTTGATTGCCAGGGCACGGACCCAGCAGGAATGGCAACAGGCGGCCCGCAGCCGGTCGAAAATTATGCACAGATTACGCAGACGGGGCGCAGACCGCGGGAAGCGCCCCAACCATGATCCTGTCGCAGCGCGAGCCGTCTTGCCTCGCTCCGCGTAATCCATGTTAAGCGTTAAATCTGTCCCCCCTTGCCCCCCGCCCCCAACCCGGGCTTGGCTTCCCCCAATCACGCCGGGAAACCAACCGAGATGCCCACAGCCACCGTCCGCCTGAGCCCGTCCGCCACCATCGGCGCCACCGACAAACGCCTCTTCGGCGCGTTCATCGAGCACCTCGGCCGCTGCGTCTACGGCGGCATCTACGAACCCGGCCATCCCACCGCCGACGAACGGGGCTTCCGCCGCGACGTCATGGCCCTGGTCAAGGAACTGGCGCCGACCATCATGCGCTACCCCGGCGGCAATTTTGTGAGCGGCTACGACTGGGAGGACGGCGTGGGCCCCGTCGAAAACCGGCCACGGCGGCTCGATCTCGCGTGGATGTCCACCGAAACCAACGCGTTCGGCACCAACGAATTCATCGACTGGTGCCGCCTGACGGGGATCGAGCCGATGCTCGCCGTCAACCTCGGCACACGCGACGGGGACGCCGCGCGCCGCTACCTCGAATACTGCAACCACGACGGTGGTACCGCGCTGTCCGACCTGCGCAAGCAGCACGGCTGGCCGCTGCCGCATGGGGTCAAGTTCTGGTGCCTGGGCAACGAGATGGACGGGCCGTGGCAGATGCAGGCGAAAACCGCCCAGGAATACGGCCGTCTGGCCACCGAAACGGCGAAAATGATGAAATGGGTCGACCCGACGATCGAACTCGCCGCCTGCGGATCGTCCGGCCGTAACATGCCCACCTTCGGCGCGTGGGAGGACACGGTGCTCGACGCGACCTTCGACCACGTCGACTACATCTCGTTACACACCTATATCAACAACTACGCGGGCGACGTGCCCGCCTTCCTCGCCGCCGCCGATCTGATGGACGACTTCATCGAGGAGGTCACCGCCATCGCCGATTCCGTCGCCGCCCGCCGCCGTTCGCCGAAACGCATCATGCTCAGCTTCGACGAATGGAACGTCTGGTACCGCACCCGCCGCACCCCGGCCGATCGGGTGAAACCCGGCTGGCCGGTCGCCCCGCCGATCCTGGAGGAAGCCTACACGATGGCCGACGCCCTGGCCTTCGGCGGCATGTGCATCTCGTTGCTGAACCACGCCGACCGGGTGAAGGTGGCTTGTCTGGCGCAACTGGTGAACGTTATCGCCCCGATCATGACCGAAACCGGCGGCGAGGCCTGGCGTCAGACCATCTTCTATCCGTTTGCTCAGTTCAGCCATTTCGGCCGTGGCACGGTCCTGCGAGCGGATATCGCGTGTCCCACCTACGACGCATCCTACTACGACCCCCGCGGGGCGCAGGAACTGCGGTTCCCCGTCACCGCCGCCTATTTGAAACTGGCCGCGGTGCGCGATGAGGCGACCGGCGGCGTCACGATCTTCGCCCTGAACCGGCATTTGACCGAACCGCTGCGTTTGACAGTCGATCTCGACGGACTGGCCCTGAAATCCGTCCGAGCGGCTCGGCAATTGTGCGACGCCGATCTGACGGCGGTGAACACGGCAGACGATCCTGAACGGATCCGGCCCGGGCTGCTGAGCGGCGTGACCCTGTCGGGGCAAGTGCTGCGGGCGACGTTGCAGCCGGCGTCGTGGAATATGATCCGGCTGGGGACGGCGGCTTGAGTGTGATAGGGGTGGTCCATCAGCAGCGCGAACAGCCGACGAGGGTCGGTCCGCCCCACGTGAACACCTCAATACGATATCGGCTGATCCGGCTTCTCCGGCTCGAAGCTGATACGCAGCTTTGTGTGCGTCGCCGCGGCGAACCGTCGCAGCGTGCGGGTAGACGGCCGGGTGCGCCCGCTTTCCAGACGGGCAACAACGGCCTGTGTCGTCCCCATAGCGGCAGCAACCTCGTCCTGCGTCATGTCCGCAGCCGCTCGCGCCTTTATCAGCGCCGAGGCGAGTGCGAATTCCTCCTCCAGCGCGTCGTAGGCCGCGACAAATTTCGGGTCTTTCATCCACTCTTTCGCCACTTCCTCAACGGGAATATATTTGCGTGTCATGTCACCTCCTTTGCCCTCTTAAGGGCCGTTTCAATTTCACGGCGTGGGGTCTTCTGAGTCTTTTTGACGAACACATGCACCACCACGACACGCCGACCTGTCGGCGTGACATAAACCGCGCGGGCTATGCCATCTCGACCTTTCAGACGCATTTCCCATCGTGGTCCCTCAAGGTGCTTCACGTAGGGTTCCCGTAGCTGCTGAACCCCCTCGGCCTCGATCAGTCGCGAGATGCGCAGAAAGCTCACCAGTGGATCCACCGGTCAGGCTTCCAGTCCTTCCCTCACGCCGTCGTCCAAAAACTCAACCCGCCATCCCATATATGAAATATACCTTTTTTATCATATCCGACAAGAAAAACCGCATCCTGATCGGGTATGATATTGAACGTTATCATGCGTGTTGGTCGGGCGCCGGGGGCTCCAACCCCCCGCCGCTCACTCTTCTCTTAACCCACTAGACATAAACATATCCATATGTCACAACACCGCCATGGACCAACTCCTGGCCTCCCTCCGAGCCGCCGCCGAACCAACGCGCTTGCGACTGCTCGCGCTCGCGGCTCGCGGCGCATTCTGCGTCATGGAGTTCACCGAAATCCTCGGCCAGTCCCAGCCTCGCCTCTCACGCCACCTCAAACTTCTCTGCGAATGCGGGCTACTGCACCGGGTCCGGGAAGGCACCAACGTATGGTTCGCCCTCCCCACCGGCCCTGACGGCGACCTGGCCCGGGATCTCATCGCCCGGCTCCCCCAAGACGATCCCACGCTGGAAACCGACCGCCGCCAAGCTGCCCGAGTCCTCGCCGAACGCGCCCGGGAGGCCTCAGAAAGCTTCCAGCGTCGCGGCGCCGACTGGGACGAAATGCGCGCCCTCGAACTCCCCGCCGCCCATGTCGAAGCCGCCCTGCTCGGCCTCATCCCCGCCGCGAACAACCTCCTCGACGTGGGCACCGGCACGGGCCGGGTCCTGGAACTCCTGGCCCCGCGTGTAAAACAGGCCTTGGGCGTGGACGCCTCCAAAGCCATGCTTGCCCTCGCGCGATCCCGCCTGTCCGGCGAGACCTTCGCCCACTGCGCCGTTCGGCAGGCGGATATGTACCGCCTGCCTTTGGCCAACGCGTCCTTCGACACCGCCGTTCTGCAGATGGTCCTGCACTACGCCGAGGACCCGGCGGGCGTCATCGCCGAAGCCACCCGCGTTCTTCGCCCCGGCGGCCGTCTGATCGTGATCGATCTCGCCGCGCACGACCGCACCGATCTCGGCGCCAAGCTCGCCCACCGCTGGCCCGGCTTCTCCGACGAAGCGATGCGCGACCTCCTGGCCGCGGCCGGCCTGCGGTCCGCCGAACCTGTCAACGTCCCCGGCCCGCTGGATGTCCGCCTGTGGCCCGCCGAACGTCCATCCGTCTGATCTGAAAGCCGAAGCATGTCCCGTCCCCATCTGCTCGATGCCCTCCGCGATACCGTCCTGCTGTGCGACGGCGGCATGGGCAGCCGCGTGCAGGCGCTGACCCTCGATACCGAGAAAGACTATTGGGGCCGGGAAAACTGCACCGACGTGCTGTGCCTCTCCCGCCCCGACCTGGTGCGCGAAATCCACCGGGGCTACTTCGAAGCCGGTGCCGATATGGTGGAGACCATTACCTTCGGCGCCTCCCCTGTTACGCTAGCGGAATTCGACCTCGCCGACCGCGCCTTCGAGATCAACAAGATCGCCGGCGAACTGGCGCGCGAGGCCGCCGAAACCTTCGCCGATGGCCGCCACCGCTGGGTCGTTGGCAGCATCGGCCCCGGGACGAAACTCCCGAGCCTCGGCAACATCGCGTACGACCCGCTGGAAGCCGCGCTGACCGAACAATGCCGCGGTCTGATCGCCGGCGGCGTCGATGCGATCCTGATCGAAACATGCCAGGACACGTTGCAGATCAAAGCCGCCGTCAACGGCGCCAAGATCGCCCGGCTGGCAGCCGGCACCGACACGCCGATTTTCGTCCAGGTCACGGTGGAAACCACCGGTACCCTCCTGGTCGGACCGGACATCGCCGCCGCCGCCACGGTCGTGAACAGCCTGGACGTGCCCCTGATGGGCCTGAACTGCGCTACCGGCCCACAGGAAATGGCCGAACACGTCGCCTGGCTCGCGGCCAACTGGCCCGGGCTGATTTCGGTGCAGCCCAATGCCGGCCTGCCCGAACTGGTGGACGGCCAGACCCACTACCCCCTCGGCGGTGCCGAACTCGCGAGTTGGGTGGAACGCTTCGTCGTCCAGGACGGCGTCAATCTGATCGGCGGCTGCTGCGGGACGTCGATCCCGCACATTCAGGCGCTGGATGCGATGTTGCGCAAGCGCGCCAAAGGGGGCACGGGCTTCCGCCCCGCACCTGTCACCCGCAAACCAGTATGGATTCCGTCGGTCGCCAGCCTCTATCAGGCCGTCCCGTTGCGCCAGGAAAACGCCATTTTCGCGATCGGTGAACGCTGCAACGCCAACGGTTCCAAGAAATGGCGCGAATTACAGGAAAAACACGACTGGGACGGCTGCGTATCCATGGGCCGCGAACAGGGCCAGGAAGGCTCCCACGCGCTCGACATCTGCACCGCCTTCGTCGGGCGCGATGAAAACCTCGAAATGACCGAGGTCATTCGCCGCTTCACAGCATCGGTGAATACCCCCCTGGTCATCGATTCCACCGAAACCCCGGTGATCGAAGCCGCGCTGAAACTGCACGGCGGCAAAGCCATCATCAACTCGATCAATTTCGAGGACGGCGAGAAAGCCGCCACCGACCGCCTGAAACTGGCGAAACAATTCGGCGCCGCCGTCATCGCGTTGACCATCGACGAAGTCGGCATGGCCAAAACCGCGGAAGACAAAGTCCGCATCGCCACCAGACTGGTCGATTTCGCCTGCAATAAACACGGTCTCTCCCAAGCCGATCTGATGATCGACCCCCTGACCTTCACGATCGCCACCGGCAACGAAGACGATCGCAAGCTGGGCGTCTGGACCCTGGAAGGTATCGCCGCCATTCGGCAGAAATTCCGCGACATTCAAATCATCCTCGGCCTGTCCAACATCAGCTTCGGTCTCAACCCCGCCGCGCGCGCGGTGCTGAATTCCGTCTTCCTCGATCACGCCCAGCGCGCCGGCATGTCCGGCGCCATCATCCACGTTTCGAAAATCCGCCCGATCCACATGATCGCGCCCGAGGAAGTGAAGGTCGCCGAAGACCTCATTTTCGATCGCAGGACCGAAGGTTACGATCCCCTGCAGAAAATGCTGGAGATTTTCGCTGACCGCAAACTCGCCGACGCGGTGAAGAAGCAGCGCGCCGAAACCCCTGAGGGACGCCTGAAGGACCGCATCGTCGACGGCGACCGCAAGGGCCTGACCGACGACCTGGACGAAGCACTCGAAACGCTCCAACCCCTCGACATCATCAACAACGTCCTGCTCGACGGCATGAAGGTGGTCGGCGAATTGTTCGGCTCCGGCAAGATGCAACTGCCCTTCGTGCTGCAAAGCGCGGAAACCATGAAAGCCGCCGTCGCCTACCTCGAACCCAAAATGGAACGGATCGAGGGCCAGGAAAAAGGCACCATCGTCCTCGCCACCGTCAAAGGCGACGTGCACGATATCGGCAAAAATCTCGTCGACATCATCCTGACGAACAACGGCTACCGCGTCGTCAACCTCGGCATCAAAGTCCCGCTCGCCGACATGCTGCACGCCGCCACGGAAAACCGCGCCCACGCGATCGGCATGTCCGGCCTGCTGGTGAAATCCACCGTCGTGATGCGCGAGAACCTGGAAGAAATGACCCGCCAGGGCGTCGATATTCCCGT
>CAIRCM010000005.1 GCA_903877125.1 uncultured Acetobacteraceae bacterium | reverse complement strand
GCGCCTGCCAGATATGGTCCAAAACGCGGTCAAACCAGCAGAGGGGAAGGCGTGCCTACGCCAAGCGCGGCACGATAATTTGTGTGTGCGGAATAGAACGGTGAATAAGATGGGCTAAGGGTTCCCCCTCGGGGTCGTCCCAGCTAGTCTCCCCGCAACATAAACGGGGAAACGCATTCCATGCTTCGGGCTACCAAACGCATCCTGGCCTTCTTCGCGCTGGCCACGATCTGCACGACCGCGCAGGCTCGGATTGTCCGGATCGAGATCGCCAAAACCGAGCCAGCGTTCGCCGGACAGACTTTCGGGAAGGCCGGTGCTTACGAATTGCTGACCGGTAAGGCTTATGGCGAGTTGGACCCGAACGCGGTGACCAACAGCCCCATCCAGGACCTGAGCCTCGCGCCGCGCAACGCCCATGGCATGGTTGAGTACGTCACCGACATCGCGATCCTCCGCCCGGCCGATCCGAAGCAGTCCAACAACATCCTGCTGTTCAACGTGATCAACCGCGGCAACAAGGGCGCGGTGCCGCTGTTCAACGCCGATATTCCGGGCGATCTCGCGGCCAACAACGCCGTGCGGAACCCCGGCGACGGGTGGCTGCAAAAGCAGGGCTACACCACGATCTGGTTCGGTTGGCAGGGCGACGTGCTGCCTGGCCTCGATCGCATGACGCTGAAAGTGCCCGTTGCGCACAACAAGGATGGGTCGCCGATCACCGGCATCGTGCGGTCGGAGATCGTGGTGACCGCGCCGGCCACCACCGTCAATCTGTCCACCGACTGGTTCACCGGGTTGGCGCATGCGTCCTATCCGACCGTCAGCACCGACAACAAGACCCCGCTGGCCGATGGGTTCCTGCCGACACTGACCGTCCGGTCGCGGGAGAACGCGCCGCGCACCCCGATTGCCGCCACCGAGTGGAAATTCGGCGGCTGCGACGACGCGACGCCGAGCGCGACTCAGATTTGTCTGAAGTCTGGATTTCAGCCGGGGCATCAGTATGAATTGCTCTACCGGGCCAAGGATCCGTTGGTGCTGGGCATTGGGTTCGCGGTGGCGCGCGACCTCGGCGTGTTCATGAAGTCGGACCAAAGCCCGACGGTGCATGGCCCGCGGGTCAAAACCCTGATCACCGGGACGTCGCAAAGTGGGCGGTTCATTCGCACGATGCTGCTGCTTGGCTTTAACCGTAACGAATCCGGTGCGGGCAAGGCCTTCGACGCTGCTTTGCCGCATATCGGCGGAGGGCTGCTGGCACTGAATGTCCGCTTCGCCGCGCCGGGCCGAGGCTGGAACGATCAGATCGATCATCTTTATCCGGCCTATGAGTTTCCGTTCAGCTACACGCGTCAGACCGATCCGCTGACCGGGCGTACCGCCGGTGTGCTCGATGCCTGCCTGTCGACCAACACCTGTCCGCTGATCGTTCATGCGGCGACCGTGCTGGAAGTGTGGGAGGGGCGGCAGTCCCTTGGGTTCACCGATCCGCTGGGCATGCGCGACGTTGCCGATCCGCCGAATGTGCGCACCTACATCATGGCCAGCACGCAGCACGCGCCCGCGCCGCTGCCGCTGCCGACCAAGGCACCGTTCGGCAGTTGCTATCAGCAGAGCAATCCCAATCCGCATACCTGGACTGTCCGAGCGCTGTTGGACGATTTGACGGGGTGGGTGCGGGATGGGGTGAAGCCGCCGCCGTCGCAAACCCCGACGATTGCCGCCGGCACCCTGGTGGCGCCGGACGCGGTGCATTTCCCTTCCATCCCGGCGAATGGGTATGGCGGCGTGGATCGGCCGGCGGTGCGCTTCCTGGGCGTGCATAACCCCTTGCCGGTCTTCGATCGCGGTCCCGGTTACAAAGCCGGTCTGATCAGTGGAGTCGTCACCAAGGAACCACCGGGGATCGGGACTGCCCGGTACGGCGCGCTGGTGCCTCAGGTCGATGCCGACGGCAACGACATCGGCGGCATCCGCAACGTCTATATCCAGGCCCCGATCGGCACCTATACCGGCTGGAACCTGTTCCGCGACGATTGGTTCACCAACGGGTTCTGCACCCTGGGGGGCTCGTTCGTTCCCTTCGCCGCGACCAAGGCCGAACGGGAGAAGACCGGCGACCCGCGCCTGTCGCTGGAGGAGCGCTATCCCAACAAGGAGGCCTATGTTGCCGCGGTGACAAAGGCGGCGCAGTCGCTGGTGGCCGGGCGGCTGCTGTTGCCGGAAGACGCGAACCGCCTGATCGCGGAAGCGGAAGCCAAGGGTGTGCGCTCCGGGCCTTGAGGTTATACAGAGCGCACCGCAACTTCTGTAGGGCCGCATGCTTCGCTCCGACCTCAATCCGCGTTCCGAGGAATTCGCCGCCAACGCCGCGGCCATGCGTGCGCTGGTCGCCGATCTCCGCGCGAAAGTGGCCGAGGCGGAGCTGGGCGGTGGGGAGACTTCCCGCCAACGGCATGTGTCACGGGGGAAGCTGCTGCCGCGGGATCGCGTGGCGGGGCTGATCGATCCGGGCTCCCCGTTTCTGGCGTTTTCCCAGTTGGCGGCGTTCGGGATGTATGGGGGCGATGTGCCCTCGGCGGGGATCGTCACCGGGATTGGCCGGGTTTCGGGGCGGGAGTGCGTGATCGTTGCCAACGATGCCACGGTGAAAGGCGGGACCTATTTTCCGGTTACGGTGAAAAAGCATCTTCGGGCGCAGGAGATTGCTCGGGCGAACCGGTTGCCGTGCATCTATCTGGTGGATTCCGGTGGCGCGTTTCTGCCGATGCAGGATGAGATTTTCCCGGATCGGGAGCATTTCGGCCGCATCTTTTTCAATCAGGCGAATATGTCGGCGGAGGGGATCCCTCAGATCGCAGCGGTAATGGGCAGCTGCACCGCCGGTGGGGCTTACGTTCCGGCGATGTCGGATGAGAGCATCATCGTGCGTAAGCAGGGCACGATTTTCCTGGGTGGGCCGCCTTTGGTGCAGGCGGCGACGGGGGAAATCGTTTCCGCTGAGGATTTGGGCGGTGCCGACGTGCATTCTCGGACGTCAGGCGTGGTGGATCATTACGCGCAGAACGACCAGCACGCGTTGGCCATCGCGCGGCGGATCGTGGGCGGGTTGAACACGGTCAAGCGTTTGCCGGTGGCGGTGCGCCGCCCGGAACCGCCGCGCTACGACCCGGCGGAACTTTATGGCGTTGTGCCGGTCGACATCCGGACCCCCTACGATGCGCGGGAAATCATTGCCCGGATCGTGGATGGCAGCGAGTTCGATGAGTTCAAGAAGCTTTACGGTGCAACACTGGTTTGCGGGTTTGCCCATATCCATGGCTATCCCGTTGGCATTGTCGCCAATAACGGGATTTTGTTTTCGGAGTCGTCTCTGAAGGGGGCGCATTTTATCGAGTTGTGCTGCCAGCGCGGGATTCCGTTGTTGTTCTTGCAGAATATCACCGGGTTCATGGTGGGGCGCAAATACGAATCCGGCGGGATCGCCAAGGACGGGGCCAAGCTTGTCACGGCGGTTGCGACCGCGAATGTGCCGAAGATCACGGTGATCGTGGGCGGCAGTTACGGTGCCGGCAATTATGGAATGTGCGGGCGGGCGTACGACCCCCGGTTCCTGTTTATGTGGCCGAATGCTCGGATTTCGGTGATGGGCGGGGAACAGGCCGCGGGGGTGCTGGCGACGGTGCGGACAGGATCGGATAAATGGACGGCGGAGCAGGAGCGGGCGTTCAAGGATCCAATCCGAGCACAGTATGAAACGCAAGGGAATCCTTATTACGCGACGGCGCGACTTTGGGACGATGGCGTTATCGATCCGGCCGACACCCGGCGGGTCCTGGGGTTGTCTTTGTCCGCTGCCTTGAATGCCCCGATCGGGCCGCCGCGGTTTGGCGTGTTCCGGATGTGATGGCCATGTTTACGAAAATTCTGATCGCCAACCGGGGCGAGATCGCCGTTCGTATCGCGCGGACCGCGCGCCGCATGGGGATCGAAGCAATCGCGGTGTTCTCGGACGCCGATGCGAAAGCGATGCATGTGCTGGCGGCGGATCGGGCTTATCCGATCGGTGCGGCGCCGCCGCGTGAGAGTTATTTGTCCATTCCCCGTATCATTGAGGCCGCGCGTTTGTCCGGTGCGCAAGCAATTCATCCGGGGTATGGGTTTCTGTCGGAAAATCCGGCTTTCGCGGATGCATGCGCGGCGGCGGGGATCGTGTTTATCGGGCCTCCGGCCTCGGCGATGCGGGCGATGGGGTCCAAGTCGGCGGCCAAGGCGCTGATGGCGACGTCGGGCGTGCCTTTGTTGCCGGGGTATCACGGGGATAATCAGGACCCCGGGTTTTTGGCCGAGCAGGCGGAGAGCGTTGGATTTCCCGTGGTCATCAAGGCGGTGTCCGGCGGTGGCGGGCGGGGGATGCGCGTCGTCGAACGGGCGGCGGATTTCGGGGCGGCGCTGCAATCGGCGCGGCAGGAATCGGCGTCCGCGTTTGGGGACGACCGGGTATTGATCGAACGGTATCTGCAACGGCCGCGGCATATCGAGGTGCAGATTTTCGCTGACACGCATGGCAATGCGGTGCATCTGTTCGAACGGGATTGTTCGGCTCAACGCCGGCATCAGAAGGTGATCGAGGAAGCGCCGGCGCCGGGGCTTTCCGCGCGGCAACGCCAGGAAATGGGCGCGGCCGCCGTCGCCGCCGCGCAGGCGGTTGGCTATACAGGAGCGGGAACGGTCGAGTTCGTTGCTGACAGCGACGGGTTTTTCTTTCTGGAGATGAATACCAGGCTGCAGGTCGAACATCCGGTCACCGAAATGGTCACCGGTTTCGATCTGGTGGAATGGCAGCTCCGGGTTGCCGCCGGGGAAAAGTTGCCGGCTACGCAATCGGAAATCCATCTGGATGGTCATGCGTTCGAGGCGCGGATTTACGCCGAGGATCCCGCTCGGGATTTCGCGCCGTCCATCGGCAGATTGTCGCTGTTCGAGCTCCCGAGCGACGTGCGGGTCGATACGGGGTTCGCGGCTGGGGATACGGTATCGATCCATTACGATGCGATGTTGGCCAAGCTGATCGTGCATGGGCCCGATCGGGTGGCGGCTTTGCGGGTGCTCAAGCGGGCGCTCGATGGGTGCGAGGTGGCGGGGGTTGTGACCAACCTCGATCTGCTCGGACGCATCGCGGGGCATCCCGATTTTGCGGCTGGGGGGATCGATACGGGGTTTATTGCGCGGGAAGGCACGACGTTGCTGGCCGGGCAGGGGGCGCCGCCGGATGCGGTGCTGGCGGCGATGGCGCTGGCGGAACTCGATGTCGAGGCGGTGGCGGCGGATGGCGGCGACCCGTATTCGCCGTGGGATGCGCGCGATGGGTGGTGGACCAATTCGTCGCCGGTTCGAACGCTGGATTTCATGGATGGGGAGACCGCCTACCCCGTGCGGGCGGTTCGGGATGGGACGGCCTGGCGGTTGACGATCGGCGAGCGGAGGCTGCTGGCCGGCGGTGGCACGATCGATGGTGTGCGGGAACGGCTGCGGGTCGCGAAGGACGGCGAGACCCGGACCTTAAGGCGCGATGGGCAGACCTGGCGCCTGCGGCTGCCCGATCCCATTGCCGGGGTGGACGACGAGGGCGGCGGGGCCGACCGGCTGCTGGCGCCGATCCCAGGGCAGGTGACGGCCGTGTCCGTGGTGGTTGGCCAGGCGGTGAGCCGTGGGCAGGTGCTGGTGGTGCTGGAGGCGATGAAGACGGTGTTCAGGCTGACCGCTCCGGCCGATGGTACCGTGTCCGCGGTCAATTGCGCGGCGGGGGAGATGGTGCAGGAAGGCCAGATTCTCGTCAGTTTTGGGGAGGGGTGACGCTCCCTAACGCAATCTCGTCCGTCCGCAGGCAGCGCACCGCATGACCGGGGGCGACCTCGACGAGCGGCGGGGTTTCGACCTTGCATCGGTCCGTGGCGTAGCGGCAGCGTGGATGGAAATGGCAGCCGGTGGGCGGGTTGGAGGGGTCGGCGACGTCGCCCTCAAGCACGATACGGCTGGCGCGGCGGCGAGGGTCGGGGACGGGAACGGCGGACAGCAGTGCCTCGGTATAGGGATGCCGGGGTGTGGCGAAGAGGGTGCGGGTCGGGGCCAGTTCGACGATGCGGCCGACATACATGACCGCGACGCGATGACTGACGTGCTTCACCACAGACAGGTCGTGGGCGACGAACAGGATCGCGAGGCCCAGGCGATCCTGAAGCTCGATCAGCAGGTTCACGATCTGCGCCTGCACTGAGACGTCCAGCGCCGAGACCGGCTCGTCGGCGACGATCAGCGACGGATGCAGTGCCAGTGCCCGGGCGATGCCGATGCGCTGGCGCTGGCCGCCGGAGAAGGCGTGCGGAAAGCGGTTCATGTAGGCGGTGGGGAGTTGCACGAGTGTCAGCAACTCGGCCACACGGGCATTGCGTTCGGCGTTGTTGGTCATGCCGTTGACCAGCAGCGGCTCACCGATGATTTCCGAGATCGTCATGCGCGGGTTCAGGGATGAGAACGGATCCTGGAAGATCATCTGCATCTGCCGGCGCAACGGGCGGAGGTCTTTTCGTTGCAACTGGGCGATATCGTTGCCCTGGAACAAGATCTCGCCGGCGGTTGGGGCGATCGCGCGAAGGATGCAGCGGGATGTCGTGGTTTTGCCGCATCCGCTTTCGCCGACCAGCGACAGGGTTTCGCCGCGATCGATGGTGAAGCTGACGTCGTCGACGGCTTTGACGTGGCCGGAGACGCGGCCGAGCATGCCGGTGCGGATGGGGAAATGCTTGCGCAATGAGCGGACGTCGAGCACGGGGGTCATGCGGTTTTTCCGCTTAGCAAATGGCAGGCAGCGGCCTGGCGTTCCCCGATTTGGACAGTTGCCGGAACCTGAGTATCGCAGACACCGGGGAGTGTTTCGGAACAGCGGGGGTGAAACGGACAGCCGTTTGGTCTTGCGAACGGGTGCGGGATCGATCCGGCGATGGTCGCCAGTTTCTCGCGCGGTTCGGCCAGGATGCTGGGGATGGAGCGGAGCAGGGCACGCGTGTAGGGATGGTTCGGTGCGTGGAAGATTGCGTCCACCGGGCCTTTTTCGACTTCCTTGCCCAGATACATCACCACGACGTCGTCGGCCATTTCGGCGATGACGCCCATATCGTGGGTGATGAGGATGACCGCGAGGTCGCGTTCGCGCTGCAGGGAGCGGATGAGTTCGAGGATTTGTGCCTGGGTGGTGACGTCGAGCGCGGTGGTCGGTTCATCAGCGATCAGAATGCGTGGTTCACCGGCCAAAGCGAGGGCCACCATGACGCGTTGGCGCAGGCCGCCGGAGAGTTCGAACGAATAGGCATCGACCCGTTGTTCCGGTCTGGGAATGCCGACCATGGCCAGGAGTTCGATGGCGCGGGCGCGGGCCTGCTTTTTCGAGAGGGAGGCGTGGAGTCGAATGGCCTCGATCAATTGGTTGCCGATGGTGTGGAAGGCGGACAGGGAACTCATGGGTTCCTGGAAGACGAGGCCGATTTCGCCGCCGCGGATGGCGCGCGCCTCGCGGCTGTCGGCGGGGAGTTTGACCATGTCGGTTACGGACCCATCGGCGCGGCGGAGCAGGATTTCGCCGCTGACGATACGGCCGGGGCGGTCGACGATGCGTAGGATCGATCGGGCGGTGACGCTTTTGCCGCAGCCGGATTCGCCGACGATGCCGAGGGTTTGGCCGGCGAACAGATCGAAGGATGTGCCGTCGACCGCGCGCACCACGCCTTCGTCGGCGAAGAAATGGGTGTGCAGGTCGCGGACGGACAGGATCGGATCAGCCATAAGGGTCCGCCGCGTCCCGAAGGCCGTCGCCGAGGAAGTTGAAGGCCAGGATCACCACGATCACCGGCAGGGCCACGACCAGCAACCAGGGAGCGAGGCCGAGGGTTTGCAGGTTCTGGGCGTCCTGCAGGAGCACGCCCCAGGAAATCGCCGGCGGACGCAGGCCGAGGCCGAGGAAGGACAATGTGGTCTCGCTGATGATCATCGCGGGTAACGCGAGGCTCACCGCGGCGATGATGTGGGAGAGGAAGCTGGGGACCATGTGTTTGAAGATGATGCGCAACCGGGATGCGCCGCAAAGTTCGGCGGCGGTGATGAAATCTTCCTCGCGCAGGGCCAGGAACCGGCCGCGGACGACGCGGGCGAGTTCGGTCCAGCCGATCAATGAGATGATGATGGTGATGGCGAAATAGACGCGCTGCGACGACCAGGTGTTGGGGACGGCGGCGGCGAGGCCCATCCATAGCGGGATCGTTGGGATGGAGCGCAGAATTTCGATCAGGCGCTGGATGCCGAGGTCAAGCCAGCCGCCGTGGAGGCCGGATATGCCGCCCAGCAGGACGCCCAGCAGCAGCGACATGGCGACGCCGACGAGACCGATGGTCAGCGATGTCTGGGTTGCCAGCACGAGGCGGGAGAAGACGTCGCGTCCGAGCTGATCGGTGCCGAGGAGGAAGAGGGCGTCCTGGGGTTTGCCGTCGCTGACGCCCAGCAGATGTCGGTCGGTCGGGAACAGGCCAAACAATTTATAGCCGTAGCCATGGGCGAACAGGACGACGTCGCGTGGTTCGTTCGGGTCGGGGGCGTAGGCGAGTTTGAAGGTCCTGGGGTCTCGCTTGCCTTTCAGGGCGAAGACCTGCGGGTGAAAATTGCCGTTTGCGTCGAACCAGCGGATCGGCTGCGGCGGGATGTAGCTGCGCGCGGCCTGGGTATCGAAGGGCTCGGTATAGGCGATGCTGTCGGCGAAGGCCGCCACCAGATAAAAAGCCAGAACGATTCCGGCACTGATCAGCGCCAGCTTATGCTTGCGAAAGCGCCACCATATCAGTTGCCGCTGCGTGGCGACGGCAACGCGGTTTTCGGCGACGGCCTCGCTCATTTCAGTTGCCCGAGGCGGATGCGGGGATCGATCCACATCAGAAGCAGATCCGACACCAGCGTGCCGATCACGGTGAGAATGCCGAGCATGAGGATGGTGGTGGAGGCGAGGAGCATGTCTTGGGAGATGAGGGATCGCAGGAGCAGCGGGCCGACGGTGGGCAGACTCAGAACGATCGAGATGATTATGCTGCCGGAAACGGTGTAGGGCAGCAGGTAGCCGATGGTCGACGCGAATGGATTCAGCGCCGCTCGGACTGGGTATTTCAGGATAACCCGGCGTTCGGGGAGGCCGCGGGCGCGGGCGGTCATGACGTAGGGGCGGCGGAGTTCATCGAGCAGATTGGCGCGCATGATGCGCACGAGCTGGGCGATGCCTGGCAGCGCGAGGATCAACATGGGGACGGGCAAATGCTTGATCAGGTCCCAAACCTTGGCCCAGGACCAGGGTGCCAGGGCAAAATCGGAGGAGAACAGGCCGCCCACGCTCATATTGAAAAACCGAAGGCCGAAATACATGACGATGAGGGCCAGCAGGAAGCTGGGGACGGCGAGACCGATGAAGCCGACGAAGGTGAAGATGTAATCGCCGACGGAATACTGGCGGACGGCCGAATAGATGCCGATCGGCAATGCGAGGGTCCAGGTGACGGTGATGGCGCCGAGGGAGAGGAGCACGGTGAGCCATAGGCGGTCGCCGATGACCTCGGTCACCGGGCGGCCGTATTCGAAGGATCTGCCGAAATCGCCGTGGGCGACGAGGTTCAGCCATTTCAGGTACTGGACGATGTATGGCTCGTTCAAGCCGTAGGCGGCGCGCAATGCCTCGGCCTCCGCCGCCGAGATCGACGCGCCGGAGGCCGAGGCCTGCGCCACATAGGCATCGACGAAATCGACCGGCGGCAGCTTGAGTATGATGAACGTCACGGCCGTGATCGCCCAAATGGTGATCGCGGCAAGCAGCATGCGTCGGGCGAGATAGGCCAGCATCGTTCAGCTCTTGAAATACCAGGTCTCCGCATGCGAACTGCCGGGGGTGCGGCAATGCTGGGCGTTGCAGACGCGGCCGGCGATGTTGCCAAGTCGGTTGGAGACGAGGCGCACGCCGAGGCCGGCCGGCGACTGGCCGACGGTGCCGAGGGCGTATTGTTGATCCACGAGGATCTTCCATATTTCCTGGGCATTTTTGTTGCGACCGTCCGCTTTCAGGCCCGATGCTTCGCGGAACAATTCCCAGATTTTCAGGATGTTCGGATCGTCCGGCTTTTCGCCCTTGGTGCCGCCGGATGCGTAGTATTGCCCGTACTTCGTGCCCATGAAGGCCTGGACCGGATCGACGGGGATGGCGTGTACGGGGAAGAGGTAAAGGAATTCGGTACCGCCGTTGTTCCAGATGAAAATCTGTTGCTCGTTATTGGCGGCTTTGGTGAAGCCGAGGCCACGCTCGACCTCTTTCACGTCGGCCTGGATGCCGATTTTACGCCAGTGGTCGGCGACCATTTCGGACATTTTCGGATAGGGCATGAAGGCCTGAATGGCGAGGATCTGGATGCGCAGGCGTTCGCCGTTATCGGTGCGCAGGCGGAAGCCTTCGGAGTCCTTTTTGGTCAGCCCGATCGCATCCAGCATTTTGTTGGCGGTGGCGGGGTCGTGGGTGGACCATTTCTTGCGCCACTCGTCGCCGGGCCCGGGATAGGTGGGCAAGCTTTCGGACGGCGCGGGGGAGCCGGGGACGCCGACGCCGAGGAAGAAGGTTTCATTGAGCTGGTCGCGATCGATGCCGAGCGCGAGTGCGCGGCGGAAATCGGCGTTTTTGAGCCATTTGGCGATTTCCTTGTCGCCATCGAAGGTCTGGTTGACCTGCATCAGGAAATCCGAACCCGCGAAACCGAGATCGAGATGGACCTTGTAGTTGCCCTTTTCCTGGTTATCGAGCAGCACCGGCAATTTGCTGAGATCGATGTGGCGTTCCTGTAGATCGTATTCGCCGGCCATCGCGCGGAGGTTGATGACCTCGAGATCCTGGCCCAGCGTCAGTTGCACGCGGTCGATATAGGGCAACTGGTTGCCCGCGGTATCGACGGCGTAATAATAGGGGTTACGTTCCAGCAGCCAGATCGCATTGTTAATCGGCTGCACCGAACGCCAGGGGCCGAGGGTTGGAACTTCGACGTTCAGCTGCCAGTCCTTCTTGAAGTGCAGCATCTGCACCCAGTTTTCGAAACCCTCGGCCTTGGCGCGCTTGTTCACCGCTTCGAGCGAGGAATATTTCGGCAGAAACTGCTTGAGGTAATGGCCGGGCGCGTAGGAGCCGAAGCTGACCTTCGCCGCCTGACGGACCGATTGGCCGCCGCCGACGGCGGTGTCGCCGGCCATGAGGTCTTCGAAGAGGTAGTATGGAACTTCGAACTCCCAGCGGACCGTGACCTCATCGACTTTGACCATGCGGGCCGGTTTGCCTTTGGGGTTCATTTCCGGCGTGGGAACCGGGACGATTTCGGGGTTTTGGTAGATATCCTCGAACCAGAAGATGAAGTCGTCGGCGGTGAAGGGGGCGCCGTCGGACCATTTCATGCCCTTGCGCAGATGCAGCGTGTAGGTTTTTCCGTCCTCGCTGAGGTCGTAGCCTTTGGCGACGCAGGGCACGATCTTGTCGCCGCCGGCACTCCAGAACAGCGGCTTGTCGGACGCGTTGATGCGGTTGGCGTTTTCCCCATCGGCCGGGCCGGTAAAGGCGCGGCGCCAAGTGCCGCCGTATTTGCCGATTTCGTTCAGCGGTTGCCAAACCATGGGTTCGGCGGGAATGCGCTGCTCGACGGGGGGGAGTTTGCCGGCCTTGACCCGTTCGGCGAGCATCGGGGCTTCGTTGAATTTGGTCGGCCACTTCGCGGGGTCAAGGATCATGGTCGGACCCTGCAGCGTGCCGACGAGGCCGGATGCGTTCAGGTCGCCGGCGGCCTGCGCGGCGGTGCTGGCCACGACCGGGCTGGCGGCCAATGCCGTCAGAACCGCGCGGCGCGACACTTGCTGATGATTCATCGACGTTCTCCCAGGTCTATTTTGGGGGAGCTTACAGTGGGGATGGGAGTGCGACCAGACCCGTGTTAGCGTCCCGCCAAATGCGATAGGGAGAAACCGATGGACTATGAATGCATCCTGACCGAGGTCGAGGACGGCGTTGGCATCATCACCTTGAACCGACCGGACGTGCTGAATGCCATGAACCGGCAATTGGTGCGGGAGATGCATCAGGCCATGCATGCGTTCGAGGCCGATGACAGCGTCGGCTGCATTGTTTTTACCGGCGCGGGGGAGAAGGCGTTCTCGGCCGGCGGCGATATCCATGAGCAACGGTCCGACGACAAGCTGTACACGCTTGAGCAACAGGCTGAGATGACCAAGGGCGTGTCCGCCTATGACGTCGGCGCCTGCACCAAACCGACGATCGGAATGATGAACGGGTTGGCCTATGGCGGGGCTGGGGTTTTGTCGTCGTCGATGGATATGCGGGTGGGATGCGAGGGGACGAAGTTCCGGTTTCTCGCCGCGGCGTACGGGCGGATCAACAGCACGTGGTCGTTGCCGAATCAGGTCGGATGGCCCATTGCCAAGGAGTTGCTGTTCAGCGCCCGGGTTGTCGAGGCGGAGGAAGCGTATCGGATTGGCTTGTTGAATTATCTCGTGCCGCGTTCGGAACTTCGGGCGAAGACGATGTGGTTGGGCAGGATGATTGCCGGCAGCCACCGCGGGGCGGTGATGGGCGTTAAGGCTTTGATGCTGCGGCAGCTTGGTATGAATTTGGCGGAGCAATATGCCGCCGAGGTCGATTACACCACCAACGTCATGAAGGGGGCTCGGGCTGAAACGGCTTTCCCGGATTTTATCGCGCGGAAAGGCCGGCCATTGCCGACGGCGTGACGGTCCGCACCTGAAATACCGGGGCGGGGGGCAGCTCATCGCTCCCCCCCTCCCAGTCGCTATGCGAACCGGAAATGCTTCTCCATGTCTTTCCGCACTTCCTCCATGTGAAGGAAATACTGGTAGAAGCCGCCATTGTAGTTGCCGTCCTGGCGGCGGTTTTCCTCACCCTCGAAATTGTAGTAGCCGGGGGTGCATTCCTTGTTGCGGTTGGTCTTGCCGCGGTGGCGGATGACTTCATCCACCCACCATTGTTCTGCTTCCGGCGTTGCGTCGATCGTGCTGTAGTTCCGCTCGCGCACATACTTGATGCATTCGGCGATGTGCGCGCCCTGGGTGCGGAGCATGAAGGTCAGGTTGAACTGGAACGACGCCTGATAGCCGCCCATGATGAACAGGTTCGGATAGCCTGCCGAGTGGATCCCGAACACCGTGCGCATGCCGTCGGCGTATTTTTCGTTCAACTCCAGACCGTTTTCGCCCCGGATGTCGTTGTAGATGCCGGTCACCTGAACTTCGAAGCCGGTGGCGTAGATCAGCACGTCGACCGGGTACTCCCGGCCCTCGAACACCACGCCGCGAGCGTTGACTTCGGTGATGCCTTTGCCGTTGGTATCGACCAGATGGACGTTCGGCAGATTGAAGGCCGGCAGATATTCGTCGTCGTAGCAGGGGCGCTTGCAGCGGTGCATATACCACGGCTTCAGCGCCTCGGCGGTGGCCTTGTCCTTGACGACTTCCTCGACGCGCCGGTGGATGCGCATCATGTGTTCGATATTTTGGTTTTCCTGCCGGCGGATCTTCTCCTCACGCGGCAGGGCGGCCAAAGCGGCTTTGTCTTCGTCGCTGATCTGCGGCCCCTTCATGTGCTTGGCGAGGCGTTCCTCTTGCCAGCCGGGTTTGAGGCTCGCGGCCCATTCGGGGTCGGTCGGCGTGTCGTCGCGGATATCGATTGCCGAGGGGGTGCGCTGGAAGACGTAGAGTCCCTTGGCGGCCCGTCCAACGCGGGGAATGATCTGCACGGCGGAAGCGCCGGTGCCGATGATCCCGACCACCTTGTCCTTCAGATTGGACAGGTCGGCGCCGCAATATTTGTAGTCGAAGCGCGACGTGTGGAAGGAATGGCCCTGGAAGGTTTCCATGCCCGCGATCTTCGTCAGCTTGGGCTTCGACAGCGTGCCGTTCGCCACGATGACGAATCGCGCGGTCATCCTGTCGCCCCGGTCGGTGCCGACGGTCCAGAGTTTCGTGCGCGCATCCCAGGCGGTGGAGGTGACCGTGGTCTGGAAAACCGCGAGATCGTAGAGGTCGTAGCGCTTGGCGATTGCCTGGCAATGAGCAAAAATTTCCGGGCCCTTGGCGTAGAAGCTGCCGGGCACATAGCCCATTTCGTCGAGCAGCGGCATGTAGTCGTAGGCGCTGACGTCGCACGCCGCGCCGGGATAGCGGTTCCAGTACCAAGTGCCGCCGACATCGCTGCCGCGTTCGACGATGCGGATACTCTCCACCCCGCGTTCGCGCAGGCGCGCGGCGGTCAGCAAAGCGGAGAAGCCGCCGCCGATCAGAATCACTTCCACCGTATCGGTGATCGGGGCACGGTCGACGATGGTTTCGGCGTGCGGATCGACCTCATACTTCGCCAGCGCGCCCGTCAGTTCGGAGGTGTACTGCGCGCGTCCGTCGGGCCGGTAGCTCAGGCGCAGATCGCGGGCTTCGGCGAATTTCTGCTTGATCTCGTCGTAGTATTCCTGCGGCTTGTTGGTGTCCTTCAATGGGTTGAAGATCACCCGGCCCGGTACCTGCGGGCGCGTCGCCGCCCGGATCGGGGCTTCTTTCTCTGCTGTTTCCGACATCCTGGTTTCCTGTCTGCGTTTCCCTGATTCGGTTCTGTTTATGACAGTTCGGCCGGGGAGGAAAGGCTACTTGACGGTAGCAACCCGCAACGCGTTGGTCGTGCCGGGCTGGCCGAAGGGAACGCCGGCGGTCACGACGATTTCATCGCGTGCCGCCGCGAAGCCCTCGGATTTTACCACCCGTTCCGCTCGACTTACCGCTTCGGTCATGGAGTGGACGTCCGGCGTGACCACCGCGTGCACGCCCCAGACGGCGGCCATGCGGCGGGCAGTATCGATGTTCGGCGTCAGGCCGACGATCGGGCTGTCCGGGCGCTCGCGGGCGACGCGCAGCGCGGTGCCACCGGACGCGGTAAAGGCGACGATCGCCTTGGCGCCGATCGTGTGGCCGACCTGGCGGGCGGCGGCGGCGATGGCGCCGGACGCGGTGCTTTCGGGTTCCCCGCGGGAGGCATCGATCATCGCGCGCCAGCCGGGATCCTGTTCAACCCGAGCGACGATACGGTCCATCATGTTGACGGCTTCGTAGGGGTATTGGCCGGCGGCGGTTTCGCCTGACAGCATCACCGCGTCCGCGCCGTCGAACACCGCCGTTGCCACGTCCGATGCTTCAGCTCGGGTAGGCGCGGGGGCGGAGATCATGCTTTCCAGCATCTGTGTCGCAACGACCACGGGTTTTCCCAATTGGCGGGCGAGGCGGACGATGCGCTTTTGGGCGAGGGGGACTTCCTCGGGGGGGAGTTCGACGCCGAGGTCGCCGCGCGCGACCATGATGGTGTCGGTGAGGGCGACGATTTCTTCGAGGTTTTCCAGCGCCTGGGGTTTTTCCAGTTTGACCATCGTCCAGGCGCGGCCGGCGATCAGTTGTTTGGCCTCGGCGACGTCCTCGGGGCGTTGGACGAAGGAGAGGCCGATGTAGTTGGCGCCATGCTGGCAGGCGAATTCCAGGTCGGCGCGATCCTTCTCGGTCAGCGCGGGAATCGGCAGCACGACGTCGGGGACGTTCACGCCCTTGTTGTCGGACAGCGGGCCGCCGACCACGACCTCGGTTTCCAGGGCGTCGGCGTGCTTGCGGGTGACGCGCAGACGGAGCTTGCCGTCATCGAGCAGGAGTGTGGCGCCGATGGAGGCGGCTTCGATGATCTCGGGATGCGGCAGGTTCACGCGCTGGGTGTTGCCGGGGGTGGGGTTGAGGTCGAGCCGCAGGGTGGCGCCGCTTTGCAGGTGCACGCGCCCGCCGGCGAAACGGCCGACGCGGAGCTTGGGGCCCTGGACGTCGCAGAGGATGCCGATGGGGCGGTCGAATTTCGCTTCGAGCTCGCGGATCATGGCGAAGCGGGCGGCGTGGGATTCGTGGTTGCCGTGGGAAAAATTCAGGCGGAACACGTCGGCCCCGGCCTGAAACAGGCGGGTGAGGATTTCGATCGTGCCGCTGGCCGGGCCGAGGGTGGCGATGATTTTCGTCCGGCGGCGTCGGCGAAGCTTCGGTTGGAGTGCCATGGGCGTTCCTTCAGCCGATCAGGACGGCTCTGATATCGTTAACATTGGTCAGTGTAGGGCCTGTGACGATCAAGTCACCTACCGATTTGAACAACGTGTGGCTGTCGTGGCGGGCCAGCATCGCTCGTGCGTCGAGGCCTTGGGCCATGAGACGGGCGAGGGTGTCGGGGGTCAGGATGGCGCCGGCGACCTCATCCATGCCATCGACGCCGTCGGTGTCGCCGGCCATTGCCCAGATGTTGGGCGCGCCGTTCAGTGCAACGGCGAGGCCGGCGAGGAATTCGGTATTGCGGCCGCCGTGGCCATAGGGACCTGCGCCGAGTGTGACGGTGGTTTCCCCGCCGCTCAGCAGGACGGCGGGGGCTTTGAGCGGGTGGCCGTGGTCGTGGACGGAGCGTGCGATGCCAGCCATGACGGTGCCCATCTCGCGTGCCTCGCCTTCCAGCGCGTCACCCAGGATGAGCGGCGTGAAACCGAGGGTTTGCGCCGCTTTGGCGGTGGCATGGAGGGCCATGAGTGGCGTGGCGATCATGCGAAATTCGGTGTGGGGGAGGGAGCCGGGCTTCGGGGTTTCGTCGGCGTCCCGTGCCAGACGGGCGGCGACGGCGGGGGACGGAACGATGCCGTAGCGGGCGATGAGTGCGCGGGCATCGGCGAAGGTGGTGCGGTCGGGGACGGTAGGGCCGGAACCGATCACCGCGGGGTCATCCCCCGGGACATCGCTGATCGCTAGGGTGACGACCCGAGCGGGGGCGGCGGCGGCGGCGAGGCGGCCGCCTTTGATGGCGGAGAGGTGTTTCCGGACGGCGTTCATTTCCGCGATGTTGGCGCCGCAGGCCAGGAGCGCCTTGTTGATGGCTTGTTTGTCTTCGAGCGTCAGGCCCGGAGCGGGGGCGGCGAGCAAAGCGGAGGCACCGCCGGACATCAGGGCGATGACCAGATCGTCTTTCGTCAGGCCTTTGACCGCGTCCAGCAGGCGTTGGGCGCCGCGTTGGCTGTTGGCGTCGGGGACGGGGTGGGATGCCTCGATCACCTCGATCCGCTGGGTTGGGACGGCGTGGCCGTAGCGGGTGACGACGACGCCCCGCATCGGGATGTCGGGCCAGGCGTCTTCCAGCGCAGCGGCCATGACGGCGGCGGATTTGCCGCCGCCTACGACGACGACGCGGCCTTTCGATGGTTTCGGTGGCAGATGCTGGGCGAGGACGACGCGCGGGTCGGCCGCGGCCACGGCGGCATCGAACAATGCACGCAGCACTTGGCGTGCTCTACCGTCGTCAAGCTGCATCGGCTATCGTTCTCCATCCCGGTCATGCCGAGTATGGCGGAACACGCCTGTCAGCACCATCTACCGGGCAGCCTCAGGAGAGAATGTCATGCAGGATATCGACGCGACCACCCAGATCGAGTTGGAAGCCGCCGCGTTTCGCCGCCTGCGGGACCATCTGCGGGAGCGGACCGATTTGCAGAACATCGACATGATGAATCTGGCGGGGTTCTGCCGCAACTGCCTCAGCCGATGGTACCGCGAAAGCGCCGAGGAACGTGGCATTGATTTGCCCGACCCCGATGCGCGGGAGATGTTCTACGGTATGCCGTACAAGGAATGGCAGGCGAAATTCCAGAAGGAAGCGACGGCGGAGCAGAAGGCGGCTTTCGCGAAGGCTAATCCCGGGCATTAGGCAGCGGCGGTCAACGCGGCCTGAAACGCTTCGGCGATGAAAACGCCGAAGCAGGCGAAGATCACCTGTTTCAGGCTGTCGTTCGTTGCCAGGTATTCGACGGTCGTGCCGATCGCAATGCGCGCGGCGTCGGGGATCGGGTAACCGTAGACGCCGCAGCTGATCGCCGGGAAGGCGATGGTTTCGATACCGTGCGCTGCCGCGAGCGTCAGGCTTTCGCGATAGCAACTTGCCAGCAGCGGGGGCTCGCCATGCGTGCCGCCGCGCCATATCGGGCCGACGGTGTGGATGACGTGTTTCGCCGGCAGATTGTAGCCGGCGGTGATTTTGGCCTGGCCGGTGGGGCAGCCGTTCAGCGTTCGGCACTCTTTCAGAAGATCGGGTCCCGCGGCCCGGTGGATCGCGCCGTCCACGCCACCGCCGCCGAGCAGGGATTCGTTGGCGGCGTTGACGATGGCATCAAGGGGGAGGGTGGTGATGTCCACCTGCCGGATGGCGATGCGGTGCATGGATTATATCCATTTGCGCCAGCGGAACGCCGCGAGCGGTATCAGTGTTGTCAGCAATATCAGGCCCAGCCCGTAGGCGTAGCCGTAACTCCATTCGTATTCGGGAATATTTTTGAAATTCATGCCGTATATGCCTGCGACCAACACCGGCGGGATGCCGACAACCGAGGCGATGGTCATCACCTTCATCACGTTGTTCTGGGCAATGTTGATGAAGCCCATGGTGGCATCGAGGAGGAATTGAAGCTTGTCGTTCAGATGGGTATCGAAGTCATTGAGCGAGGCGATGTCCTGGTGCAGCGTTTTCAAGCGCGGCGGCAGATCGGGCGGAAGATGCGCGGCGGTGGCGATTTCAACGTAAGGCCCGATCCGCCCGGCGCCGACCAGAGTATCGCGAATATGCGAGATCAGATCGCCGAGGCGACCGATTTCCCCAAGGGTGCGGCGGAGGGTGGCATCCTCCTTCTTGCGGCCGCCCTGCTGGCTCACGCCCATCGCGAAGATTCGGTGGGAAATGGTATCCAACTCGTGTGCTACGAATTCCAGCGCGTCGGCCTGCCGGTCGACGATCGCTTCCAGGAGCGCGGTGAGGATGTGGGCGCTGGTGGGCGCTGGATTTGGGAGTTTGAAACTGTCGAAAACTGGGCTTGGCGCAAACCGGACGGTCAGCAGGTGGGTTGGCGACAACACGAATCCGGCAGGCACACCCTTAGGACCGTCGTCGGTCCGGTGGATGAGCGGCATGGTCAGATACACCGTGTCGCCCCGGGTCACGAGGCGACTGGAGGATTCGATCTCGCTCGCGCTGGCCTCGGTTGGGACGATAAAGCCGGTGATATGGGCGGTGGCTGCTACCTCCTCGGGCGTTGGGTTCAGGAGATCGATCCATACGGCGTTTGCCGGATCGTCGATCGTGCGCAATCCGTTCGTGTCGCTTGCGTAGGCGTGCAGCATTGTGCGTTCCCGTTCGGTGGCATGATCGGGTAGCATGGTTCGTCCATGCATGCATCCGGTCAGGCGGCGCGGGACTGTTATCGCTTCGCGACAGCCCAGCTCCGTTCGTTGCTCCAAGCCGGTAACGGGGGGAACGAGCGCAGGGTATCAGGGGGCTGGTATTCGCCCGATTTTTGGAATTCCAGGATCTTCTTGGCTGAGTCAGGACCGACAGCGCGCATGACGTCACCATGCCGCAAGCCCCGCGGGCAGAACGCCCGCGGGAGCAACCGGGTCCTCAGTTCTTCGTCTTGTCGACCAGCGCGTTTTTGCTTATCCAGGGCATCATCGCGCGCAGGCGGGCGCCCACTTCCTCGATGGGGTGCTCGGACAGGCGGCGGCGGGTCGCTTTGAAGCTGGACTGGTTGACCTTGTTTTCCAGCATCCAGTCGCGGGCGAATTTGCCGGTTTGGATGTCGTTCAGCACGCGCTTCATCTCGGCCTTGGTTTCCGCCGTGACGATCCGCGGGCCGGTGACGTATTCGCCGTATTCGGCGGTGTTGCTGATCGAGTAGTTCATGTTGGCGATGCCGCCTTCATAGATCAGGTCGACGATCAGCTTCACTTCGTGCAGGCACTCGAAATAGGCCATTTCCGG
>CAIRCM010000004.1 GCA_903877125.1 uncultured Acetobacteraceae bacterium | reverse complement strand
GATTCTGTCCGGGCATCGGGTATGGCGTCGAGAACCAAACCTTATGCGATTCCAGACGGTTGTGCCGTGCCTGCCAGCGAATCCCTGCTATGCGGTGAATAAGAGGGGCTAACGGACGGTCGCCCGAAGACATGCGCATGTAAAGTGATGTCGAGACACCCGTGCTGATTGCCCAGCCGAGGCCAACCCTCGACGATTTTCCCCAGGGTGCGGGTGAAGGCATCCGGCTCGTTGCCATAACGGACATACAACGGCATGTCGTTCACCTCCATGGTGAAGGGCACGCCGATCAGGCGGCCGGCCGCGGTCTCAACGGGATAGGGCAGGTCGGAGTCGAACATGTCCGCATGCCAGCGAAACCCCGCACGGGCCAGCAGCGCCGGAGTCGCCGCGCTGGGGGTGCAGCGCGGGCTGAGCCAGCCGGTCGGGTGTTTTCCGGTTGCCTTCTCGATGATATCGGCGCAGCGGGCGATATCCGCGGCCTCCGCCTCCGGTGCCAGGTACGGGGGCAAGGTGCCCTGGCTCCAGCCATGTGCCGCGACATGATGCCCGCGATCGGCGATTGCCTTCGCAAGGGCGGGATACTGCTCTACCACGACGCCGGAGGTATAAAAGACCGCCCGCACCCCCTCCCGGTCCAAGAGGTCCAACAACCGCCAAGCGCCGACCTTCGCGCCATACTCGGCCCAAGACCGAGCCTGCAGATCGACGACACCCGGCTTCAGCGGGTTGCCCATCGGGCCTATCCCGGGCGCATCGGGTGCTGCCCACCCCTCCAGCATGACGCTCACGGAAATCGCGAGCGGCTTGCCAGCCGGCCAGCCCGCCGGAATCACAGCCTCCACCCCAGCCATTCGCAAAGTCCTTTGCCCATAACCCATTCTTTGTCGTCCTCCGACAGGAACGGCAGTTCCTCGGTGAACATCGTCACGGCCTCATGATAAGTGCAGGGGAGGCGGGACAGATCGGTCCCCCAGAACATCCGCCGCGGCCCGAAGGCGTCGAAGACCTGTTCGATGTAGCCGTGAATGTTGCGATACGGCCAGGGGTCGGACGAAAAACAGGGCAGGGCGGAGGCTTTCGCCGCCACGTTCGGCCGCTTCGCCAACGCCAGTACGAGCGGCAAATCGGCGAAGGCGTCCGCGTCCTTCACCCGGCGCAACGCCAGATGATCGATCACCAGTTTCAGGCCCGGATGCCGTTCGGCGAGTTTGTCGACCAGCGGCAACGATCCGACGCAGGAGATCATCACCGGCAGGCCATGCTTTTCCGCCGCTGCGAACGCCCAATCCCCCAACCCGTCCCCGAACCACGTATGCTCGGGGCGCATTGTGAAGCGCAGGCCGAGAAATCCCGGCTGGTCCCGCCAGGTCGCAAGCGTTTCCGGGGCCACGGGGGTCAGAGGTACACGGCCCATGATCGCGAACCGGCCGGGATGCAGGCGGCACGCCTCCTGCGCGAGGTCGTTTCGATCGCCCTCCCAGGACGGCGGCACGATCACCGCGCGCGACACGCCCGCGGCATCCATCTCGGCGACCAGTTCCGCTGTCCCCAGCGGCACGTCGCGATGTGCGTAGCTGTGGCCTGTCCTGGGCCAGGGGCGTTCGGGTGTATCCGCCCCCCAGATATGCACCTGTGCATCGGCTATCATCATAATGGTTGTAGCTCCCCGCGTCTGTATGCAATTCTGGCACGCCGTGGTCTCTTCGGGGAGAGCGGGTGGCACGCCTCTTTGATATGGAGCACGCCGTGGCCGGAAAATTTCATATCGAGATGATCAAGCCTTCGCACTACGATGACGATGGCTACGTCATCCAGTGGTGGAGAGCGCAGATTCCGTCCAATTCGCTGGCCAGCGTCTATGCCATCGTGCAGGACGCCGCCGAGCGTCGGGTGTTGGGCGAGGATACCGATATCACGTTCGACGCCTGGGATGAGTGTAATACGGTCATCTCGATGGACCGGGTGGCAAACCGGATCGGCGCCCAAGGAATCGTTTTCCTCGTCGGCGTCCAAAGCAATCAGTTCCCGCGGGCGATGGATATGGCACGGGCGTTTCGTGCCCGCGGTCTGAATGTCGTGATTGGCGGTTTCCACGTCAGCGGCTGCCTTTCGATGCTGCCCGAGATGCCTTGGGACCTGCAGGAGGCGATCGACCTTGGGATCGTGCTCTATGCCGGGGAGGCCGAGGGGCATATCGACACGCTGTTGCGCGATGCGCATGCAAACCGGTTGCAGCCAGTATATAATTTTTTGGCCGATTTGCCGGGACTGGAAGGCGCCGTTACCCCATATATGCCGAAGGAGCGGCTGCAACGCTATACGCCGCCGATCGGTTCCTTCGACGCTGGCCGCGGCTGCCCGTTCCAGTGCAGTTTCTGCACCATCATCAACGTGCAAGGCCGCAAGTCCCGCTACCGTTCGGCTGACGATATCGAAGCGCTTTTGCGGGCGCATCTCGCGAAGGGTGTCACGCGGTTTTTCATCACCGACGACGATTTCGCCCGCAACCGGCATTGGGAGGAGATCCTCGATCGGGTTATCGCTTTGCGCGAACAGGAGAATATCCCGTTTACATTTTTGATTCAGGTCGATGCCCTGGCTTACCGGTTGCCGAATTTCATCGATAAATGCAAACGCGCCGGTTGCCGCCGGATTTTCATCGGCCTGGAGACTATCAACGCCGCCAATTTGAAGCATGCCAACAAGCGGCAAAACAAACTGGGCGAATATCGCAAGATGCTACAGGCTTGGCGCGCTGCCGGCATCATCACGTTCTGCGGATATATCCTTGGTTTCCCCGAGGATACCGTCGTGTCGATCAAACACGATATCCAGGTGATCCAGCGCGAATTGCCGGTCGATGTGCTGGAATTCTTCTGCCTCACGCCGCTGCCCGGTTCCGAAGATCACCGCCGGTTGTATCGCGGCAATATCGCGATGGACCGCGATATGAACAAGTACGACCTCGAACACATTTGCACCGAACATTCGCGCATGACGAAAGACGAATGGCAGGGCGTCTATGACTGGGCCTGGCCGCAATATTACAGCCTGGCGCATGTCGAGACCCTGTTGCGGCGCGGTGCGGCCGACGGGTTGCCGGTGACACGTCTGATGCATAGCCTGCTGATGTTCCGTGCAATGCCGACGATCGAGGGGGTGCATCCGCTGCAAGGGGGTTATTTCCGCCGCAAGATACGCAGCACCCGCCGGCCAGGATCGCCGAAGGACAGTACGCTGTTGTTTTATATTCGGCACTTCGCGAACTCGGTCTCGAAGACCGTTGGTATTCTGCATCTGCTTTGGAAAATGGACCGCATCCGGCGCCGGATTTTGCGGGAGCAGGCGGTGACGCCCTACACCGATATCGCGATATCGAAGCTGAATCGGGAACATGAAGACCAGTTGGAATTCATGCGGGAACGACCTGCTCTGGCCGTCGCGAACGCCGCCGAATAGAGCGTGATCGCCAAAGGTGGAACCACACGGCGGCGTGAATCACGCGATCAAACAAAGATTTATAGAGCACGATAGGGTCAACTTGACCCTATCGTGCTCTAAGCGCTCGGCGGCCCGCGATCACGCTGGCCGTGCCACCAGATACAGCCCTACGTCGGTCGCGCCGGCACGAAACCCAGCCTCGCAGTAGGACAGGTAATATTCCCACATGCGTTTGAACCGCGCATCGAACCCCTGGTGCGCGATATCCGGCCACGCGGTCAGAAACCGCTGCCGCCACACCGCGAGCGTGCGGGCATAGCTGGCGCCAAACGTCTCGGCCAACCGCAATTCAAGGCCCGCCCCGGCTATCTGGCGTCGTATTTCGGTCTGGGAAGGCAGCATCCCGCCCGGGAAAATATAGCGCTGAATGAAATCCGTCGCCCCGCGATAGTCTTCGAATCGGTCCTCGGCGATGGTGATGGCCTGCAGCACGGCGATCCCGCCGGGGCGCAGACGGTCCCGCAGCGTTGTGAAATAGGATGGCCACCAGGATTCGCCCACCGCTTCGAGCATCTCGATCGATACGATCCGATCGAACGTCCCGGAGGTGTCGCGATAATCCTGGAGCCGCAAATCAGCGTTCGCTACCCGGCGGGTGGCATAGGCAAGCTGCGACGGCGACAGTGTCACGCCCGTGACCGAAGGGATTCCCAAGGCCATCAGCCGCTCGACAAGCCCGCCCCATCCACAGCCGATTTCGAGGACCCGCTCGGCGCCCGCGAGGTTCAGCAGTTCGATGACACGGTCCTGTTTCGCCGTTTGCGCCTCGGTCAACGACTCCGAACCGGTCCTGTAAAGCCCGGACGAATAGGTCATGCTGGGATCAAGCCACGCCGCGTAGAAATCGTTGCCAAGGTCGTA
The DNA here is from genome assembly GCA_903877125.1 of uncultured Acetobacteraceae bacterium. GTDB lineage: Bacteria > Pseudomonadota > Alphaproteobacteria > Acetobacterales > Acetobacteraceae > Rhodopila. The sequence continues at coordinate 69,043 of CAIRCM010000004.1, read as the reverse complement.
GTGACGCACGATGTTGCGCCGGCTTCCACGACGCGTGTTGGCGTTCATCCGGTGTAACGCCCGGTTCAGCGCCTTGGCGAACCAGGTGCCGCCGATGACCTTCGTCAGAGAGGCGTTGCGCGCCACGAGCTCGATCAGCGACGGCAGATCGGGGCTGCTCCAGTCGCCGTCCATATAGGTCTCGCCACCGGCGATATCCCCCCCGGTCAGCAGGCGGTGCAAGGCCCCCCAGCGATGCAGTACCATCGTGCCCTCGGGTCCGGGGGCGGTCTGCGCGTGCGTCAGGCGCGATCCCGATGGCGTTATCAAGGTCAGGCGCCCATGGCGTACGCTGCCCAACAGGATATTGACCAGCCAGTTCTGTCGCGCGCCCAGCGGTGCGGCGACGACCGTCGTGTCGAGCAACTGGTCGGACATGTCTTAACTTCCGTGCGGTTGGACGATGGTGACCAGGGCTTCGGGTGGCGCCGGACGTGCCTGGATACGAAGACCTTTCAGCCATAGCTTAGCGGCTTCCCAATGAATCGCGCCGAGGACCTTCAGTGCGAGCACGCCGTGCCGCAGCACGACCCCCAGCAGGGTGGCATCGGTCAAATCACGCCGTTGGCCGCGGAAGGATGTCACGATCGTTTTGCCCTCGGCATCGCTGCCGTCGAGCAACACCGTCGCGACCGCGCCGGGCAGCGTGACCCGGAAATCGTAGGTCATCTCCATCCGCATGAACGGCGAGACGTAGAATGCCTTGTCGCAGCTTTGGCGAATGATTGGTGCGGCGGGATCGGTGACGGGGATAAGGTAGCAATGACGCTCGCCGAAGGTGTTGTTCACCTCGTAGAGCATCGCTGCCAGCGTCTCGTCCCGCCGGTGGCAGAACCAGACGCTGATCGGGTTGAACACGCTGCCGAGGACCCGTGGCATGCACAGTACACGGATCGGCCCGCCATCGGGTAAAAGATTGGCATCGGTCATCATCTGCTCGATCTGTTGGCGCAAAGGTGTGGCCGAGCCGTCCAGATGGTCCCGATCCCGAAACCCCAGCAGGTTCGCGCCATTATGGGAAAAGAACCGCAGTCCCTGGGGCATATCGTCCAGATCGAAGAGCATCCATACCAGACGATATGACAGCCGATGGCGCCGCGGACGCAGGCGCCGGTGGACGACCGTCCCCGCGTACAGCCCGGAACTCATGCGGCCACGCCCATGACAGCGTTGACATGGATGCGACTGCTTTCATCCGCCACCGTCCATGGCCGTCGGACATCGCCCAACTGTTCAGCCACCGCGAGCCCGGCCTGGAGCCCGTCCTCATGGAATCCGGCACCGAAATAAGCCCCGCAAAACCACGTATGCCGCCGGCCCTGCAATGACCACAGACTTCGTTGCGCCCGCATGGTCGCGGCGTCGAACTGCGGATGCTCATAGTTCTCGGTGTGCACGATGCTGTCCGAACGCGGCGCGCGCGTAGGATTGAGCGTGACGAACAGCGGCGTCGTCGCTGGCAGATTCTGCAACCGGTTCATCCAATAGGTGACGCATAAATCGGAGGAGCCAGCCTGGCTCAGATAATTCCAGCTCGACCAGGCGCGTCGGCGCTTCGGCATCAGGCTGGTGTCGCTGTGCAGTACGGCCTGGTTGCGTGAATAGCGAAACGGGCTCAGAAGCGCGCGCTCTCGGTCATCGGCATCGTCCAGCAGGGCTAGAGCCTGATCGGCATGGGTGGCGATGACCACATCGTCGAACCGAGCGATCGCCCCGGTGGCATCCATCAGCGACACCCCTTCGGGTGTGCGCTGAATTGAAACGACCCCGCACCCCAGGCGCATCCCCGCACCGAGTCCCTCGGTCAGCCGGGCGACGTAAGCGCGACTGCCGCCGGCCACGGTGCGCCACATCGGACGCCCGGCGATTTGCAGCAGGCCGTGGTTTTCGCAGAAGCGGATGAAATCGGCAGCCGGATAATCGCGAACCCGCCGCGACGTCGCGGACCAGATCGCCGCCGCCATGGGCAACAGGTGATCGTCGCGAAACGCGGCACCATAGTTGTACCGGTCGAGCAGTACGCCGATGCTTTCGTCCTCGCCCATGCTCAGTGCCTGACGCGGCGCATCCCGATAGAACCGGCGGAGATCTTGCAGCATCGACCAGAAACGCGGCCGCACGAGATTGACCGGTTGGCAGAACAGGCCGGCGAGGTCCGAACCGGCATATTCCAATCGTCCGCCATCGAGCGATACGCCAAAGGTCATGTCCGTTGCTGCGGTTGGCACCCCCAGATGGGCGAACAGGGCAATCAGGTTGGGATAGGTCGCATCGTTGAACACGATAAATCCGGTGTCGACCGGAACCGTTCCCGCGCCCGACGGCGCATCGACAGTGTTGCTGTGACCGCCTGCGCGCGGGGCACTGTCGTAAACGGTCACGCGATGCCGTTGGTGCAGCAGCCACGCCGCCGATAGACCGGATATTCCGGTGCCCACGACCGCGATATCCCGCCCTGGCCCTCCGATCGTGCGATCCATCGCTGAGTTGCCTTTGCCTCGTACCTATCTGCTACTACGCATCGGCGCCGGCATTGGATCACCGCATTGTCCTGTGATCCAACGCCGACTCCAGTGCGTAGAGGGAGACATGAATGCCTTTGGAACCCTCGCTGGCCGCTGGCTCGCCTCCTCATCCCCTGGGGCTTGGGCGCAGGTCATGACTACACCCGATCCTGGCTTCGCGGCCTTGATCCTTGCCGTCGCGGAGCATGCGGACAGGGAGGCGTTTTCTATCCTGTTCCGGCATTTCGCGCCCCGGCTAAAGACGATGTTGATGCGCGGCGGGGCGTCCGGTCAGGCGGCCGAAGAACTCGCGCAAGAGACGATGTTGCTGGTCTGGCGCAAGGCCGGGCAGTTCGATCCTGAAAAGGCCGGTGCCTCGACTTGGATTTTCACCATCGCAAGAAATCTGCGCATCGATGCTTTCCGCCGTGAACGCCATCCCGACACACTGTTGCCCGATCCCTCCGAAGCGTTGGAGGAGCCGGTGCGTGCTGACCAGGTCTTGGCGACGGCTGAGCGCGATGTGCGGGTGCGTGCCGCCATGGAGACGCTATCCCCCGAGCAGGCGGATGTCGTGAGGGCGGCGTATTTTCTCGATCAGCCGCACGCTGAAATCGAAAAGCAACTCGGTATTCCCTTGGGAACCGTCAAATCGCGCCTGCGTCTGGCAATGACGAAGCTGCGTGCCGCGCTGGAGGACCTAGCTTGATGCGCCATCATCCCACCGAGACCACGCTCGCGGCCTATGCCGGCGGCGCATTGCCGGAACCGATGGGCCTGGTCGTCGCCACGCACCTTTTTGGCTGCCCCGCGTGCCGCCGCCTGACCGCCATGGCCGAGGCTGTTGGCGGCACCTTGCTCGAAGACCTGCCACCTGCCGCGATCGATGACGACGCCCTGGCACTTGTCCTCGCGCGCACCGAACGGCCGGTGGCCCCCGCGAAACCCTCGCGCCTACAGGGAGGACTGCCACCGCCGCTCAACGCTTGCAGCTTCGGCCCTTGGCGCCGTTTGGGGCTGGGGCTGCGCTGGCGCGCTCTGAACTCAGGCAGCCACGTCCAGGCCGGGTTGCTGGAAGGCGCACCAGGAAAGTCACTGCCGCGACACTCGCATGCCGGGATGGAGTTGACCTGTGTGATCGCCGGATCTTTCCGCGACGGGCATGAGCGTTACGTCGCCGGCGATTTGGTGGAAATCGAGGGCGAGCATCGCCATCAGCCGATCATTGACGCCAGCGGCCCATGCCTCTGCATTATCGCGACCGAGGGGGTCAAATTCAGCGGACTTCTTGGTTTCGCGCAACGGCTGCTGACCGATTGATGTCCTGGCTTCGCCCCGCTGTCATGGTGACCTGGCTGCTTGGCGGGTGTTCCGGCGCGGAATTGTTGAACGCGATCGCCCCGGGGGCCGGAATCGCCGTGACGACAGACCTCGCTTATGGCGAGGGGCCAAGGCGTAAACTGGACATTTACCGCCCAGACCGGCTGAACGCCCCGGTCGTGATTTTCATTTACGGCGGCAGTTGGAAATCCGGCGACCGGTCGATGTATCGATTCGTCGGCGGGGCCTTCGCCAGCCGGGGCTTTGTCGTGGTCGTGCCCGATTATCGCATCTACCCCGACGTGGCGTATCCCGCTTTCATCGATGACGCCGCGGCCGCGGTTGCGTGGACCAAAGCGAACATCGCCGAGTATGGCGGCGATCCGCGGCGGATATTTCTGGTCGGCCATTCCGCGGGCGCCCATATCGCCGCGATGCTGACCCTCGACAAAGCGTTTCTGGCTCATGTCGGTATGGACCCTGACCGGGATATCGTCGGCATGATCGGGTTGGCCGGTCCATACGATTTCCTGCCGCTCAACGATCCCGTTCTTGAAACCATCTTCGCCCCGGCCGGCGATCTGACGAAGACCCAACCGATCGAATATGCCCGGTCTGGCGCGCCGCCGATGCTGCTGCTGACCGGCGAAGGCGACACGACCGTTTATCCCCGGAATTCGCGTCGGCTTGCTGAGGCCATACAGGGAAAGGGTGGGCAGGCGACACTGAAGGTCTATTCGGGTGTCGGGCATGTCACGATTGCCGCGGCGTTTTCCCGCCTGCTGTCCTGGAAGGCCCCGGTTCTCGACGATTGTGTGGCCTTCATGCGATCCGGGGGTGTGTGATGTGGCTCTGGTTCCCGATATGCGCGGCGCTGCTGTCGGCGTGCATGGCCGCTGCTTGGGCGTTGCAACGTGCAACGAAAAACGCCGGTTGGGTCGATCCGGTCTGGTCCTTTTCGATCGGTCTTGCCGGCGTGTTGTTGGCGCTTTTGCCTGGTGCTTCCACTCGCGGCCTTGCGGTTGCCGGGCTCATCGCGGTCTGGGCGATTCGCCTGGGCGCCCATATCGCCCATCGCTCCCTCACCGGCCCTGAAGATGCGCGCTACGCCGCCCTGCGCCGCGAATGGGGAGAAAGTTTCCAGCGGCGGCTTTTCTGGTTTCTACAGATTCAGGCTTTCGCCGCCGCGCTGCTCACGCTGTCGATGGGGCTCGCGGCGGCCAATCCCGATCCGTTTCCCCGAGCGCAGGATATGCTTGGCATCGCGGTGCTGATCGTGGGCATCGCGGGCGAGGGGATCGCGGATGCGCAACTGCGCCAGTTCAAGGGACGGGTCTGCGACGCCGGACTTTGGCGTTTGAGCCGCCACCCGAACTATTTCTTCGAGTGGCTGGGCTGGTTCGCCTATCCGCTGCTCGCGATCGATTTTTCCCGCCTCGATCTGGCGTGGCTGGCCCTGTCGGGCCCGGCGTTCATGTATTGGCTGCTTGTGCACGTGTCAGGCATCCCATTGCTGGAACAACATATGCTGCGCACCCGCGGCGATGCCTATCGTGCCTATCAGCAGCAGGTCAGCGCGTTTTTTCCCGGAATCCGCAGGAGGACCTCGTCATGACACTGATCGCCACCGCGGCTGGTCTGGTCGAGCGGCTGCCGCTGCCCGATGCATTGACCAGTTCCGGCATTTCCTGGCTGGTCGATCGCACCCGCCGCAGGTTGGCGGATCATGACGCCATGGGTGATGTGGCGTTTGCCCGTATGATGGCGAACCATCCCGTCGCCGTGCGTCCCGATGCCGCCAACACGCAGCACTACGAAGTCCCGCCGTCGTTTTTCGGTTTGGTGCTTGGTCGGAACCGTAAATACTCCTGCTGCCTCTACCAGGATGGCGATACGCTCGACATGGCGGAAGATCGCGCCCTTTGTGCAACCGCCGACAACGCCGACCTGCAGGACGGTCAGGACGTCCTGGAACTCGGTTGCGGGTGGGGATCGTTGTCGTTGTGGATGGCGGCGCGCTTCCCGTCATCCCGGATCACGGCCGTTTCCAACTCCCAGTCCCAACGTGCCTATATCGAGCAGACGGCGGCGGCTCGCGGTCTGTCGAACCTGTGTGTCGTCACCGCCGATATGAACGATTTTGCAATCGACACCCGGTTCGATCGTGTCGTGTCGGTGGAGATGTTCGAGCATATGACGAACTGGGCGGCTTTGCTGCGCCGCGTGCACGGTTGGTTGCGCCCCGATGGGCGGCTCTTCCTGCACGTGTTCAGTCACCGCAGCACACCCTATCGGTTCGACGCCGACGACAAGGCGGACTGGATCGCGCAGCATTTCTTCACCGGTGGCATCATGCCAAGCCATGGCCTGTTGCGCCATGTTGCCCACGCGTTCGACGTTGAGCAGGATTGGCGGTGGAGCGGCACGCACTACGCGCGCACCGCCCAAGACTGGTTGGCGAATTTCGATCGCAACGAAGCGGCGATCCGCGATGTCCTGCGATCGGTGTACGGCCCCGACGCGGCCTTATGGCGCCGGCGCTGGCGGATGTTCTTCCTTGCCACGGCAGGACTTTTCGGCCACGCCGAAGGCTCGGAATGGGGCGTCAGCCACTATCGCCTGCGGCCACTGGCCGGCGATCGGATCAAACCGTTGTCATCAACTTTGCCCAACGATCCAGTATCGGCAACACCGCATCTGCCTTCGCCGAGGGCAGGCTGACGATGCAACGCACGATGCCCAGGTCCCGGTAGCTGGCCAAAACCTCCGCATCCTCCTTTCCGTAGAACAACGAGATCGGAAAGGTCGCGGGGTCGCGCCCTGCCTCCCGCAGCATGTCGCGGAACTTGGGCACGTAGTCGCCGACGTCGCCATACTGGCCCGGACGGCCGGCCAATGGAATCCAGCCGTCGCCGTAGCGCACCGCGCGCCGGGCCGCATAGGGATAGGCGCCGCCGACAATGACAGGGGGGTGCGGCTTCTGCACCGGCTTCGGCCAGGTCATCATCGGATCGAAATTGACGAATTCCCCGTGATATTCCGGTTTGGTCTGCGTCCAGATCGCCCGCATCGCCTCCACCCGTTCGCGCACCAGCTTGTGGCGCGTGGCGAACACGGTGCCATGGTTTTCCATCTCGTCCTGGTTCCAGCCATTTCCGATGCCAAACAGGAAACGCCCGTTGGAAACCTGGTCGATGGACGCCACCAGCTTCGCGGTCTGGATTGGATCGCGCTGGTTGACCAGGCAGACGCCCGTGCCGACCTTCAATCGGGTGGTCGCGCAGGCCACCGCCGTCAGCGACACGAACGGGTCCATCACATCGTAATAGTGCTTCGGCAGTTCCCCGCCGCCGCCCCATGGCGATTTGCGCGACAGCGGGATGTGGGAATGTTCCGCGGCCCACACGGATTCGAAGCCCCGATCTTCCAGCGCCTTTCCGAGTTCGGCCGGAGTGATGGAATAATCGGTGAAGAAGATGGATGCGCCGAAATGCACGATGATGTCTCCCTAATTCGAAACTTGCCGGATCAGTACCGCCCACCGGTCCAGGATCGGCAACACAACCTCCGCGTTGCCCGCCGGAAGGCTTACGGATGCGCGCTCGATTCCCAGATCCCGGTAGCGTTTCAGCAGGTCCAGGTCTTCCGGCGATGCCGTCAATGAAATCGGGAACGTCGCGGGATCGCGCCCTTCGGCTGCCAGCATCGCCCGCGCCTTCGGAACGATGCTGAACACATCGCTGTTCTCCCCCATCAGCCCCGCCACCGGCATCCACCCATCGGCGTAACGGATCGCCCGCCGCGCCGCATGCGGGAACGTGCCGCCGACATAGATCGGCGGATACGGTTTCTGCACCGGTTTAGGCCAGGTCATGATCGGCTCGAAGTTCACCAGTTCACCGTGATATTCTGCCTTCGATTGAGTCCAGATCGCCTTCATCGCCTCTACCCGCTCGCGCACCAGTTTGGCGCGAGTCGCGTAGACGGTCCCATGGTTCCCCATCTCCTCGGCATTCCAGCCGACACCGATGCCGAAGATGAACCGGCCCTTGGATATCTGGTCCAGCGACGCTACCGACTTCGCTAGGTGAATCGGGTCGCGCTGGTTCACCAGACACACGCCCGTGCCAAGCTTCAACGTGGTGGTGACCATCGCCGCCGTCGCCAGTGTCACGAACGGGTCCATCATGTCATAATAGTGCTTCGGCACCTCCCCCCCATTGGGAAACACCGATTTCCGCGACACCGGGATGTGCGAATGTTCCGGCGCCCACAGGGAATCGAAGCCGCGTTCTTCCAGCGCCCGGGCAAGGTCCCACGGCGCCATCGAATAATCCGTAAAGAACATGGAAGCGCCGAATTTCATGCCTTGGCACTCCCGTTTCCTTGGGCGGTCATCGTCGATAGCGCTTTCATGGTTGCGATCGATTGGGCCTCGTTCGCCGTGATCGTTTGGGTAATCTGTTCCAGGGCAGCACCCGGGTCCCGGGCGATCAGCATCGCCAATGCCATGGTTTGCGCGGCTTGAAGCGCGATTTGGGTCTGTTGCTGCTGCAGGACGGCATTGTGCATCGCCAGCGACACGGCGAACGCCAATTGCAGCGCGACGATTTCCGCCGGCACGCCATCCGTTTTACCCGGCGCGAATTTGTCTAACGCCGCAAACGGGTCGACCGACGTTGGCGGGTTTGTCTCCGCCGGTGCCGTTTGGGCGGGCTGTGCCAACCGGCTTGTTCCCACACCCGTCGTGGCGGTGTCGAGACTGTAGAGCGTCGAAACGCCCATGGTCGTCGCCGCCTGGGCCGTGACGAACGTCTGCTGCTGCGCGTTCGTCGCATTATGCGCCGCGTTGCTCAGCGCCTGTGCGGTGGCGACGTAAAGAGTGCCCATCGCCATTGCCGGCGCGTTCGCAAGCACTTTCGTGTTGGCCTGTGTGACACTGTCGGTAATCTGGTCGTTGACCGCTGTCGGGAATGCCACGATCTGTCTCCTCGCGCTTGACGCCGACGCCCGCCGGCGCCCTACTCTAACCGTTCAAGGGGAGAAAACGCCATGCCAGTCCGTCTCGTCGTGTCCATCGATGCCGAACCCGGCAAAGGGTCCGAACTCGCCGCCGTCTACCGCGACCGCTGCGCCGATGTGATGAAGGAACCGGGCTGCCTCCAGTTCGAGGTTTTTCAAAGCGCCCTCAACCCCGACAAGCTCGTCCTGCTGGAACTCTGGGCCGACCAGGCCGCGCTTGATGTCCACGCCGGGGTCAACGCCACCCGCGCTCCACTCCCCCCCGGACTCCGCGCCGGCGGCGGCGCTCGGGAGGATTATTCCTACAATCGGGTGCGCTGAATCATGAGCGATACCCTGCCGACCGCGACCCGCGTCGCCGACCCTGGCATTCGCGCCCTCTACCAACTGGAAAACCGCTGGCAGGCGTGGTTGGATGTGGAGGTCGCGCTGGCCCGCGCCCAGGCTGAACTGGGCATCATCCCCCAAGCCGCCGCCGAAGCCATCGCCAAGGCCGCCGACCTGAAGGGGATGGACCGGCAGCGTATCGACGAAGGCTTTGCCCGCACCGGTCACACCATCGTGCCGCTGGTCTGGGAACTCAGCCGCGTCACCGGCGAGGAACACGGCGGCTGGGTCCACTGGGGTGCCACCACCCAAAATATCACCCAGACCGGCGATCTTCTGGTGCTGCGGCAGGCTCACCAAGTCTTCTTGCGCCTGATTGGCGAGGTGCTGTCCGCCATGGCCGACCTTGCCGAACGCGGTGCGGACATGCCCATCGCCGGACGCACCCACGGTCAACACGCCGTGCCCGCCACCTTTGGCTACAAGGTCGCCGTCTGGATCGATGAACTGCTGCGCCATGTCGAGCGCCTTCAGCAGGCTGCCCCGCGCCTGTTCATCGCCATGCTCGGCGGTGGCGCCGGCACCTACGCCTCCCTCGGCCAGATGGGCCCCAAGGTGCAGGCCGGCATCGGACGACTGCTGGGTTTCGGATCGATGACGGTGCCATCCCGCGCGATCGGCGATCATCTGGGCGAAAACATCTGTCTCCTTGGCCTGCTGGCCGCGACCTGCGGTAAGATCGGCCGCGAAATCTACACTTTGATGAAAACCGAATACGGCGAGGTCGAGGAACCCGTGCCCCCCGGCACCGTCGGCTCCTCCACCATGCCGCAGAAGCGCAATCCCAAGCTCTGCCAGGACATTATCGCCGCCGCGGCGGAAGTCCGCTCGCTCGTCCCATTGGCGCTGGAAGCCATGACCACCGAACATGAGGCCGATCGCACCACCAGCCTGATGTTCGATAGTGCCGAAGCCCGCGCCTGCATCGGGATCGGCGATATCCTGTCCCGGTTAGGCGAAATCATGCGCGGCCTGAAACTCGATCCTGCCCGGATGCGCGCCAATCTCGATCTGGGCGGGGGACTGATCATGGCCGAGGCGGTCATGCTGGACTTGGGCGCCGCCCCGGGCCGTCAGCATGCCCACGATGTCGTCTACGATTCCGCGATGGCCGCCGCCGAACAGGGCAAGTCCTTTGGGGCACTGCTGACGGCGGACAAGCGGGTGACGGCGCATATGGCGCCGGAACAAATTGAAAAACTGCTGAATCCCACGGCATATACGGGCCTTTGTTCCGATATGGCGCGGGACGGCGCGGCGCGCGCGCGCAAGGCCGCCGCCGAATTGATCGTGAAATGAACTGAGAGGAACCACCATGCCGTTCTACGAAAAAGGTAACGTTCGCGTTCACTATGAGGAAGTCGGCTCGGGCCCGCCGTTGCTGGTCATTCCCGGCGGCGGTCTGAATGCGATGATCCCCTACGTCACGACCAATGGTCCGTTCAACGTGTTCGAGGAATTCAAGGACGAATATCGCGTCATCTCGTTCGACCTCCGCAACTCGATCGGCAGCGAATCCACCGGCCCGGTCGAGGTCGACCGCCCGTGGGATTCCTATACCGACGATCATCTGGGGCTGATGGATCACCTCGGGATCGATAAGTTCCTGGTGATGGGATTCTGCATCGGCGGGCCGTTCATTTGGAACATGCTGCGCCGCGCGTCCGACCGCGTCATCGCCGCCGTGCTCGCGCAGCCCAGCGGGGCTCGGCCGGAAATGCCGGGTCTGTTCTACAACAACAACATGAACAACTGGGCGCCGAAGCTGTGTGAAAAACGCTCCGACGTGACGATGGAGCAGTGCGAGAAATTCCTCAAGAACATGTACAGCTCCAATGATTTCGTCTTCACCGTCTCGCGGGACTTCGTGAAGACGGTGACGACGCCGGTGCTGGTTATGCCGGACGATGTGCCCGCGCATCCCTACGCCGTCGCCATGGAAACGGTGATGCTCGCCCCGAATTCCGAGGTCACCATGTTCCCCTGGAAAGAACCGAAGGAGCGGGTTCCGGTCGCGGTGCGGCAGGTTAAGTCCTTCTTGCGCGCGCATCGATAAGCCGACCGTATGGCGGGGGGCATTGTCCCTCGCCATCGTTGCTCTGAGGGAAAGCCCATGTCTATCCAACGTTTGATGGTGCCCGGCCAACTTCCCCCGGTCAGCCACTACTGCCACGTCGTCCGTGCGGGCAACCTGATCTGGGTCTCGGGCGCTGTCGGTGTCCGTCCGGACGGTTCGATTCCCGAAGGGGTGGCGGAGCAGGCGGAAGCGGCTTTGGCCAACATCGACAGCTGCCTGAAGGCCGCCGGCGCTGGGGCCGAGCATGTCGTTAAGGTCAACGTCTATTTGACGGACATCGCCGACCGCGCGGCGATCAACCCAGCCCGCCAGCGTTATTTTGGTGAGTATCGGCCTGCCTCCACCCTCGTCGGCGTATCGGCGCTGGTTTTGCCGGCGTTGAAGGTGGAGATCGAGGCGCAGGCCGTCGTCCCCTGAAGGCTCATCCGGGGAGCGACACCGTATTCTGGGAACTCGGCGCCGCCCAACTCGTCTATCCGCGCAACTCCGGGAAATCTTCCTCCCGAAACTCCGCCTCCTCCCGCGTTCCAGCACGCGCCCGAGCCTCTTCGGCCTGCCGGAGCTCGACCCGGCGAATTTTGCCGGAGATCGTTTTCGGCAGATCGGTGAATTCCAGCCGCCGTACCCGCTTGTAGGGCGCCAGGGCCACTCGCAAATGTTGGAAGATCGACAAAGCGACATCGCGCAACGGCTCGTTGTGACCCGGTGCGAGCGTCACATAGGCCTTTGGGATCGCCATCCGGACTTTGTCCGGTGCCGGCACCACGGCTGCCTCCGCCACGGCCGGGTGTTCGATCAGGGCGCTTTCGAGTTCGAACGGGCTGATCCGGTAATCCGACGCTTTGAACACATCGTCGGCGCGGCCAACATAGGTGAAATACCCGTCGGCATCCTTGGTGCCGACATCGCCGGTCCGATAGGCCCCGTCGCCAAGTGGCTGAAACGATCCGTCGTCGGCTTGGTAGCCGCGCATCAGCCCTGTCGGTGGCGGATGCAGATCGATCGAGACCTCGCCTTCCTCCACATCGTTCCCATCGTGGTCCAGCAGGCGGATGCGGAACCCCGGCGATTCCAGCCCCATCGAGCCAGGCTTCACCACCTCGCCCGGGTAACAGCCGATCTGCAATGTTGTTTCAGTCTGTCCATAGCCTTCGCGCGGGGTCAGCCCCCAGACCTTCTGAACATGCTCGATCACCTCGGGGTTCAACGGCTCCCCGGCCGACAGCACCTCGCGCAGCGATGTCTTCCATGCCGCCATATCTTCCTGCACGAACATGCGCCACACCGTCGGCGGGGCGCAGATCGTTGTGACCTTGTTCTCCACGATCGCATCGAGCATGGCCCGAGCGTTGAAGCGCGGCTGGTTCAGGATGAATATCGTCGCCCCGGCGTTCCATGGGGCGAAGAAACAGCTGTAGGCATGCTTCGCCCACCCCGGGGACGAGATGTTCAGATGCATATCGCCGGGGCGCAGGCCGATCCAGTACATCGTGATCAGATGGCCGACCGGATAGCTCTGATGATTATGCTCGACCAGCTTGGGGCGCGACGTGGTGCCGGATGTAAAATACAGCAGCATCGGATCGGTCACCCGCGTCGGACCATCCGGGGTAAATGCGGCGGGAGCGTCCAGCAGCGCGTCGTAGCGATGCCATCCCGCCGGGGCATCGCCGACCGCGATCCGCGTGACCGTGGGATCCAGCCCGTCGAATTTCGGCGCATCCGCGGCGTTCGCGACGATATGGCGCACCCGGCCACGATCGAAACGGTCTTTTAGATCGGCGGTATTCAACAGCGTCGTCGCGGGGATCACGACCGCGCCGAGTTTCATCGCCCCGAGCATGGTCTCCCAAAGCGGAACCACGTTGCCCAGCATCAGCAGGATGCGGTCGTTCCGCTTAACGCCCAACGCTCGCAGCCCGTTGGCCACCCGGTTCGATGCCTCCGACAGTTGGGCGAACGTGCGTTCGGCGGCGTCCGCCCCGACGATTTTCAGCGCCAAGCGGTTCGCCGACTTCCCGTGCGCCAGTTCCGCATCGAACCAGTCCAGAGCGTAGTTGAAATGTTCCAACACCGGCCAACGGAAGCCGGCATGCGCGCTCTTGTAATCCCCCGCATGGGCAAACAGGAAATCGCGCGCTTCCTTGAAGCTGTTCATGACGTTGCCTCCTTGTCTGCGCGCGGTCTAGCCGCGCTTCATGTTCTCCAGCAGGCGGAACACCACCGAGAAGTCCTTCGTCGCATCGCCGGCGTCCACCGTCGCCTGATACAGCGAAGCCGCCAGCGCGGCCATGGGCGTCGCGACACCTGTCGCCTCCGCCGCCGCCTGCGACAGCTTTACGTCCTTCAACATCAGCGCGGTCATGAAGCCCGGCGCATAGTCGCGGTTGGCCGGCGAGGCCGGCGTTGGACCCGGGGCAGGGCAGTAGTTGGATAGAGCGAACGAGTTGGACGTCGCGGTGGTGCAGATCGCATGCAGCTTCATCCAGTCCAAACCGAGCTTCTCGGCGAGGATAAAGCCTTCCGCCACACCGATCATGTTGATCGCAAGCATCATGTTGTTGCAGATCTTTACCGCCTGACCGGCACCCGGTCCGCCTGCGTGGAAGATGTTCTTGCCCATCCCCTGCAGGATCGGCAGGCCCTTGGCGAAGGCTTCCTCATCGCCGCCCACCATGAAGGTTAGTGTACCGTTCGCCGCACCGACCGTGCCGCCGGAAACGGGTGCATCCAGCATGGTCATGCCCGCTTCCGCGGCCGCGGCCGTGGCCGTCCGCGCGCTGTCGACATCGATCGTCGAGCAGTCGATCAGCAATGGCTTCGTATCCTTCACCACGTCGATCAGCCCGCCCTGGTGCAGCCAGACCTGGCGTACGTGCTCGCCAGCGGGCAGCATGGTGATGACGATTTCCGCGCCTTTGACCGCCTCGCTGGCGCTGGCGGCGACCGAACCGCCGGCGGCCTTGAGGGCGTCCAGTGCGGCTGGCACGAGATCGAAGCCGGTGACTTTGTGCCCCGCTTTGACCAGGTTGGCAGCCATTGGCCCGCCCATGTTGCCCAGCCCGATGAATCCAATAACAGCCATGGTTTCGCCCCTTTTCGATCCACCGGATCAAGCACGAACCTGGGGCGTGAAACAAGAGTGCCGCACTGGGCGCAATTCCTTGTTGACGCAAACCGTCGGACCGCCTGAACTGCATCCGTCACGCTTCAGCCGGACGGTGCGATGTATTTGTTTGATTGGTTCCTCGATCAGAAACTGTCCGATTGGGTGCAAGGTTTGGGATCTCTCGCAGCCGCCGGGGCCGCGGTTGGAATCGCCCTTCGACAGGAACGGTCCGAGTTGAAGCGGGCAGAAGCGGCTCGGGTGCTTAGGCGACATGTGCTGGCGGCGGCCATCGCCCCGGTTTTGCGCGATATGCGATCGGCCACGCGGTTTCGGTCGGGTGTACTGCAATCCCTCGGCCGACCCAGCACCGGCACCGAAAAATTGCACTATGAAGAACTGCTCATTCCCTTACCCGTCATTTTCATGAACACGATCGACCGTATCGATGTCTTTGGCGCTTACACCGCCGCGCAGGTCTACTCGCTGGTGCACCGGGTGAACGACTATAATAAACTCGTCACCTCGCAGCACGAATGGGATGTACCGTTTCGGACTCGGACCGTAAACCTCAGGCCGAAGCTGGATGCGGTCAACGAGACCCTGGATATCCTGATGCCCCGTTTGGATCACGAGGTCGATCAGTTGGAAGAAACCAAGGCATGACTGTTACCGCCCCTTGGCGATCCCGCGTCAGGCTGTAGGGCTGGCGGTGACAGCGCCGCTGACCTGGTAGGGTACGGTTCTGTGCCGCCATCGGCAGACCGGTGGCGTGGTCCAACGATCTCTTTCAGCTCCCTTTGACGACGCCGACCCGTTGGACGTCCCTGTGCCAGTGGATGGGTTGCAGGTGTCATTCGCAGATCATCTGCGTGGCGGCGCCGATCTTTCGTTCGACGTCGCGGAAGGGCCGCTGCAAGGCTGGCACATTTCCCGTTCGATCGATCGACGCTCAATCAATCTGTCCCGAGATGGCAAGTTCCTCTCGGCAGTGCATCGCTCGGACGGTTTGATGCTCGCCGATACCGCCGGGGATTGGGAAGGCTTCATGCCGGTCAGTCAAACCGAATTTGGCGTCCTGCTTGCCATATTCCATACGAACTGGCCGGTCCGATCGACCGGCCAGTACGTGCCGGCTTCGGACGTGATCATGAAGCCATTCCACGAACTCCACATTGGTCCGTTGGGCGTCGATCTCCGCTGGCAACTCCCGCTCGAGCTTTCGCAATGGCCGAATCGCTTGACGCTCCTGCGTGACGGTTGGCGAATTCAGCAGATCTGCCGATACCGCCCGTTGGTGTATTTCGCAGCGTTCGGAAGTGAGGCGATTATGGCGTAACTCGCGATCGCCGTGCGGTCGCTGTTCGATTTCGGTCGCGCCGAGCGGTGCAGGCCTGTTGCAGTTGGACGGCTGCGATGTCGCTTTCCGGCACGGCTTCAATTCGGGCACGATCGGCATTCCCAATCTCGCCGCCCACGCACCGACCCTACGGCTGATTGCCCGAATCGTCGCCAATCGCGCCGTGGCAAATGGCCGGGATGCTCTCCAGTTCGTCGATCAGGAGATCGCCAATTACGTGGGCTACCGAAACGCCTGCTTCGACACGGCGCTGCTCTCACCCTTCGTTCGTGTCGGTGGCGAAGGGATAACGCCGATCGAGGGACGACGCGGCCTCGTGCATTTCTGGGCTGTCCCCAAAAGCCAACAACGTGCGGCCAAAATGGCGGAATACGCGGCTTCGCTGGAACGGGTCGTTCGCTAGCCGGCCAACTGGACAGAACGCCTGAAACTCGCGAGCATGACGACAGTGACTTTGCATCCCAACCAAGGGAACACCATGCCCACCTATCCGCTGCCACCATCAGACCTGAAAACCCTCGGTTTCACCGCCAAGCCGCTGGAACACCTCGACACTCTGATCCGCGGCCACATCGCCGAGGGACGCTACCCCGGCGCCCAGATCGCCCTCGCACGACACGGCAAGCTGGCGTTGTTCCGTACCTATGGTCGCGCCAAAACCCAAGGCGGCGATGTTGAGGCAACCGACGAAAGCCTTTTTCTGCTGTTCAGCCAGACCAAGGTGCTGACCAGCTCTGCCGTCTGGACCCTGGTGGAGGAAGGCAAGCTGTCCTTCATGGACAAGGTTGCCGATCATCTTCCCGAATTCGCCGTGCGTGGCAAAGGCGATATCACGCTTGAACAGGTCATGACCCACACCGGCGGCTTCCCGGGCAACAACGTTACCCAGGCCACCTGGACCGACCACGCGAAAATGCGTGCCGAGGTCTGTGATTTCTCGCTCAACTGGACCCCTGGATCGCGCCTGCAATACCACGGTCAGGCCGCACACCTCGTGCAGGCCATGGTGATCGAGGCCGTAACCGGGCAGGATTATCGCGACGTCATCCGCACCCGCGTCATCGAACCACTGGGGCTTGGCAACGATATTTTCGTCGGCGTGCCGCGCGACCTGCAACATCGTTGCGCTGACACCTACGCCCCCGAGCCGCGCGACAACTCGCCCGAGTTCCGCTCCGCCGGCCTGCCCAGCGGCGGCGGGTTCGCCACCGCCCGAGGCATGGTCGCCTTCTACCAGATGCTCGGACATGGCGGCACGCTGGGTGGCGTGCGGCTGTTCTCTCCCCGGCTCATTGCATACGTGTCGCGGAACCATACCGGGGAAATGGGCGATCATCAGATGGACGGTATTCCGATGCACCGCGGCCTCGGCCCGCATGTGCGCGGCGAAAGCGACCGTATCCGCGGTCTCGGCACCATCGGCGCGCCGGTGACGTTCGGGCATGGCGGCGTCGGGTCGTCCTATTCCTGGGCTGACCCTTCCAGTGGCGTGTCCTTCACCTATCTTACCAACTTCGCCTCGCCCGACCCATGGCACTCCCTACGGCTGGACCGGGTATCCAATCTTGTGCACGCCGCTATCGACTGATCTTGGAACTCTCCCAAGAGTTCGATACCTCGGGAAGCGGCTATCAATGGTCAAAGGACCGATCTGGCTGACCATTTAGAACGTGATCGCCAGAGGTGGAAACACACGGCGGCGTGAATCACGCGAGCAAACAAAGACTTATAGAGCACGATTGGGTCAACTCGGCCCGATCGTGCTCTGGCGGACAACCACGGTCTTCAAGCGGGGATCGATGGCATCATCGCCGCCGTTTATCGACGTGCGCGCGTCGTGGTGGGGGGGGCGGGTTGTCCGACACGGCCTTTACACCGCGCGGCGTGCAGTTTCGCCGATATGATCCGGGAAGATTTCTGGCCTGAATAAGCCACCCCTGGAATCCCGTCCCCGATATCGGCACAATGCCGAATTGAGGATCAACAGATGCACATCGAAACCGAAGCCACTCAGCAGCTCCATCGCGCCGCCACCGACGCCCGCGTGGCCGCGCGCGCGCTCGCCCGTTCCAGCGAGGCAACCCGGAATGCCGCGTTGACCAATATGGCGACGGCACTGCGCGACCACCAGCCGGATATCCTCGCTGCCAACGAAATCGACGTCGGCAACTACAACGGCACCAACGCCTTCCGCGACCGCCTGACGCTGAACCCCACCCGCGTCGAGGCGATGGCCATCGGCTTGCAGGAGGTCGCGGCGCTCCCCGACCCCCTCGCTCGCACTCTCGCCGATTGGACCCGCCCGAACGGGCTGCGTATCCGGCGGGTCGCCTCGCCCATCGGTGTGATCGGCATGATCTATGAAAGCCGCCCCAATGTCGGCGCGGACGCGTCAGGCCTGTGCCTGAAATCCGGCAACGCCGTGATCCTGCGCGGTGGCTCCGACAGCACCAACAGCGCCAAGGCGATCAACACCGCGCTCCAGGAAGGGCTCGCCGCATCGGGTCTGCCGGCCGCCTGCATCCAAAACGCCCCAACCTCCGATCGTGCTTTCGTCGGCGCCATGCTGGCCGGCGCGGGGCTGATCGATCTGATCATTCCGCGCGGCGGCAAATCCCTCGTCGAGCGTGTCCAGCGCGACGCCCGGGTCCCCGTCCTCGCGCATGCCGAGGGCCTGTGCCACACCTACGTCCATGAAGCTGCCGATCCCGCCATGGCACGTCGCATCGTCGCGAACGCGAAAATGCGCCGTACCGGCATTTGTGGAGCCACCGAAACGCTGCTGATCGATCGCTCCATCGCCGCCGCCCAACTTCCCGCGATCGTCGCCGACCTGCGCGCGCTGGGCTGCGATTTCCGGGCCGACGCCCAGGCGAGGATGGTGGTACCTGATCTGAAAGCGGCCACCGATACCGATTTCGACACCGAATGGCTGGACGCGATCCTGTCCATCGCGGTCGTCGACGGCGTCGACGAGGCCATGGCGCATATCGCCAAGCACGGCAGCGAGCACACCGACGCCATTGTCACCGAGGATGCCGCGATCGCCGACCGATTTCTGCGCGGCACCGATGGCGCAGTGGCGTTGTGGAACGCCTCCACCCAGTTCTGCGACGGCGGCGAATTCGGTTTCGGCGCGGAAATCGGTATCGCCACCGGTCGCCTCCACGCCCGCGGCCCGGTCGGGTTGGAGCAGTTGACGACCTACCGCTACGTCATCACCGGCACCGGGCAGGTACGGCCCTGATCCTCGACCCCATTCCCCGGTTCGGCGATCGGCGGCATATGCGGATCGGTCTGCTCGGCGGTTCTTTCAACCCGGCGCATGACGGCCACCGACACATTGCCGAGCTTGCCCGCCGAAAGATGCGCCTGGATCAGGTCTGGCTGCTGGTCTCCCCCGGCAACCCGCTGAAACCCCGCGCCGGCATGGCACCCATGGACCAGCGCATGGCCGGCGCCCGCGCGATCGCCGACGGCCGGCGGATTGTCGCCACCGCTATCGAGGCCACGCTGAACACCCGCTTTACCGTCGACACAATGCGACTGCTGCCGCGGCGCTTCCCCAATGCGAGCTTCGTCTGGGTAATGGGAGCGGACATTCTCGAACAATTGCCGCGCTGGCGCCGCTGGCTGGACATCGTTCGGCGTTTGTCCTTTGCCGTGCTGCCTCGGCCCACGTATAACCACCGCGCACTCGCCGGTCGGGCCGCTCGGCGGTTGCGGCCGATTCGCCTGGATGCGCGGAAGGCCGTGTTGCTGCCAGGCCGGGTGTCCGGGTGGGTGTTCCTACCTGCACCGCAAATCTCGCTTTCCGCGACCGCGTTACGCGCCGCCCTCGAAGGATCAAACCGATAGCCACCCCGCCGAAAACGCCCTCGCCCTCGCCCGCCCGGCACAAGCCGGCGCCACGCAAGCGGGCGGCCAAGCCGAATGCGGTGCCCGCCTTGGGCACACCGCGCAAGAAAACCATCGCCGCCGGACCGGTGGACGACGACGCAGCCGTCGCACCAAAGCCCAAGCGTGCCCCGCGCAAACCGAAGGTGAAGCTGCCGGCTGCCGAGATCGACCGGCTGCAGAAAATCATCGTGACGAGCCTGGAAGACGACAAGGCCGAGGATGTGATCTCCCTCGACCTGTCAGGCAAAGCGATGTTCTGCGACCGGATGGTGATCGCCTCGGGCCTCGCCGACCGTCAGATCGCCGCCATGGCCCAGCATCTGGCCGAGAAACTCCATAAGGAAGGCCTGAAGCATGTCCCGATCGAGGGTGCGACCGGCTCCGACTGGGTGCTGATCGACGCCGGCGATATCGTGATCCACCTGTTCAAGCCCGAGGCGCGGGCGATGTACGGGTTGGAACGGATGTGGGGGAAGGATCTGGACGGGGAGAATTAACCGTTCAGATCCGCGCTTCCGCCTCGATTGCGAGGTTGCCCTGCCCATTCCGCGCCCAGAGCGCGACCTGCCCATCCGCCCCTGGCCGCCCGTGCACCGAGAACGGTGCGATATCGAACAACGGACTGACCGCCCGGAATTTGAACGTTTTCAACGGTTTGTCCGTGTTTCGCCGCAGCAGGTCCACCAGCAGCGTCGCGATCAGCGGCCCATGCACGATCAATCCCGGATAGCCCTCGACCTCCGTCACATACTTCCGGTCGTAATGAATCCGGTGCCCGTTGAACGTCAATGCCGAGTAACGAAACAGCAGCACATCGTCCGGCACGATATCGCGCTGCCAAACCCCATCGTTCGGTGCCGCCTTCGGCGCGGGCGGCGGCTCGTTCGGCGCCGGCGCATCGCGGTAGACGATGTCGTGCTCCTCCTCCAGGGCCAGCCCGTTCTCCCCATGCACCGCGTGCTTGACCAGCACGAAGCAGAGCGAGCCCGCGCGCCCCTGCTTCACCGTGACATCGGCCACGGTGGAGACCCGCGTCATTTTCTCCTCCAGCGCGATTGGCTTGTGGAACGTGAACCGTCCCCCCGCCCACATGCGCCGAGGCAGCGGCACCGGTGGCAAAAAGCCGCCCCTCTTGGGATGTCCGTCCGGCCCGATTTGCGACTGGCGAGCCAGCGGCAGGAAATACAGCCAGTGCCAAAGCGGCGGCAGGGGATCGCCTGCCTTTGGCCGGGGATCGTCCCGATCCAGAGTCGCCGACAAAGCCTCCGCCGGCACCAGGGTGGCGCGGTCGGTCAATGTCTCCTGCCGACCGATCCAGCCGCGCAGATAATCGATATCCAGGCTCATATTTACCCCTTGGCTTTGGCGTAGCTGTCGCGCAGCCCCACCGTCCGGTTGAACACCGGCCGCTCGGCTGTCCCGTCCGGATCGGCGCAGAAATACCCGGTGCGTTCGAACTGCACCGCTTCGCCCACGGCGGCGGAGGCCAAGGCCGGCTCGACAAAGCAGCCGGTCAGGACCTCCAACGAATCGGGCGCCAGATCGGCCATCACGTCGCCATCCGCACCCGGATCGGGACGGTTGAACAAATGGCTGTAGAGGCGGATTTCCGCCGGAACCGCGTCCGCCGCCGACAGCCAATGCAACGTGGCCTGCACTTTGCGCCCATCCGGTGGCGCATTGCCGCCTTTGGTTTCCGGGTCATAGGTGCACCGCAAAGCGACGACGTTGCCGTCGGCGTCCTTTTCGACCGACCGGCAGGTCACGTAATACCCGTAGCGCAGCCGCACCTCTTTCCCCGGCGACAACCGGTAGAATTTTCGCGGCGGGTTTTCCATGAAGTCGTCTTGTTCGACATACAGTTCCCGGCTGAATGTGATCGGGCGCGTGCCTTGTTCCGGCACGTCGGGGTGGTTGATCGCCTCCAGCGTTTCGGTCTGTCCTTCGGGATAATTCTCGATAATCAATTTCAGCGGCCGCAGCACCGCCATCCGCCGCGGCGCCGAGGGGTTGAGCGTATCGCGCACCGCCGCATCGAACATCTGCACATCGACGGTGCTGTTGGCACGCGCCACGCCCACTCGGCCGACGAACTCACGCAACGCTGCCGCCGGCACGCCCCGGCGCCTGATCCCGGCCAATGTCGGCATGCGGGGATCGTCCCAACCGGACACATGCCCATCCCGCACCAGCGTCGTCAGGATCCGCTTGGACAGCACGGTGTAGGTGATGTTCAGGCGAGCGAACTCATACTGTCGCGGCCGAGCGGGCACTGGCAGATGCTCGATCAGCCAGTCGTAAAGCGGCTTGTGATCCTCGAATTCCAAGGTGCAGACCGAGTGCGTGATGCCCTCGATCGCATCCGACTGGCCATGCGCGAAATCGTAGGTCGGGTAGATGCACCAGGCATCGCCGGTCCGCGGATGGGTCGCGTGCAGGATGCGGTACAGCACGGGGTCGCGCAGGTTCATGTTGCCTGACGCCATGTCGATCTTCGCGCGCAGCACCCTTGCACCGTTGGGAAATTTGCCGGCCCGCATGTCGCGGAACAGGGCCTGGTTCTCCTCCACCGACCGGTACCGGAACGGGCTGTTTTGCCCGGGTTCGGTCAGCGTCCCCCGTTGGGCACGCATCTGCTCCGGCGGCGTATCATCCACGTACGCGAACCCGCCCTCGATCAGGTGTTCGGCCCAGGCATATAGTTGCTCGAAATAATCGGAAGCATGGAACAGATTGTCGCCCCAGTCGAAGCCCAGCCATTTCACGTCGCGCTGGATCGCGTCGATGAATGCCTGCTCTTCCTTTACCGGGTTGGTATCGTCGAACCGCAGATGGCACTTGCCACCAAACTCCCGCGCCACGCCGAAGTTCAGGCAGATCGATTTTGCGTGACCGAGATGCAGGAACCCGTTCGGCTCCGGCGGAAACCGGGTCACGACGCCGGTCACGCGTCCCGCGTCCACGTCCGCCTGGACGATATCGCGTATAAAATCGCGTGGGGGTTCCGAGGTAGCCGTATCCGCCATCCCGCTGGGTCCTGTCCTGAATCTGGGCGCCTCTCATACAGCGAAGCACCCATGTCTACCACCCGGTCACCGTTTGCGTTGCGGCAGGGCAGGCCGGCGATGTAAGCTGGTCGCATGGAACGGACCCCGATCGCCTGCTTCGTCGCCGGCACCCGCATCGCCACCGAAAGCGGGGAGGTCGCGGTTCAGACTCTGCGTCTGGGCGACCGTGTGCGCGCGGTTTTGTCCGGCCGGTGGGAAACGGTGGAGTGGATCGGCCACCGCGTGATCGACATAACCCGCCACCCGCGGAAAGATCAGGTCTGGCCGATTCGCGTGTCCGCTCACGCCTTCGGCCCCTGCCAGCCGGGCCGCGACCTCTGGCTGTCGCCGCATCATGGGGTCTATCTCGGCGATGTGCTGATCCCCGTCGGTTTGCTGGTCAACGGCACCACCGTCCGGCAGATCCAACTGCCCGCCATCGACTACTGGCACGTGGAATTGCCGCGCCATGAGGTCATCCTGGCCGAGGGCATGCCGGCCGAATCCTATCTCGACACCGGCGACCGCACTGATTTTCTCGCGGCCGGCCTCTTCACCACGCTGTTCCCCGTGTTCGGGTCCCGCCGCGCCGAGAACGAAGGCTGCGCGCCCCTGATCCTCGAAGGTCCGGCACTCGAAGCCGCTCGGGCACGCGTCGCTGAACGCGCGGCTTTGGCCGCGACAGCCTCCAACAACCGGGAATCGACGACCTCTCCCGCGTCCTGATCCGGTCAGGCGGCCATGGCGCGGCGCACCCGTTCCCGGTGCGCGGTATAAAGGCCGCTGGCGATGATGACGGACGCCCCGGCCAGCGTCCAATGATCGGGCAGGGCGCCGAAGACCGCGAACCCCGCCGATATCGCCCAAATCAACTGGCTATAGGTGAATGGTGCGAGCAACGACGCCGGCGCCATCCGGTGCGCCAGGATCACCATCCACTGGCCCAGCGAGGAAAGCACCGCCAGCATCAGCATCAATCCCCATTGCGGTCCCGATGGCCAGGTCCAGACGAACGGCGCGGCGAAACCTAACGCGATCGCCCCAAATCCCGCCGACCACAGCACCGTCGTCGTCGCTTGATCGGTGGTTGAAATTTTTCGGGTCACGATCAGCGCCGTTGACCAGCACAATGAAGAAGCCACGCCCCACAGCGCCGCGGGTTGGAACCCGCTGCTGCCCGGCCGCACCACGATCAGCACGCCCACCATCCCGGCCAGGACCGCACCCCAACGGCGGATGCCCACAACTTCCCCCAACAGCGGAATCGACAGCACCGTGATCAGCAAGGGCGACAGAAAGCTGATCGTCGTCGCCTGTGCCATCGACATCTGGCGCACCCCGAACACGAACAGCACCGACGACCCCGTGACCGCCAGCCCCCGCAACAACTGAAGCTTCGGGTTGTTCGGCCGCAATGATCGCCATGGCAGCCGCCGAGTCAGCAGTATCGCCATGCCGAAGAACAGCACGTAACGGATCCACTGAATTTGCACGATCGGCAGCGACACGCTCAGATATTTGGATGTTGTGTCGGCGACCGCGAACAGCGCCGCCGCGCCGCAGTGCAACGCGATCCCGCGCAGCGGGTTTTCTGTTTCAGGCATGGCGGCTTATACCGGGACGACCGTTCCATTGACGACCGAGGAAAACGCGATGCAGCCGATCAATGCCGACACGCCGGCCGCCTGGACCGTGGCGTCGTTGAACGCCAGTCCGACCTGGATCTACGAGATCGACGACCGCGCCCGCCGCGACCTGACGCAGGCCGTGCGCGCAGCCCACGATCCCGCCCGCACCTTGTTTGACTACAAACGTGAGGAATTCGACCTCGGCACGGCCTGGGCACCAATCGCCGGCGCCTTGCGGGAGATTAAGGATGGCACCGGCTTTGCGATCCTGCGCGGCCTCCCAAGGGACGATCTGTCGCAGGACGAATTCGCTTTGCTGACCTGGGCCATCGGCCTGCACACCGGCGTCGCGCGTCCGCAAGGTAAGGCGAGCCAATACCAATCCGCCGTCCGCGATGCCGGCGTTGTATACCGCACCGGGAAGGGCAGGGGGTATTCGTCGAACGCCGACCTCGATTTCCACACCGACAGCGCCGATATCGTCCTGCTGACCTGTTACAACGTCGCTGCTGAGGGCGGCATGAGCATGGTTTCCAGTTCCGTCACCGCGCACAACATTCTGGCGACGGAGCGGCCCGACCTCGCTGAATTGCTGCATATGCCTTATTATTTCAGCCGTCAGCAGGAAGAAGCGCCGGACGAGACACCATTCTACCCCAATCCGATCTACGATCGGGCCGCGGGCGTGCTTTGCAGCAAATGGAACCGCAATCGCCTCCGCTCCGCGCAGGCCATCGAGGGTGTTCCGCAGCTGACCGCGAAGCAGCATCAGGCGCTGGACCTGCTGGACGAGATTCTACGCCGGCCCGACGTGATGTATTCGATGTATCTGCGCCCTGGGGACATGCAAGTGCTGAACAATCACGTCACCCTGCATTCCCGCACCGAATTCGTCGATCACGTTGAACCCGAATTGAAACGGTGCCTGTTCCGGCTATGGCTCGCCCCGCCCGACTGGCCGGAGCTGCCGGAAAGCTGGCGACCGGCGTATCGAGCAATCGAGGCTGGAACAGTGCGGGGGGGCATCAAAGGCCACGTTTACGACGACGTCCGCCGATCCTATGAACAACGGCAGGCCGCGGCATTGGGGATGCGATTGTAGCTGATTGGTAATCCCGAAAACGTCACGATGTCATAATATTTAAAAATAACTCCAAAAATCCGACGCCCGCGCCTCATCCGGTAACCCGTCGAAAACGATGGCGCCATTGTTCATGATGATCACCCGATCGGCGATCTTCATGGCGGCAGCAACGTTCTGCTCCACCAGCACCGCCGTCATCGCGTGCGATTTGCAGACGTCATGCACCTGCTCGAACATCCGTTCGACCAAATTCGGGGCCAAGCCGATCGACGGCTCATCCAGCATCAGGCACCGGGGCGTGCCCAGCATAGCCAGCGACATCGCCAGCATCTGCTGTTGCCCCCCGCTCATGCTGCCCGCGCGTGTGGCGCGCCGTTCGTCCATGACTGGAAACAGCTTGTAGACATCCGCAATCCCAAACATCGCGCCCGCTTCGACATTGCGGGCGGCAACAACGTCGATGTTTTCCTCCACCGTCAGATCGGGAAAAATCCCACGCCCTTCCGGCAACAACCGCAACCCCATCGCGATCCGGTCCGCAACCGACATGCGCCCGAGCACCTGGCCGTCGAAAGCGACCGAACCCGAGCGCAGGGGGAGCAGTCCCATGATCGATTTCAGCGTCGTGGTCTTGCCGGCCCCGTTATGACCCAGGAACGCCAGTATCTGCCCCGGTTCCAGCGTGAACGACACATCCGAAACCACGGTTTTTGGCCCATAGCCGGCGGCCACGCCTGACAGACGCAGAACCATCAGATCGCCCCACCGAAATAAATTTCCGCCAGCGCCGGGTCCGAAATGATCTGCTCGGGCGTGCCCCGGGCCATCAGGTGGCCCTGATGCAGGAACAATACGTCGTCGGCGATCTTCTGGACCACGCGCGTATTGTGCTCGACCACCAGCAGCGTCTTGCCCTCCGTCTGCAGGCGCCGCAGCAGCGCCATCAGCGCCTCCAAAGCCCCATGCGACAGGCCCGAGGCCGGTTCGTCCAGCAGCAGCAACTCCGCGCCCGTCGCCAAGAGTCGGGCAATTGTCAGCAGTTTCTGTTCGCCGTAGGACAGGTTACGGACGAATTCGCGGGATTTTTCAACCAGTCCGACGTGTTCCAGTATCTCCAAGGCGTCAACCCGCCGCCGCCCTGTCGCTCGATGGGCATGGAGCGGGCGGAACAGCGCGCCCAACGGCTCCTCGCCTGCCATGTCGGGCAGCGCGACCAGCACGTTATCCAGCGCCGTCAGGTCCTGAAACAGCCGCAAATTTTGGAAGCTGCGCGCGATCCCCGCATGCACGATCGCCTGCGGTTTCATCCCGTCCAGGATACGGCCTTTGAACGAAACCGATCCCTGCTGCGGTTTGAGGAATCCGGTTATGGCATTGAAGATCGTGGTCTTCCCCGCGCCATTCGGCCCAACCAGGCACGTAATTCGCCCTTGATCGACGACGAAGCTGCAATCGCGCAACGCCCGCAGACCGCCGAATGCGACTTCCAGGCCTGCTGCCTGAAGATACGGCGCGCTCACAGCTTTTCTCCGGCCAAGCCCTGCGGCCGAAACAGCATGAACGCGATCAGCAGCACGCCATAGATCAATTGCCGAGCGGAGGCCGCGATGCTGGTGGGGATGTCGATCAGCGACAGTACCTGCGGCAGCGCCAGCAGCAGGAACGGCCCGATCACCGACCCCGCGAGCGTCCGAGCCCCGCCCACCACCACCATCGTCAGCAGCAGAATCGAGGCATCCAGGTCGAACGACGACGGATCGACGAAACTCAAAAATGTTGCGTATATTCCCCCCGCGCTGCCGGCGAAGGCACCAGCCAGGGCGGCAGCCGAGACCTTGGCGCGCAGCACGCCTTTGCCGGCGGCGGCGACAGCCAACTCATCCTCCCGGATCGCGCGCAGCAGCCGCCCGAACGGGGCGCGCATGATCAGCCAGAACGCCAGACAACCCAGGGCCGACCCGACCGTGGTCAGCAGCACGAGTTGGTGGCTGGATTCGAGCTGATATCCGAAAACATCGGGGGAGGGGATGCCCGGAAGCCCGTTCGCGCCGCCGGTTCCCGCCGTCCAGTTCACGAACACCGCGGTCGCAAGCAACTGTATACCGAATGACGTGACCACGAAATAATCGCCGGAAACCCGCAGCGACGGCAGCGTGACCAGCACGTTCAGCACCACGCAGATCGCCGCCGCCACCAGTAGCGCCGGAACGAAGCCCATGACGTCGTGCATCAGGCAATACGCCACGATATACGCGCCCACCCCGAAAACCGCGGCCTGGGACACGGTGAAAATCCCCGCGATGCCGACCAGCAGGTTGGTGGACAGGCCCAGCAGGACGTAGATTTCGGCGAGGGCGATGTAGGAATAGAGAAAATCCATGCCTCAACGCCCCTTGAAAAGGCCGGTGGGCCGAAACAGCATGAAGATGATGAAGATGCCGAACGTCACCCCGATGCTCCATTCGCCGGGCATGATCAGCAGCGACATGTTCTGCAGCACCGCGATGCCGACGGCCACGAGGAACGATCCTCCGATCGACCCAATTCCGCCCGCGATCATCGCGATCGTCGCTGTCAGCAGCGGCGTGATCCCGCTATAAGGCTGCAACCCGAGGTCCAGCGGTACTAAAATCCCCGGCAGAGCCACCACCGCAGATCCGATCGCCACCACCGTGACGTAAATCCGTTGCGGCCTTAGCCGGGTAATCTCTGCCAAAAATGGGTTCGACGCCACCGCCCGGATTTGTTTGCCCAGGATCGTCCGGTGGGAAAACCACATGATTCCGGCGAATGCGCTCAGGCACAGAACAACCGTCAGAATTTGCGTCCAGGTCAGCCGCACCGCGCCCAGGCTCACCATCCGGCTGCTCCAGGGCAGCGGGAACTGGAGGATGTTGGGGGTGTAGACCGCGGCGATGATGTTCTGCATCACCGCCAAGGTACCCAGCGATGCGATCAGTACCACCAGATGGGTTGCCCTGCGCCGCTCCAGCTCGGCGTACAGCACGCCCTGAATCAGCCCGCCCAGCAGTGCCGCGGCGGCCATGGCAACGACCATCGCACCGATCGCCGGCACCCCGTGCCCGACGAGCGACCACGCGAGATAGCCGGACAGCGTGTAAACCCCCGCATGCGCCACGTGGAACAGCTTGGTGGTCGCGTAGATCAGCCCGAAGCTGATCGCGACCACGCCCAAGGCGCAGCCGGTGACAAGCCCGTTGACCAGAAGCTGGAGTGCCAGCACTGGCTTATTTCATCTCTTCCAGCAACTGGTCCTGCTTGTCGTGGATGATACGGATATCGAACGGCACCGTCGCGGTGTTGCTGTTGAACACCACTGGCACCAGGCCATCGAATTTTTTGATCGTCAGAATGGCGTCGCGTAGGTTTTCGCCGGTGACCGGCTTACCTTCGGCCAGCACCTTGTCCAGCGCCACGAACAGGATATTGCTCGCGGTGTAGTACTGGCGGACGAAAAATTCCATCTCCGCGTGGTAGTTTGTCTTGAATTCCGCGGCCAGTTCCGGCGCGACCTTGCTCTGCAACTGCGTATGGACGAAGCCCTCGGCAGCGGGATCGGCGATCAGCGCCGGATCCTGGAAGAAGGTCGTCCCCGCGACCTGGAACTTCACTCCCAACTGCGCGAACTGCTGCGCCATCTGCTGCACGGCCGCGGTGATCGAGACCATCATCACATCGGGGTGCGAGTCGGCGAGCTTCAACAGGGCCGGCCGGAAATCGGTCTGTCCGAACTGCGACGGCTCCTGCGCCACGACCGTGCCGCCGGCCGCGGTGTAGGTGGTGATGTAGTTGTCACGGCCGGAGATGCCGGCCGCGCTGTTTTCGAACAGGATCGCGGCTTTCGTTTTACCGCTCTTTGCCAGCCAGTGGGTCAGAATACCGGCCTCGTCCCCCAGCGTCGGCAAGGTGTTCAGCAGGTAGGGGGAGGCTTTGGCCAGTGCGTCCGCCTGTGCGCCCGCGTTGATCAGCAGGATGTGCTTGCGCGTCGCCAGCGGTGCCATCGCCAGCGAGGGACCGGAGAAGCTTGTGAAGATCATCGGCAGATGCTGCAGATCGACCAGCTTGTTGAAGCTCAGGATCGACTGGTCGGGCTTGGCCTGATTATCCTCGAAGATAACCGCGATTTTGTGACCGCGCACGCCGCCCGCGGCGTTGATCCGGTCCATCGCGAACTGGATGCCAAGCTTCTGCTGCGTGCCAATAAGACCGCCCGGACCGGTCAGGGGCAGAATCGCACCGAATGTGACGGTGTCATCCGCGCGGGCGGCACTGCCCAGACAAACGACGAGCAGGGCGACAACGATCCGGATCATTTTGTGTTTCCTTCCCAGGGGCGGACCGGTCCTATGCGCTCGGGTCGGGGGGGTCAAGTGCGGCTCTGGCCTGCCGGTCGGGGATGCCGTAAAACCCCCCGACACACCGTTTCCCAGGGAGTTCCTTATGTCCAAGATCATCCGCACCGAACCCGGTCCGATCCTCTCCAAAGCCGTGGAATACCATGGTTTCGTCTACCTGCCGGGCATCACCGCCCGCGACACGTCCAAGGACATCAAGGGTCAGACCGCCGACGTGCTCGCCCAGATCGACGAGATGCTGGAACTGCACGGCACCGACAAGACGCGCCTGCTGCAGGCCACCATCTGGGTGAAGGACATCAAGGAACGCGCCGCGATGAACGAGATCTGGACCCCTTGGCTGCCCAAGGACGGCGCCCCGGTCCGCGCCTGCGTTCAGGCCGAAATGGCAGCGCCCGCCGTTCTGGTCGAAATCATGGTCACCGCCTGCAAGTAAGGCCGGCAGGCACAATCCGCCTCCAGCACGCTGGAGGCGGCCGAGCCGTTATACCAGCCGAGCGAGCTTGACCGCGGCTTCGATGAAGCTCGCGAACAGCGGGTGCGGCGCGAACGGTTTCGACTTCAGTTCGGGGTGGTATTGCACCCCAACGAACCAGGGGTGGCCAGGGAATTCCACGATCTCCGGCAGTTCGCCGTCCGGCGACATGCCCGAAAACCGCATCCCCGCCGCTTCCAGCCGGTCTTTGTAGTGAACATTGACCTCGTAGCGGTGCCGGTGCCGTTCCTCGATCACGGGCGCACCGCCATAGATCGCGCGCACCAGCGAACCCTCGGCGAGTTGGGCCGGATACGCACCCAGCCGCATCGTCCCGCCCATATCGCCGTCTACCGCTCGGGTCACCACGGTATTGCCGTGTGTCCATTCGGTCATCAGTCCGACCACCGGGTTCTCGCAGGGGCCGAATTCGGTCGATGACGCGAAGGGCATCCCGGCGAGGTCCCGAGCAGCCTCGATCACTGCCATCTGCATTCCGAAACAGATGCCGAAGAATGGCACTTTGCGTTCCCGTGCAAATCGCACCGCCGCGATCTTGCCCGGCGTGCCGCGTTCACCGAAACCGCCGGGCACCAGGATGCCGTGCACGCCTTCGAGCCGCAGCACCGCGTCTGGCTTTTCGAAAATTTCGCTGTCCACCCATTCGAGTTCCACGTTTACCCGATTGGCGATACCGCCATGGATCAATGCCTCGGCCAGCGATTTGTAGCTGTCGAGCAGGTTTGTGTACTTCCCGACGATGGCGATACGCACCGTGCCCTCGGCCGTGTTCATGGCATCGACGATCCGTTGCCAGCGCGACAGATCGGGCGGCACGTCCGACGGCAGACCGAAATGCCGCAGCACCTCCCGATCCATGCCTTCCTGATGATAGGCGATCGGCACGGAATAGATCGGCGATACGTCCAGCGCCGGGATGACCGCCGAGGCGCGAACGTTGCAGAACAGCGCGATTTTGCGCCGTTCGCTCTCGGGGATCGGCCGTTCGCAGCGGCACAGCAGCATCTGCGGCTGAATGCCGACATTCAGCAATTCCTTGACCGAGTGCTGCGTCGGCTTGGTCTTCAACTCCCCGGCCGACCTGATGTAAGGCACCAGCGTCAGGTGCACGAACATCGATTCCTCGGGGCCCAATTCGTTGCCCAACTGCCGGATCGCTTCCAGGAACGGCAGGCTTTCGATGTCGCCCACCGTGCCGCCGATCTCCACGAGGATGAAGTCGTGATCCGCCGTGTCCCGCGTGATCACGTCCTTGATCGCATCGGTGATGTGCGGGATCACCTGGATCGTCGCGCCCAGGAAGCCGCCGGCGCGCTCCTTGGCCAGCACGTCCGCGTAGATGCGTCCGGTGGTCGTGTTGTCGCGTTTGGTGGCGTGAACCCCGGTAAACCGCTCGTAGTGGCCCAGGTCAAGGTCGGTCTCGGCACCGTCATCGGTGACGAACACCTCCCCGTGCTGGGTCGGGCTCATGGTACCGGGATCGACGTTGAGATAGGGGTCCAGCTTGCGCAGCCGAACCTTGTAGCCGCGGGCCTGAAGCAGTGCTCCCAGCGCGGCGGAGGCGATGCCTTTGCCAAGGGAGGAAACCACGCCGCCAGTGATGAATACAAACCGCGTCATGGGAGGCCCTTATACGTGACCGACTCGGCCGGGGGGAAGCCTAACCCGACCGAATTGTCCGCCAGAAGATGAAAACCAAAAAAACCGGGTCAGTTCGTCGGTACGCTCGGTCGCGCGGGTGGCGGTGGCACGGCCGGGGCGGTCGTGGTCGCCGGCGGTGGCGTATCCAGCAGCGACCGCTGGGACCCATTCCCGCCGCGATTCAACAGGCCCAGCGTCAGCGAGAGTACCATGAAGATCGCGGCCAGGATCGCTGTCGTGCGGGTCAGCAGATTGGCCGTTCCGCGCCCGGACATGAACGAGCCCATGCCCTGAGATGTGCCGATGCCGAGCCCCCCGCCCTCGCTCCGCTGAATCAGGACAACCCCGATCAGCGCCAGGGTGACGAACAGGTGGACGATCAACAACACGGTACTCAAAGAGGGATGCCCCCGAGGCAGCGGATAAAAGGAAGTGGCGCCTTCTAGCGGCGGGGTCCGCCAGGGTCAAACGCTCGGTCGAACACGGCACTTGGATGGTCGCCGGACTCGCGCCATGTTCGGGGGCCGCCACGGGATACGCCAGTGACCAACTCCGATAGCCCTCAGGACCGCGACCTGTTCGACGAGGCCGGCTATCTGCGCCTGCACCCCGGTCTTCGCGATGCGATAGCGGCGGGAATCGTCGAAAGTGGCTGGGACCACTACGATAAGCACGGGCGCCGCGAAGGGCGGCAGCCAAACGACGTCGATCCGGGTTTCTATCTCAAATCCTATGCGACTATCGCCGCCGATCTCGGGCACGAGCCACGCCGAGGCGATGCAGCCAGTCACTTCATCCGCCGCGGCCGTGCGCGCGGCTATCTGCCCAATGCCAAGGCCCCAAGGCCGGACGATCCCTCAGCCATCGGGTCCCGCTTCGGCGGCCTGTGGACGGACCGGCCGGACGCGCTGGACATGATCCAGAACCGGTTTGACCTGGGGCGTATCACCGACAAGCAGGCCGAACGGCTGCGGACCTGGGTGCGCGACGGCTACGTGACCATCGATCTGGGTACCGCGACCGACCGATTGGCGCCGGCCGCCTTGGCCTTGGATCAGACCTTCGCGGGGATCATACCCGATGCGCGGTTTCGCTGCCCCTCATTGGCCGACGGCCCGCTGCCATGGGCACCGGAACTGACACCGCTGCCCGCCGCTGCCCTGGACATCCATCACCTGTCCGGCGCGATACGGGCGCTGATTCTCGCACCGATCGTAACACGCTTTTTGACCGAACTGTTCGACAGCCCGCTGCGCGTCACCGGAACCGAGGGCATGCTGCGTCCCATCGCCCGCGCCCCGTTTCAGGATTCCAGCTTCGCCCCCCACACCAGCCAGCGCGGTTTCGCCGGCGTGTGGTTCGGTCTGGACGAACCCGTCGCCGGCGAGGCAATGAGCGTATACCCCGGCAGCCATCCTCAAACCGAATTTCTATACCGCGACCGGTTCAAGTCCGCCGGGGAAGCCCGCCGGATGGGGGAGGACATCGCCGCTGCCGAAGAAGCCAGCCACGCCGAACAACTGATGACCGCCATCCGTCGCCGCGGCTTCGTTCGCACGCCGCTCGCGCCCAAATTCGGATCGGCTGTCGTCTGGCATTCCGATCTCATCCGCGAATCGGTCACGCCCGCCGGATTGGACATCTGCCGCGGCCTGCGCGTCGTCGTCGGCCCCCGCACCGTCGCACCGCTTGACGCCGAAGGTGCGGTTACGTTTCTGCACACCCAGGACGGCCATTATTTTCAGTCCGGCGTCTACCCCGACCAGGAACCTCTGGATTGACCGATACCATCCTGGTCCGCACCGCCCGAGGCGCCGGCTGGGTGATGGCCTGGCGGTTCGGCATGCGTGCCCTGGGGCTGGTCAGCACCCTGGTCCTGGTGCGCCTGCTGGCGCCCGCCGATTTCGGCC
This sequence comes from uncultured Acetobacteraceae bacterium, assembly GCA_903877125.1. Classification (GTDB taxonomy): domain Bacteria; phylum Pseudomonadota; class Alphaproteobacteria; order Acetobacterales; family Acetobacteraceae; genus Rhodopila. Next base: position 35,146 of record CAIRCM010000004.1, on the reverse strand, counting down.
TGATCGCGCTCGCCAATGGGTTCATGCAGTCGGTCGACGGCCTCATGAGCCTCGGCACCGAGGAAGCCGTCATCCGGACCCATAACCCGGACCGAGCGGTCTACGACACAGCTTTCACCCTGACAGCGATGCGTGGATTGTTCGTGGCTTTTCTGGTCGCGGTCGCCGCTTTCCCCGCCGCGGATCTGTTCGGTGAATCGCGCCTCGGGCCGGTGCTGCTGGTCGTTGCCGTGCTGCCGCTGCTCGATGGTCTGAGCAATATCGGCACCGTCGATTTCCGCCGGAACATGACATTTCATAAGGAGTTCGCGCTGATGGTGCTGCCTAAGTTTGGCGGTATCCTCGCGGCAATTCTGGCGGCCATACTGTTGCGAAGCTACGTCGCCATGCTCTGCGGCATGTTGGTCAATCGCACGCTGCGGATGATCATGACCTATGTCATGCACCCGTTGCGTCCGCGCTTCAGCCTGCGCGCGTGGCCGGCGCTGGTCGGCTATTCCCTATGGACTTGGCTGCTCAGCCTCGCGGCGCTGCTGCGCGATCGCAGCGACAGCCTGATCCTCGGTCGCCTCGCCGGCCCCGCATCGCTGGGATTTTACAGCGTCGGGGCCGAAATCGCCGCCCTCCCCATGACCGAGTTCATCGAACCGCTTGGCCGCGCTGCCTTCGCCGGCTTCGCGGCCGCCGGGCAGGAGGGGGCGGATATCCGCACCACCTTTCTGCGCCTGATCGGTTTCTCCGCCTTGCTTGCCTTTCCGGTCGGGATCGGCCTGTCGGCGGTCGCCGCCCCGCTGACCCATCTCGCTCTGGGTTCGGGATGGGACGCGGCGATACCGGTGCTGCAGGTGTTGGGCATCGCCGGCACGATGCTGGTTTTCGGCCATCTCAGCCAGCACTTCCTCAGTGCCCGAGCCCTGTTGCGGCCCCTGGTGGCGATCGCGCTGGGCGGTGCTGGGCTGCGAATCGCGCTGCTGTTCGCGCTGATCCCCCCATTCGGCGTGACCGGCGCCGCCCTTGCCGCCGGTCTGGCGATCTGCGCCGAGCAGGCTGTCATCCTTCTGGTGGCCCTGCGGCGGCTCGATATCGGTGCGGTGACGCTCGTCGGTCAGGTCTGGCGCCCGGCCGCGGCGGCGTCGGTCATGGCGGTGGGGCTTTTTCTGATGGGACTCGGCTGGACCCCAGCCATCGGTGTCATGCCATTGGTCGCCGCGATCGCCGCGGGCGCCGGCTCGTTCGTGTTGGCGTTGCTGGCCTTATGGCTTGCCGCCGGGCGGCCGGCCGGCGCTGAATCCGACCTTCTCGAACTGGCAACTCGCGCCCTGAACAGGGCACGCCCTGCTCGGCGGCGGTGACGGCCCCTTGCCTTCGCCCCCCGTCTGCGCGACTTTGCGTCCTCAAAGACCAGCAACCTCTAAAACGTGGTGAGGGTACCGTGAACGACGTATCGAACGTGTCCGATTCCGTGAAACGCTTCAAATGGGTGGGCACACGCCCGATTCGTCCCGACGGCGTTCCCAAGGTGACGGGGCGTGCGCAGTATGGCGCCGACCTGAAACTGCCGGGCATGATCTACGGCAAGGTTCTGCGTTCGCCGCATGCGCACGCCAAGATCCTGTCGATCGACACCTCCGCCGCCGAGAAGCTGCCGGGCGTGAAAGCGGTCATGACCGCCGCCGACCTGCCGCAGCAGAAGTTCGATTACATCGGGCCGGAACGCGTCGCGGTGAATTTCTGGCACGTCACCCGCAACATCATGGCGCGCGAAAAGGTCCTCTACGAAGGCCATGCCGTCGCCGCGGTCGCCGCGACGTCCAACAGCATCGCCGAAGAAGCCTGCGCGCTGATCAAGGTCCAGTATGAGGTTCTGCCGCACGTCATCGATGTTGACGAAGCCATGGCCGAAGACGCCCCGCTGCTGTTCGAGGATATGATCACGCGCGGGGTCGAGCCGGCGCCGACCAAACCGTCCAACATCTCCAAGGTGCTGACCTTCGCGATGGGTGACGTCGAGAAGGGTTTCGCCGAATCGGACGTCGTGATCGAACACGAATTCAAGACCGCCGCCGTGCATCAGGCCTATATCGAGCCGCATGCCTGCGTCGCGAAGTATGAGGCCGACGGCCAGTGCGAAATCTGGTCCTCCAGCCAGGGGCACTTCCAGATGCGTGCCCTGACGGCGCAGATCATGGGCAAGCCGCTCGGCGATCTGCGTGTCACACCGGCCGAAATCGGCGGTGGCTTCGGCGGTAAAACCGTCACCTATCTCGAACCTGTCGCCGCCACGCTGTCGAAGAAAGCCGGCCTCCCGGTGCGCGTGATGATGAGCCGCGAGGAAGTGTTCCGCGCCTCCGGCCCGACCTCGGGCGCGTCCATGTGGGTCAAGATCGGCGTCAAGAACGACGGCACGATCATGGCCGCCGACGGTATCTACAAATTCCAGGCTGGCGCCTTCCCTGGCTCGCCCGTGATGAACGGATGCCTGTGCGCCTACGCGCCGTACGACATCCCGAACCAGCGGGCCGTCGGCTACGACGTTGTCAGCAACCGGCCCAAGGCGGCCGCCTATCGCGCACCGGGCTCGCCGATCGCCGCCTTTGCGGTCGAAAGTGTGCTCGACATGTGCGCTAAGAAGATCGGCATGGACCCGCTGGCCCTGCGCCACAAGAACGCCTGCCGCATCGGCACGCCGACCCTGTCCGGTCCGAAGCACGCCCATGCCGGCTACATCGAAACCGTCGAAGCGCTGCAGAAGCACCCCGCTTATCAGGTCAAGCTCGGTCCGAACCAGGGCCGAGGCGTCGCCTCTGGCTATTGGTTCAACGGCGGCGGCGAATCCTCGGCCACGCTGCAGATCAACGCTGACGGCACCGTGCTGATCGCGACCGGCAGCCCCGACATCGGCGGCTCCCGCGCCTCCATGGCGATCATGACGGCGGAAACACTGGGCGTCGATTACAGCCAGGTGCGTGCGATCGTCGCCGACACCGCCTCGGTCGGTTATACCCACGTGACCGGTGGATCGCGCGTGACCTTCGCCACCGGCACCGCGGTGGTGAACGCAACGAAGACCGCGATCAAAATCCTGTGCGAACGGGCCGCGCTGATCTGGGGTGTCGATCCGGAAGGCGTGGTTTGGGAAGACGGCTATGCCAAGCCGGCCGGCTCCAACGTCGGCGACTTCAAGCCGCTGTCGTTGAAGGAACTCGCGGCGAAGGCGGCGGCAACGGGCGGGCCGATCACGACCTCGGCCGGTGTCAATGCCGGCGGTCAGGCGCCGGGCTTCGCGACGCAGTTCTGCGACGTCGAAGTCGATCCGGAAACCGGGCACGTCAAAATTCTGCGCTTTGTCGCCGCCCAGGACGTCGGCCGCGCGATCCATCCTTCCTACGTCGAAGGCCAGATCCACGGCGGCATCGTGCAGGGCATCGGCTGGGCGCTGAGCGAAGAATACATCTACAACGCCAAGGGTTTGCTCGATAACCCCGGGTTCCTCGACTACCGCTGCCCGGTGGCCTCCGACCTGCCCATGCTCGACGCGGTGCTGGTCGAAGTGCCCAACCCGACACACCCCTACGGTGCCAAGGGCGTGGGCGAGGTCTGCATCTGCCCGCCGATGGCCGCGATTGCCAACGCGATCGAAAACGCCATCGGCAAACGCCTGACTGACCTGCCGATGTCCCCGCCGAAGGTGCTGGAGGCGTTGTCGTCCTAATGAAACCGGCCCGCGTCGTCTTCACCGCCGGCTTCGCCGCTCGCTACACCAAAGGTGTGCGGGAGTTCGATGTCCAGGCGAAGACGATGCGGGACGTCATCAAAGCGATGGATGACATGTTCCCCGGGTTGGGTTTCCACCTGGAGGAAGAAACCACCCTCGCAATCAATGGCGAGTATCACGAAACCGGCCTGTTCCAGCCGGTCCCCCCGGGGGCTGAAGTTTTCTTCATCCCCCGGATCGAGGGGGGATAGGTTTCCACCCATGAGCGCGACTGCCCATCCGCACATGACCGCCGACGAGTTTCTAGTCTGGGCCGAACAACAACCTGTCGGAGTACGGTATGAATTGGTGGCCGGTACTGTGGTCGCCATGGCGCCGGAACGTGCGATCCATGGCCGCCTGAAAGGCCGGTTCTATGCGGCGCTGACCCAGGCGATACGGGCAGCGGGCCTGCCGTGCGAGGCGTTCCCCGATGAAATGGCCGTGCGCGTGGATGCCAAAACCGTTTACGAACCCGACGCGCTTGTCCGCTGCGGCCCCCCATTGGATGACAATGCGATCGAAGTCGTGGACCCCGTTGTGGTCGTGGAGGTACTGTCCCCGTCGTCCCGCCGGCTGGATACCGGCGGGAAACTTGAAGATTATTTCAGGTTGCCGTCCTTACGGCACTATCTGATCGTTAAGACCGAAAATCGCGCGGTCATCCACCACCGCCGAAGCGACGACAGCACGATTTTGACCAGCATCATGCGTGACGGCGACATTCGTCTGGACCCGCCGGGGATCACGGTAACCGGGCTGTTCGAATAGCCCATTACCGCCGCGCCGACGTCCCGCCCGATCCCGAACGCCCACCGTCCACCACCACCTGGGTGCCCGTGGTGTTCGATGACAAATCCGAACACAGAAACATCACCGTATTCGCGATCTCCTCCGGCAACGCATAACGGCCAGCGGGAATCATCCGGCTCATCGCCGCATGGATCGACTCCGGGTCGCCCGGGTTCCGCTGTGATTCCAGCGACCGCATCATCCGCGTTTCCACCGGCCCCGGGCAGACCGCGTTCACCCGCACGCCCAACCCCGCCACGTCGGTCGAGGCCACCTTTGTCAGCCCCAGCACCCCGTGCTTCGACGCGACATAGGCCGGCATCCCCGGCCCGCCGAACAGCCCGGCGACCGACGCCGTGTTGACCACTGCCCCCGATCCCTGCGCCACCATAACCGGCAGCACATGCCGCAGCCCGAGGAACACGCCCTTGAGGTTCACCGCGATCACCTTGTCGAACACGTCCTCATCGTATTCCTGGGTGGGACACACCGCGCCCTCGATCCCCGCGTTGTTGAAGAAGCAGTCGATCCGCCCGTAAGTGGCGAGCGTCTTCTTCACGTAATTCTGGACCGAGGCTGATCGCGTCACGTCCGCCTGCACGAACGCCACGGTCCCACCGCGCTGGGTAATCACGTCGGCCGAACCCTGACCAAGCGTCGCGTCGGCATCGACCACCATCACCTTCGCGCCCCGTAATGCAAACCCCAGCGCTGTCGCTCGGCCGATACCGCCGCCGCCGCCCGTGATCAGCGCCACCTTGCCTGTGAAATCCATGGCCCGCTCTCCTGCTGTTGTTGACACGCAGGGGGCATCGGTTCACGCGCGGCGTCAATCCCAAGGCGAAATTGCTATGCAACGTCCGGGCGGCGGAATAACCTCGCCACCGACACCGTTGGGAATCAGAGGGAGATTCGGGCAGATGGTCGATATTGTAAGCCGAGCCAAGGGAATTTTGATCCAGCCGGCTCAGGAGTGGCCGGTCATCGCCGCGGAACCGGCCACAACACAGGGCCTGATCGTGGAATACGCGGCAATTCTGTCCGCGATTCCAGCCGTCCTCGGCTTCATCGGGACGCTCATGCTCGGCGGAACGCTGGGGCTGCGGTTCCCCATCGGCAGCCTGCTGGCACACAGTATCCTGAGTTATATCCTGGGCCTGGGTTCACTCTGGGTCCTAGGCAAAATCATCCAGCAATTGGCCCCAATGTTCGGCGGCACGAACGATGAAGTCGCCGCCATGAAACTCTCGGTCTACCCGCCGACCGCGAGCTGGGTTGCGGGGATTTTGCTGATTATCCCGGTCCTGGGCTGGCTCGTGGCGCTTCTTGGCCTCGCCTACTCCATCTACCTCTTTTACATCGGCGCCCCCGTGGTCGCCGGGGTGGCGCGGGACAAGGTCGTGCCATTCACGGTCGCCGTGGCGGTGTGTTCTATCATCGTATCGTTCCTGATCGGCTGGGTCGCGTTGCTGGTGTAGTCCGTCCGCTTGGCGGGCGGCTTCCTTGACCATTGGGCACCCGGATGCGACCGTCCGGAAAAGCCCAACCGAGGAAACCCCGCCATGAAGTTCGGCGTCTTCTACGAGCACCAGCTCCCCCGTCCCTGGACCGAAACCAGCGAGTTCGAACTGTTCCAGAACGGCCTGGCCCAGATCGAACTCGCCGACCGCCTGGGCTACGATTTCGCCTGGGAGGTCGAGCACCACTTCCTCGAGGAATATTCCCACTCGTCGGCGCCCGAGGTGTTTCTCGCTGCCGCCAGCCAACGGACCAGGAATATCCGCCTCGGCCACGGCATCGTGCAGATCACCACCAATCAGCCGCATCGTGTGGCCGAACGAGTATCGACCCTGGACCAGATTTCCGGCGGCCGGGTCGAACTCGGTCTGGGGGAGGGCGCCGGTCCCGCCGAACTCCACCCCTTCGCCGTGCGCGTGCGCGACAAGCGCGACCGCTGGGAAGAAGCGGTGCAAGCGATCATGCCGATGTTCACCCGCGACAGTTGGGAGTTTCACGGCAAGTACCATGATTTCCCCGCCCGCAACGTCATTCCCAAACCCTTCCAAAAGCCGCACCCGCCGCTCTGGGTCGCGTGTTCGAACATCCGCACCATCGGGGAGGCCGGGCAGTGGGGCATGGGTGCACTCGGCTTCAGCTTCGTTTCGCCCGATGCGGCGCGCGCCTGGGTACACAAATATTACAACCAATTCCTGCATGCGCCGCGCCGGCTTGCCGAATATGCCGACAACCCCAATGTCGCCATCGTCAACGGCTTCATGTGTGCCCCTACCGATGAGGAAGCGCTGGAAAAGGCGGCGGGTTGGACGTTCTTCATCTTCGCCCTCGGCTATTACGGCCGTAAGGGTGTGGACGCCCCCGGCAAGGGCGATCTGTGGCGGGAATATCAGGACTGGCGTCACACCGAAAAAGCCCAGGCGGCGCTGCGTAACGGCCTGATCGGATCCCCCGAAACGATCCGCAAGCGGCTGCGTCAGTTCGAGGACGCCCATGTCGATCAGGTCATTCTGCTCAACCAGGCCGGCAAAACCACGCACAAGGACATCTGCGAAAGCCTGGAATTGTTTGCTCGGGAAGTGATGCCGGAATTTCACGCTCGCCAACCCTCGCAGGACGCCTGGAAGCAGGATGTGCTGGCCGGCAGGATCGTGCTCGAAGATCTGGATACGCAGCAGTACGATCTCTATTCGCACCAAAATGAGGATATCGTCCGCCTTACGCCGCAGCAGTTGAAGGTGATGATGGCGGCGAAGGAACGCATGGCCGCGGCCGGGGAGTAAACGCCATGGAGATATGTCCCATCGCCGGCAGCCTGGGCGCGGAACTGTCGGGCATCGATCTTTCCGCCGACCTGTCGGACGCCACGATCGGGGAAATCCGGGCGGCCTTGCTGGATCATCAGGTGATTTTCTTCCGCGATCAGAATCTGACGCCGCAACGCCAACTCGCGTTTGCCCGCCGATGGGGCGAAATTCATCTCCACCCCTTCATGGCCGGCATGCCTGACTGTCCCGAGGTCCTGGAAATCCGCAAAACGCCCGCCGACAAGCGCAATTTCGGTGGGTCGTGGCATACCGATCAGATGTTTTCGCCGCAGCCGGCAATGGGCACGATCCTGTATGCCAAACAGGTTCCAGCCGCGGGCGGGGACACCATGTTTTCCAACCAGTACCTCGCCTACGAAGCGCTGTCGGATGGCATGAAGGCGCTGCTGTCCCGCCTGCGCGGCGTCTGCGTCGGCGACAAGAAGCGCGGCGGTGTCTCCCGCACGGCATACAACGCCGCGACCATCGCGATGAAAACGGTCGAGCCGCCGAAGGAGCTGCAAACGACGTCGTTGCATCCTTTGGTGCGCACCCATCCGGAAACCGGCCGCAAATCGCTCTACATTGGCAGTCATGTGCACGGACTGGAGGGCATGACCGAGGCCGAAAGCGCCCCCCTGATCGACTTTCTGCGCAACTATTCGGCGCGCCCCGAATTCACCTGCCGCTTCCGCTGGCGCAATGGGTCCCTGGCCTTTTGGGACAACCGCTGCACCCAGCACCTCGCGATCAACGACTACCCCGCGGAAATCCGCGTGATGCATCGCGTCACCGTCCGCGGCGACACCCCTTACTGAAACGGAGACGCGACGATGGATCGTCAAATGGTCATGGTGGGCTTCCTGCAAGCCCAGAATTGCACGAACCTGGTAAGCTCCTGGCGCCACCCGCGCTCGCGCACCGACACCTGGAGCCCGGAATATTACGCCGACCTCGGTCGTATCCTGGAGGAGGGTAAGTTCCAGGTCGCCTTCTTCGACGACCGCCTGGCGATGCCGGACCGTTACGGCAACGATCACAAACACACCGTCGAGCACGGCATCCGTTGCGTGAAGATGGACCCGGTGACCGTGCTGATGGTCATGGGTATGGCGACCAGGCGCCTCGGCCTCGGCGCGACCCGCACCACCACCTATTACGAACCGTTCGACGTCGCACGTACCTTCCAGACGATCGATCTGATGACGCATGGACGTGCCGCCTGGAACGTCGTGACCTCGATGAACGACGGTGAGGCCCTGAATATGGGCAAGGCGCTGCATCCCGAACACGACGGCCGCTACGACCAGGCCGAGGAATTCATGGAGGTCGTCACCGGCCACTGGAATTCCTGGGATGACGACGCGATCGTGCAGGACAGGACAACCGGCTTGTTCGCCCACGGCGACAAGGTGCGACGCCTGGATTACCAGGGAAAATACTTCAATTCGCGCGGCCCGTTCACCGTTCCGCGTTCCGAACAGGGCCACCCGGTGGTGATTCAGGCCGGACAGAGTGCGCGCGGCAAGAAATTCGCCGCCAAATGGGGGGAGTTGCTGTTTGTCGGCAGCCCGCCCACGCTGGACATCGGCCGGGCGAACTACAAACAGATCAAGGAGGCCGTCGCCGCAAACGGTCGCGATCCCAACCACGTGGTGATCGCGCCGTCGGCCTATATCGTCGCTGCGGAAACGAAATCGGAAGCCGAGGATCTGCTGGCCTTGACTGAAAAACTCACCCCCGATATCGACGCGCTGTCGCTGTTGTCGGAAGCGATGAACTTCGATTTCGCCTCGAAGGGCTTGAACGAACCGTTCACCGATGACGAACTCGACCATATCTCCGGCACCCAATCGATGCGTGACCGGGTCGTGGCGGCGTCCGGCATCAAGAACCCCACACCGGCCGATTTCATCAAATACAGCCGGCGTGCGCGCCCGAACAAACCTTTCGTCGGCGGTCCGAAGGAAATCGCCGACGGGCTGGAGGAATGGTTCTCCACCGGCGTATGCGACGGTTTCGTGGTGGCCGCCACCCATGTGCCTGGTACCTACGTGGATTTCATCAAGTACGTGATCCCCGAATTGCAACGGCGCGGGCTGTACCACAAGGATTATCGCGGCGCGACGCTGCGCGAAAACCTCGGCCTGCCGATCCCGCGTATCGGCCGGTCATAACGGAGAAAAACCGATGCTTTACGAACTGCGCACTTACACCTTCCATCCCGGCAAGATCGGCCAATACCTGGAAATCGCCAAAAACGTCGGCCGCCCCGCGCGCGGCCAGAACTACGGCATCAACTGTGGGTATTGGACCTCGGAATTCGGCTCGCTCAATCAGATATGGCATCTGTGGCAGTATGAAAGCTTCGCCGAACGGGCACGCCTGCGCGACGAACTGTCGAAGAACAAGGATTGGACGACGCAATATGTCCCGAATATCCGCCCATTGATCCAGCGCCAGGATATCCGTTTCCTGAACGCGGTGAACGGCCCGAACAAGCCGGAAAAGGAAGGCGGCTTCTACGAACTGCGCATGTACCGCTTCAATCCCGGCATGGCGGGCCCTTGGGCCCAACGCTACAAGGCGATCATGCCGGTCCGCGAAAAATATTCCAAAAACGTCGGTCTGTTCACCGGCGAGGCTCCGCAGCCGAACGAAGTGCTGCACATGTGGAACTACGAATCCCTCGGCCAGCGCGCCGAAGCGCGCGGTGCGCTGTTCAAGGACCCGGACTGGCTGGACTTCCTCGCCAAAGGGGCCGGCGCCATCGTCGAGATGAACAATGTCCTCCTGCTCCCCACCGAATACAGCCCAATGCGGTAGGGCGCGACAATGATCGAAGGCTATCGCTGCCGCCTATATCTTCGGTCGCGGCGGCGATAGTCTGACATCCAGCGAATCGGTCGGAGTTTTGCGTGGACATGTCGCCGGGCGGTCAAGCAAACCGCGCCGCGCGTCCGGCGCGGGACGTGCCGCTGGGCTCGGTCGACTTCCTTTCCCACGTGAAGGCATTCGACCGCTTCGGTGCCAAGACCGCGGCGTTCGACGAAGGCGGCATTCCCTATCTGGTCAACGAATTCTGGACCGCCGGCCAGCGTCAGGCCCATTCGATCCACGAGGTGTCTTACCGAGCGTGCTTCAAGCCGCAACTGCCGGCTTTTTTCATCAACGGTCTGACCGAAGCCGGGGCGGCGGTCCACGATCCCTTCATGGGTCGTGGCACCACCCCAATACAGGCCGCGCTGATGGGACGGCGGCCGGTCGGCAACGATATCAATCCGCTGTCCGTGCTGTTGACCCGTCCCAGGCTCGATCCACCCACGCTTACCGGTATCGCCGCCCGCCTGAAGGAGGTCGATTGGGATCACGCCGAGATCGAGCGGGAGGACCTGCTCGCCTTCTATCACCCGGCCACGCTGCGCCGACTCACCGCCCTTCAGAGATGGCTGCTGACGCACGCCCCGCTCGACAATCCCAACCCCGACAGGGAGACCGATTGGATCAGGATGGTCGCACTCAACCGCCTGACCGGTCATAGCCCCGGGTTTTTCTCCGGCCGGACGATGCCGCCCAACCAGGCGGTGAGCGTTGCCACTCAACTCAAACTGAATGCCAAAACCGGCATGGTGCCGCCACCGCGCGATATCGCCGCCATCATCCTGAAAAAATCCGCGAGCCTGCTCAAGGACGGAATGCCCGGTCCCCATCCGCCGGCGCATCTGATGGTTGGCCCCGCGTCGGAAACCGCGTCGATCCCGTCCGGGTCGGTCACCCTGACAGTCACCTCCCCGCCATTTCTCGACATCGTTCAATATGCCGACGACAACTGGCTCCGCTGCTGGTTCGCCGGCATCGATGTCGGCGCGGTCGCCATCGGAATGCACCGCACCGAACCCGCTTGGATCGAAATGGTGCGAAACGTGCTGGCCGAACAGGCGCGAATCCTCCGGTCCGGGGGCCATGTCGCGTTCGAGGTCGGGGAGGTCCGCCGGGGCAAAATCCTCCTGGAACGGCTGGTCTGGCAGGCCGCGGAGGGTTTGCCCTTCGTCAGGGAGGCCGTGCTGGTCAATCAGCAGGCGTTCACCAAGACCGCCAATTGTTGGGGTGTCAGCAACAACAACGCCGGCACGAACTCCAACCGGATCGTCCTTTTGCGCCGTCTCTAGCAGGCTGCTGAGCGAATTTTCGTGCAGGAAAGGACAAAGCGAAGACACGATGGTGTCACATCGTTGCGAATTTTTGACGAATCCTGTGCGGAAAGGCGCCGGCAGACCGACCGACCCAGTTTTTCAGCAGCCTGCTGGCCCAAGACTTTTCCCAACCCCCTCCGCCTGATAGCTTCCCGCTAAAGCTTCGGAGGAAACCATGGACTACAACGCAGCCTTCGCGGGGCTGAAGGTGATCGACCTCACCGGCGGCGTCGCCGGCCCCTCATGCGCGATGATGCTGGCCCAGCACGGCGCCGACGTCATCAAGGTTGAAACCCCGCATAACGGCGGCGATTGGTCGCGAATCCTCGGCCGCACCTATGGCGACCACTCCGCCTTTTCCTTCTACGGCACGCTCGGCAAACGCGCTTTGGCGCTCGATCTGAAAACCGAAAAGGGCAGGGAAGTCCTCTGGCGCCTGATCGACGGCGCCGATGTCTTCATGGAGGGTTTCAAACCCGGCACCATTCAACGCTACGGTTTCGGCTACGATGCCGTCAGCGCCCGCAATCCCGGCCTTCTCTATTATTCGATCTCCGGTTTCGGCCAGACCGGCCCTCTCGCCGCCCGTCCGGCCATGGACCCGGTGCTCCAGGCCTTCATCGGCATCGTCACCGAGAACAAGGGCGAGCACGACAACCATCCCCATCGCATCGCCATATCCCTGATCGATATGTTCAGCGGGCTGCTGGGCTTTCAGGCCATCTCCACCTCGCTCTATGTCCGGCGCGAGCAGGCGGTGAAACAGGGGCGTTTCATCGAACTCAGCCTGATGCATGGCGGGGCGATGCTGTCGGTGATCCGTCTGATCGCGAACTATCTGGAAAAAGGCGTCGCACAGCGCACGTCGATGCCGAATGGCGTGTTCAACACCGCCAATGGCCAGATCAACATCACCATGGTGCGGCCCGGCGACTGGAAACCGTTCTGCGAAACTATCGAACGGATGGACCTCCACGACGATCCACGCTTCGCCACCCACAAGGGGCGCGGCGACAATCTCGACGAACTGCTCGACATCGTCCGCCCGGAAATCAAATCCCGCACCACCGAATGGCTGAGCGAACGCTTGACCGAACGCGGCATCATGAACGGCCGGGTGAACAGTTACGAGGAGTTCCTGAAGGAGGAACAGGTCGCCGCCACCGGCATCATGTCCTGGCTGGCGCAGCCCGGCATCGACCAGTTGGTGCCCATGCCGAACATCCCCGGCCTGCCGCCGCTGCAAAGCGGCACCCGCCGCGCCCACGCGCCGCGGGTGGGCGAGGACACACGCGACGTCCTCGCCGAACACGGCTACGGCGAGGCGGAAATCGCGGAGATGATCCGGGCCGGCGTCGTCGCCGTGCCCCGGACGGACTGATCGCGGCAACGGATTGATCGCGGCACAAGAAATACTTTGCACCTCCGGTGAAAAAACGCGCATTCTCCAGCGCGGAGAAGACGCGCGGACGGTTCCGGCCGGCGGTCTGACTTCCGGCCCCGGATCGCGCGCCCCCAACAGATGGGAGTGTGCGCCATGACAGTCGCGGCAATTCTGAAACACAAGGGCAACCGGGTTACCTCGGTCGACCCATCGTTGACCATCGCCGAAGTCGCCAAAATCCTCGCCGAACACCGCATCGGCGCCGTCCTCGTCGTCGACGACGACACCCACCTGCTCGGCATCGTCAGCGAGCGCGATATCGTCCGCTGCCTCGCGGCCAATGGCGCCGGGGGGCTGGACATGACCGCCGGTCAGCTCATGACCAAGGCCCTCCAGTTCGCCCATCCCTCGACAACCGAAAGCGAGGCGATGGAAATGATGACCGAGGGCCGGTTCCGTCATCTGCCGGTCGTCGATCGCGGTGAACTCGTCGGCCTCGTCAGCATCGGCGACGTGGTGAAATCCATCATCACCCAGCGCGAACATGAGGTCGAAAGCTTGGTAGCCTACGTCCACGGCACCGGTTAATCTTCCGCCCCGTTACACGCGGGGAGGACACCGATGACCGAAGATTTGCGCGAGCAAGCGCTGGCCATGCTCGCGCGCCTGCCCGGCGTACCCAACTTCCTGGGCTTCACGATCACCGTCGCGCGGAAAGACCGCGTCGTCGCCGAGATGACCATTCGCCAGGACCATTGCACCGAGGCCGACAGCGTGCACGGCGGCGTCATGATGGCCTATGCCGATACCATCGGCGCGATGGGGGCGGTGCTCAATCTCCGCGACAGGCAATTCACCACGACCATCGAGAGCAAATCGAACTTCTTCGCCGGCACGCCGGTCAATGCCAGGCTGATCGCCGAAAGCGTGCCGCTGCACCGCGGCCGCCGCACGCAGGTGTGGGAAACCAGCCTGCGGCATGAAAACGGTCGCCTCGCGGCCAAGGTTACCCAGACCCAGGCTGTGATCGACCTCCCATAAAAGGACCCGCACCATGTCTCAGGCCTACATCGTCGACGCCATCCGCACCCCGACCGGCCGCCGCCGGGGCGGTTTGGCCCAGGTGCATCCCGCCGATCTCGGCGGCCATGTGCTGCGCCACCTCGTCGAACGCAACGCGATCCCCGCTGACGAGTATGACGACGTCGTTTTCGGCGCCATCGACGCTGTTGGGCCGCTGTCCTTCAATATCGCCCGCACATGCTGGCTCGCCGCCGGCCTGCCGCTCACCGTGCCCGGTGTCACGATCGATCGCATGTGCGGATCGTCCCAGCAGGCGATCCACTTCGCTGCTCAGGCAGTCATGAGCGGCACCCAGGACGTCGTCGTCGCCGGCGGCGTGCAGACCATGTCGCAAATTCCCATAGGGTATGCGTTCGGGGCGGCCGAACCTTTGGGCCTCGGCGATCCCTTTTCCACCTCCGAGGGTTGGGTCGCCCGCTTCGGCACGCAGGAGGTCTCCCAGTTCCGCGGCGCATCGATGATCGCCGAAAAATGGAATTTTTCGCGCGAAGCGATGGAAGTTTTCGCGCTGGAAAGCCACAATCGAGCATTGGCGGCTCAGGCGGCCGGAAAATTCGACCGCGAAATCGTGCCGCTGAACGGCGTGACGAAGGACGAAACCCCGCGCGCGTCGTCGCTGGAAAAAATGGCTGAACTGAAGCCGCTACCGGGCTTTCCGCTGCTCACCGCCGCCGTGTCCAGCCAGACCTGCGACGCAGCCGCCGCCGTGCTGATCGTCTCCGAAGCCGCGCTGAAACGCTACGGCCTGCCCCCCCGTGCCCGCATCCACCACATGAGCGTGATGGGCGACGACCCCATCATCATGCTCACCGCGCCCATCCCAGCCACCAAACGAGCGATGCAACGGACCGGTCTGGCTTGGGACGATCTCGATATCGTCGAATGTAATGAAGCCTTTGCCTCCGTCCCGATGGCCCTGTTGGCGGAAACCCCGGTCCCGCACGCCAAGCTGAACCCCAACGGCGGCGGTATTTCCCTCGGACACCCGATCGGTGCGACGGGTGCGCGCATCATGACGACGATGCTGCACGAGCTCGAACGCACCGGCGGTCGCTACGGCCTGCAGACCATGTGCGAGGGCGGCGGAACCGCCAACGTCACGATCATCGAACGACTTTAGAGCGTGATCGCCAGAGGTGGAATCACACGGCGGCGTGAATCACGCGATCAAACAAAGATTTATAGAGCACGATTGGGTCAGCTTGACCCGATCGCGCTCAAACGCACCATTTCGTCACTTGATCCCTGGGGATGGCGGGGACAGGCTCCGACAACACAGCCGGAGACTCCCGTCCGATGCGCCAGATCGTCCTCGCTTTCCTGTCCCTGGGTCTCGCTTTCCCGGCTACCGCCGCCGACCTGACCCTGAAACGTGTCATGCTCTCCTCCGGCGGCATCGGCTATTTCGAATACGCCGCCGACGTGGAGGGCGATGCCACGCTCGGCCTCGACGTCCCGCTCGACCAAGTTGACGACGTGCTGAAATCGCTGGTCGTCTTCGACGCATCCGGCGGAGTCGCGGGTGTCGAATTGCCCGGCAAGGACAACACCATCGCCGCCTTCGGCGATCTCCCCTTCGGCCCGGACGCGTTGAAATCGCCGACCGACTACCTCAACGCCCTCCGTGGGACCGAAGTCACGGTGCAGGGCCCGCGTCCGATGACCGGCCGTATCATGCAGGTGGAGGCCGCCACCAAGACCACCGATCAGGCGAGCGTTCAGACCAGCCGCGTGACGTTGCTCACCGCCGAAGGCCTCCGCCAGTTCGTGCTGGAGGACGCCGAAGCGGTGCAGGTGGCCGATCCCGTGCTGCGCGCCCGAATCGAGCAGGCGATGGAAGCCCTGAGGCGCGAAGCCGGCAGGACCGCCCGCCACTTGACCATCCGCGTCAAAGGGGGCGGCAAGCGCACCGTCGCGGTCGGCTACGTCGCAGGCGCGCCGTTGTGGAAAGCCACCTATCGGCTGCTGCTGCCCGAAACCGGCTCGCCCAAGGCGCGCCTGCAGGGCTGGGCAACGCTGGAAAACCAGTCGGGCGCCGACTGGAAAGGCGTGTCTCTGACCCTGCAATACGGCAATCCCGTTAGCTTCCGGCAGGCGCTGTATCGATCCTACTTCGTGCAGCGTCCGGAAGTCCCGGTCGAGATCCTCGGCCATGTTCTTCCGGACATCGACACCGAAGCGCGACCCGCCGAGCCGGCTGGCGCGGCCATGAAAGCCCCCGCGCTGCGTGGCATCGTGGCGCCCGCCTTCGGCATTGGCGCCGGCATGCCCCTGCCGCCGCCCCCGCCCTCTCCCGCTCCGGCGTCAATCCCGATGGCGGCCCCGGCGCAGGCCGCGACGGCCGATGAATCCGCCGAGGAGACCAGCTTCACCCTCGCGCAGCCGGTCGACCTTCAGGCCGGCCATTCCGAAACCCTGCCGATCGTGGACAAGGACGTCCCAGCCGAACGGGTCGACCTCGCATCCTATGGGCAGGCCCATCCGTTCTCCTCAATCCGCGTCCATAACGACACCGGGCTGAGTCTGCCCGCTGGCGTCCTGACGCTCTACGAATCCCGGACGGCCGTCGGCTTCGTGGGCGATGCGCGCCTGGGCGGGCTGCCGGCCGGGCAGGTGCGGCTGTTGTCCTTCGCGCAGGACCTCCGCACGTCGGTCGATGCCACCCAGACGACGGCGCCATCCGTGGTGTCAGCCTTCAGCGTCGCGGATGGCGTTCTGACCTATGTCCAGCGCTTCCGCCAGGTCTTCCGTATCTCGGTGACCGCGCCCGCCAACGAACCGCGCTCGGTGTTGCTGGCCATTCCCAAGGCCAATGGCAACCAGACTCTCACGATCGCCCAGGGCGCGGCCAAGGCCGAGGAAACCACCGAATCCGCCTGGCGTCTGGCGATGTCGCTGAAACCCGGTGAGACCCAGGCCGTAACCGTGTATCTCGACCAGCCCGCCCGGCAGACGACCGCCCTGCTGGCGGGCGACGATCAGCTCCTTCAGTTGATCGTCGGCAATGACCACATCGATCAGGCCGGCCGCGCGGCGCTGCGCCATCTGATCGACCTCCGCCGCGATGAGGCACGCAAGCGGGCCGAGATCGATTCGTTGAACAAAACGTTGGACGGCGTGCAGGCCGACGAAGACCGACTGCGCCAGAATTTGGCGGCCGTCAGCGCTGGCGATGCCCTGCGCAGTCGGCTCACCAAGGCTCTCGACGCCGACGAAACAAGGATCGATCAGTTGCGCGCTGCCATCGCCGATGCCACGTCGGCGGCGGAAAAGGCCCACAAAGCCCTCGCCGACGCGATCGCCTCATTGCGCATCTGACAGGGCTTACGCTGCGTCGGCCTCGGGTTCCGCCGCTTCCGACGCCTCATCGCCTTCGAACGGGGTATCGCTGATCCATTCTTCCAGCATCCCCAGTTCCTCGTCCGTCAATTCCAGCCGAGCGCCTTCGCACAGCGCCTCCAGATTATCGAGGAAGGTATCGGTCAGATTGTCGGCCGAATGGTAGTCCGGCCCGGCATGCCAGTTGTAACCTGCGTTCTCCAAGCTGGTGAGCACATATGACACCGCATCGCGACTGATCCGAGCACCCTGTTCGGCACAACGTTCGTAGACCGCCGAAGCGAGATACCACTGTGTCCACGGCACGCGGGAGGCACCATTGAGGTGTTGCAGCTCCGCCGCCATCTGTTCGAACATCAGGCGGAACTCGCTGGGACGCAGTGCCGGACAACCGGATACGCGCGTGACCTTCGTCATCAGCGCCTTGATGTCGTGCCCCTGATCGGCGGACGGTTGCTGCCGGCCTTCGCGTCGCGGATGGACGATCGGATCGTGCGCGAAGCCCGGCGGGTCCGAAATCACCGCGATATGCGGGTCGTTGGCCTCGCGTAGCAGATCGGCGAGCAGACGCCCGCCTGGCCAGTCCGCGTCCTGCGCCATCGGCAGTTGGTGCCGCACCAGTTGGCCCAGACGGGCGAGCGGAACGGGTTCCGGTTCCTTCGTCAAGATGTCGCGCACGCATGCGATGATGCGCTGAATCAACGCGGCCTCATCCTGTTCGGGGGTTTCCGAACTCGGCAGGCACGACAACACCCAGAAGCTCGGGTCGGATTTGTCGATCTGCAGCGCCGGTTCGCGGCCCGCCATCTCATCGACAAGGCGGGTCAACGAGCCGTAACCGAACCATTTCAACCCGTCCGTCGGATAGACGAATTCCGGAAACCCATTGAACACCGGGATCAGATGGTTGATCGGGCGCGGCCCGCCCTGGCGCAGATAATTGGCCACGGCTTGGGTTACGTTGGTAATCAGCGAAGGCCGCGCGCCATCGGGCCGGTCTTCCGGATCACGCGTGATCGGGGCCTGAGCACTCATGCCCATGGCATGTTCGATGAAATCCTGCTGCCACACCTGATTGTCGCACGCAGCGCGATAGGCGGCGGCAACCAGCGTGTCGCCAAGGATCGTCGTCGCGCGATCATGCTCCCGCAGGCGCAGCAGCACGGGCGTAAAATCCGCGTCGCCCGAGAGAATGATAAATTCCTCGAAATGTGTCTTGTGCCCGAGTGCGTCGATGATATCCATTGCCATCACGATATCGGCGGAATTTTTGCCCCTGCTCGTCAGCGGCGGGCAGTCCACGACCGAAAACGCCGCGCGGGTAAAATACGCCCGGTATTTGCTGAAACTATCCTGCGAATCCCGAATCGGAGGTCCCGACCGATAGGATGGCGCAACGGCGTTGCGCACAGATCCAACCGGATTCAAATAGCATTTGCGCACCAGGATGACACGCTGTGTGGTTTCCTCCTCCGAATCGGGGCCTATGACATGCCGTCCTTCCTCGAAAAACCGAAGCCACTTGTCGGGCTGGGTGGCGAAGCGTTCTGCCGCTTCCGGACGGATGCGGTATAGACCGCCGTAAACCTGATCGAAATCGACGAACAATGCGGTTCGAATGGGGGACTCGGCCACCTGAGAAAGTCCTTATATGATTGGACGCAAAAGAGAAGCTAGTACTGACATGGTTAACAGTCCCCAGAATGGGGCGCCAACACGCATTTTGCAAGCATTCAGCACCGCGGTCCCAACATGAATTGTCGGTAAGCGCGGTCACATCGACGGGAGATTAACATAATGCAATCCAATGGTTGTGGGCAAAATGCGGAAACGCGTCAAATCCGCCTGAACGCCTTCGATATGGCCTGTGTCGGGCACATACAGCACGGCATGTGGACCCATCCGCGTGACCGTTCAAGCCGCTATAACTCCCTCGATTACTGGGTAGCCCTTGCCAAATTGCTGGAAAAGGGCCTGTTCGACGGACTGTTTCTCGCGGATATACTCGGCGTCTATGACGTTTATGGAGGAAGTCCGGCCCCGTCGTTACGCGGCGCCGTGCAGATTCCCCTGATCGATCCCTTGGCGCTCGTGCCCGCGATGGCGCACGCCACCAACCATCTGGGGTTTGGTGTCACCTGCAACCTTGCCTATGAGCCGCCATTTCTGTTCGCGCGCCGGATGGCCACCTTGGATCATCTCACCGGCGGACGAATCGGCTGGAATATCGTCACCGGTTATCTCGACAGCGCTGCCCGGGCCATGGGATTGGCCGGGCAAATGGCGCATGATGACCGCTACGACCTCGCCGATGAGTATATGCAAGCGGTCTATCAGCTATGGGAGGGCGGCTGGCGGGACGACGCGGTGATCCGAGATCGCACCGCCGGCGTCTACACCGACCCCACCCGTGTGCGCGCGGTGCACCATCACGGCAAGCAATTCAACATCGATGCCGTCCCGCTGTGGGAACCGTCGCCCCAACGCACCCCCGTCCTGTACCAGGCCGGGGCTTCCGACCGCGGCCGCGCCTTCGCCGCCCGCCATGCTGAATGCGTGTTTCTCTACGGCAGCACCCACGCCAATGTCCGTCGCATCGTCTCCGACCTGCGCGCCCGCGCCGCGCCGCGACCGATGCAGGCCTTCGTCAGTTGCAGCGTCGTGACCGGGCGCACCGAGCGGGAAGCCCGGGATATGCTGGAGGATTACCGGAGCCACGCGAACAGGGAAGGCGCGCTGGCCCATGCCGGGGCATCCCTGGGTATCGATTTCGCCCGATTCGATATGGATGAACCCGTCGATGGGCGCGGCAGCCAGGCCATTCAATCGAATATCGAGGCGATCGCCGCTGCGCTGGGGCAGGGTTGGACCAAGCGCCAACTGCTCGACCGCTTCGTCCTCGGTAGCCGCCAGCCGCCGATCGTCGGCTCTCCTGAACAAATTGCCGACGCATTGATGTTGTGGATGAACGAGGGCGATATCGACGGCTTCAACCTTTCCCGCACCGTCATGCCGGAATGCCTGGAGACGTTCATCGAACTGGTCGTGCCCGTGCTGCAGGAACGCGGCGTCTACAAGACCGGGTATACTGACGGGACGTACCGGCAGAAGCTGTTCGGTGCCGGGGACCGTTTGCCGGATACCCATCCCGCCGCCGCCGCACGGTGGACTGATTAGCGCGTGATCGCCAGAGGTGGAATCACACGGCGGCGAGAACCACACGATCAAACAAACATTTATAGAGCACGATAGGGGCAACTTGACCCGATCGTGCTGTACTCCCCCAACCGTTATTTAGTGGCGACCCTTTGCTTCCATAGGGCCCAAGGACGTTCGACCAGGCCGTCATTGGTCTTCATGGCCGCGGCGGCTTCCTTTTCGTTCAGGAACACCGGCTTTCCCAACGCCATCGCCTGAAGCTCGGTCCGGGCGTTCACCTCGGTGTAAATCGCCCGAAATACGACATGGCGCACCGATTGCGCCGCCGCGACCGATCCATGCCCGCGCATCAGCAGGATCTGGCTCTGCCCCATCGATTTCGCCAAAGCGCGGCCCAGATCTTTGGAGCGGATCAGCATGTCGCTGGCATCCCCGGCGGTGCTGCGGATATCGAACACCGGCGGCCCCGAACCCAGGAACCCCGCGATATGGTTCATCGGTTTCAGCGGCGTATGGGTATCGGCGAAAGGCAGCACGGCGGGGGAGTGGCTGTGGACGATGGCCATGACGTCGGGCCGTACCTTGTATATCTCGCCATGGATGAAACGTTCGAGGTACGGTGTGCGTCCGCTGCTGTCCGTCGGATTGCTGTCCAGATCGAATTCCATGATGTCGTCGGCGGTGACCAGCGCCGGTGCCATGCTGCGCGACAGCAGATACCTGTTCGGGTCCTTGTCGTGACGGGCCGAGATATGGCCGAACCCATCGACCACGCCCTGGTCATAAAGGATGCGATTTGCAACGACGAGATCGTCGATCAACCGGGGATCGGCCGGCACCGCCGCGACGGCGGGCACGGCGGTCGCCGCCAAGGCGCCAGCGATCAGGCTACGCCGACCCATCCGTGGCGCGCAACCACACAGACATATTTTCATCGTTGCCTCCCTTTGGACCCGAACCGGTCAGTGCGGATATAGGCACCAGACGCAATGTTTGCGCAAGCTGGCGAACGCTTCACCGTTCGTACACCAAAATTTGCTTCACGTGTCCGTCCGGACTGTCGCGAAACGCGTTGACAGCAGAGGCGCCGAAATGTTGGGCTTTGCCGACGATACCAGTGCCGCGTTAACGGATGGAAGCCAGACCATGATGAAACGCCCAGGATTTCACACCGCGATTTTCGCGCTGGTTTTGGCGTTTATAGGCTTCGTCGTACCGGTCCCGGCGTATGCCGAAAGGTCGGTGCTGACCGAAAAAATCAACGCCTACATCGACTGCATCAATCGTGAATCGGCCAGGGCCTATTCGTCGCGGGAGCGTTATTTCAGCTGGGCCGCCAAGACCGGACCGACCGGGGCGGAACGTATCATCTATGGCACCTACACCATCTACGATCCGAAATCCTGCGCCGATGGGGTGGCTGCCGCCAACGCCAAAGAACCGCATGAGCCGGAACTGGAGGCGTTGGGCGCCGCCTACGTCGATGCCATCGTCAAACTGGAACCGCTGTTGAAGGAAGCGGACGACTACTACGAACAGCAGAACTACAAGGACGACCATATGGCGAAGGGCAAGGCGCTGCACCCGCGCCTGATCGCCGCTTGGGACGCCTTCGCCGCCGCGGACCAAAAACTGCGGGCCGCGGTCGACGTGATTCAAGACAGAAACGCGCTCGCGAAACTCGCCGAGGTCGAAAGCACTGAGGGTCGCAAGGCGCACTTCTATCTGGAGGCGGTGATGCTGCGCGCGAAAACGCTGCTGCGCGCCGAGAAGGTTGCTGTCCCGGATATCGACAAGGTCAACGCCGCGCTGACCGACTACGACGCCATCGTCACCGAAGCCGACCGTTATGCGACCGACAACAAGGAAGGTGGCCTCGGCGGCATGTTCGTCAGCGCTGCGAAGGAATACCTGAAAACCGCCAAACAGGCGATGCGCCGGGTCCGCGACCACGTACCCTACAGCCAGGGCGAGCAGATGATGCTGAACTCCGGCGCCGGTTGGACGGTGGAAGGCTCAACGGCGCGGCTGATCAAGGATTACAATTCGCTTGTCGACTCCTACAACCGCGGCGGCCGCTTCTGATCAGGGTCAATCCCAGGCCGGAGCGAAGGGCGGATTTACCGTGCGTCGGTCCTTGGGCAGTGCCGCGATCGCCGCCCGGTCCGCGTCGTCCAGCACCAGATTCACCGCCGCGAGATTTTCCCGCTGGCTTGCCGGTCGCCCCGCCTTCGGAATGACCGCCACGTTTTCCTGATCCATCAGCCACTTCAGCGCCACCTGCGCCGCCGTCGCACCATGTCGCGCACCGATTCGTACGAGCACCGGGTGGTCCGCGAGCGCCCCGCGCGCCAACGGCACGTGCGCGACCAGCATCATCCCATGCGCGCGCAAATAGGTCAGCAGCGCGGTCTGATCGAGCAGCACGTGATACTCGACCTGATCGCAAACGATCGGCGCCCCAACGTCTTCCACAGCTTGACGCAACAGATGTCGGGGAAAATTGGCCACGCCGATCTCCCGCGTCAGTCCATCCTGCCGTGCTCGCATCAGCATTTCCAGAACGCCCGGAATATTCAGACCCGCGCGCGGCCAGTGCAACAAACAAAGATCGAGATGATCCGTTCGCAGCCGCCGTAACGTTTCTTCAAGCGAGGCGCGCGCGACCTCGGGCGTCGTCAAAGCGTGGCAGACCTTGCCAGTCAGGATATAGCTGTCCCGAACAAGGCCGGAGGCAGCAAGACCCGCCCCGACCTCCGCCTCGTTCCCATACATCTGCCCAGTGTCGATATGCCGGTAGCCTAGGCCAAGCGCGCTCTCCACCGCAGCTTGGCACGAGGCACCAGTCATTTGATAGGTGCCGAGGCCAAGCTTGGGGAGTTCGAACCCCGCCACCACCGGTGTCAGCCGCCGGTGGCGCGCTTCGGGATCATCGACGCCACCACCCGCGCTTTTTCTCCACAGGCGGCGCCTCGCCGATCACGATCGGCTGGATCGCCGGGCCGGCAACGGGCTCCACAATCTGTTCCGGTTCTGGCTCAGGGGCCGGTTCCGGCGTCGCTTCGACAACCGGTTCGGGTTCGGCGACTGGCACGGGTTCAACGACCGGTTCAGGTTCGACGATAGCCGCCGGTTCCGGCGCCGCCGCAACGGGCAAGTCCGGCTGTGTTTCGGGCTCGGCAACGGCCTCGACCGTCGCGTCAACCGGCATCGGTTCCGGCATCGGCGTCGGCGCCGCTGTCACCACATGCACCTGCGCGGCCGCCCGCTGCTCCGCCTGTTCCAGCACGTCGAAGATGTCGAATACCTCGCCGCCGAACGGGTTCGCTGGCGTCGGCCCGGTATAGGCGGGTACCGGCGGAAGGTCCGGCTGTTCCGCATCGGGTTCGGCGATGGCGAGCAGATCGCCCTCCGACCCGTCCCGCCGCTTGCGCCGACCGCCCCGGCGTCCGCGCCGGCGGTTCTTGCCATCGTCCTCGCCGTCGACCGGCGCTTCGGCAGGCACGTCCTCGGTCGAAACAACCTCGCTCGGTGCGGCGTCGGTCGCCACAGCCTCATCCCCCGCCTCGGCTTCGGCCGCGGCAGCTTCCTCGGTGCCAGCATCCTCGGCATCGCTGCCGCCTTCATCGCCGTCAGCATCGCCGGGCTGGGACGGAGACCCATCCTCCCGCCGGCCCCGCCGCCGCCGCCGCCGCCGCTTGCCGCGTTCGGCCGCTTCTTCGGCGGTTTCCGCCCGTCCAGACACGGCGGCCGGGGCAGGGGAGTCGTCCGTTTCGTCTTCCGCAACCGGTACTTCGTCCTCATCCGCATCCAAATGCGACAGGGCAGACAACGGCGGCAATCCGGCCGGCATCGGAGCGGGGATGAACTCTCCCTCGGCACGGCTGCGCGTGCGGTCGATCCGGTATCCGCTGCCGGTCTGCGAATCGTCGGCCGCGACAATCACGCGCATGCCGTAGCGCTGTTCGATCTCCTGCAACCGCTCTCGTTTGTGGTTGAGCAGATAGAGCGCGATCGCGGTCGCCACGTGCACGACAATCTCCGCCGCGCGACGCTTGCCGCCTTCCTCCTCGATCCCGCGCAAGACGTGGATTGCCGCATTGTCGGTGCTACGGACATGGCCGGTGCCGCCGCAATGCGGGCAGGCGATGAAACTCGCCTCGGCCAACGACGGCCGCAGCCGCTGACGGCTCATTTCCAGCAGGCCGAAATGGCTGATATGCCCGACCTGGATGCGCGCCCTGTCGTTCTTCAGCGCTTCCTTGATGCGCCGCTCGACCATCGCGTTGTGCCGCTTCGATTCCATGTCGATGAAATCGATGACGATCAGCCCGGCCAGATCGCGCAACCGCAACTGCCGAGCCGCTTCGTCCGCCGCTTCCAGATTGGTCCGCAGCGCTGTCTCTTCGATGTTTCGCTCGCGGGTGGACCGGCCGGAGTTCACGTCGATCGCGACCAGCGCCTCGGTCTGGTTGATCACCAGATACCCGCCGGAACGCAGTTGCACGATCGGCTGCAGCATCGCATCCAACTGCGCTTCGACCTGGCCGCGCGCGAACAGCGGCTGCGGATCGCGCCACAACTGCACTTTCTTCGCGTGGGTCGGCATCAGCATGCGCATGAAATCATGCGCCGCGCGCCAGCCATCCTCGCCGTCCACCAGAATCTCGTCGATGTCGCGCGAGTAAACGTCGCGGATCGCCCGCTTGATCAGGCTGGCTTCCTCGTAGATCAGCGCCGGCGCCACCGACTTCATCGTCAGTTCGCGGATATCGTCCCACAGACGCAGCAGATATTCGCAGTCGCGCTTGATCTCCGGCTTCGGCCGCTGCGCCCCCGCGGTGCGCACGATCATCCCCATGCCCCGGGGGATATCCAACTCGGTCATCACCTCTTTCAACCGCCGCCGATCGGCCGCCGAGGTGATCTTCCGCGAAATGCCGCCCCCGCGTGGGGAATTCGGCATCAGCACGCTGAACCGCCCGGCGAGCGAGAGATACGTCGTCAGCGCCGCGCCCTTGGTGCCGCGCTCTTCCTTGACCACCTGGATCAACAGGATCTGCCGGCGGTGGATGACTTCCTGAATTTTGTAGTTGCGCATGAAGCGCGACTGCTGCCGACGTTCGGCGCGTTCCTCGCCGGTATCGGTGTCCCCGCCACCCACGGTTTCCGGCGGCGGGCCATCGGCCTCCCCGGCATCGAGGTCGTCGGCGTCGTTGTCGTTTGTCCTGTCCTCGTCGGAGGCGCTGAAGAACTCTTCGGCGGGGTCCGAGAACGGGGCAGGGGCGTCGAACGGGTCCGGTGCCGGTTCGGCAGCCTCGGCATGCGTTGCCTCGACTCGCGCCGTATCCTCGCGGTCCCGCGATTCGGCGTCACCGTTCTGAGCCTCGGTGACCGGCTCGGCGTCCGCAACCGGTTCCGCCACGACAGGTGCCGGGCTCGCTTCCGCGACAGTTTCGCTTGGCGCGGTGTCCGGTGCCGCTACCGCGATCTCCGGAACGATGTCCGCCGTTTCGGATGTTTCGATCTCCGCCGGGCCGTGCACCACTGCCGTCTCGATCACCAAAGCTTGCGCGTTGGCTGGCAGTTCGGCGTCCGACACTGCTTGATCGGGCTCGTCGGCCCCGGTGGGCGGCAACAATTCGGCCGCGATCGCCGCTTCCAGGTTTTCCGTGGCGTCCGGTGCGGCCTCGGCTTCACTCTCGGCAACCACCGGGACCGGCACCGGCTCGGCCTCGAACGACCCCCCCGATTCCAGAGCCATTTCCAGTTCGGCCTGTTCCTCTTCCAGCCGAGCCTGCTCCAGCTCCATCGCAATCAGTAGCTGCCGGTCGGCGACAGGGATCTGGTAGTAGTCGGGGTGAATTTCCGCGAAGGCCAGGAATCCATGGCGGTTGCCGCCATATTCCACGAACGCAGCCTGGAGGCTGGGTTCGACCCGGACAACCTTGGCGAGGTAGATGTTACCCTTGAGTTGCCGTTTACTCGATGTCTCGACGTCGAAATCTTCTAGTCGGCTACCATCCAGAACCACAACGCGTGTTTCTTCCGCGTGTGTGGCATCGATCAACATACGCTTCGTCATTTACGCCTGAACTCCGGTACGGCGCTCGGCTGCGTGGCGTTACCCCGAGCGCGATCCGCGCCCAAGCACGCGCCCTGGAGCGCCGGAATATGTTTGAGGAATGGGGCCCGTCGGACAGGTTGGGGAAACTCCTCCGATGCGCGCGCAAGCCCGCGACGCCTGCCGCCACAACGGGCGGTGGTTCGATCGCGAGCAAAAAGGCAGCGGCGTGGCTCATCGGTCCCTGACGTTCGGTCGGCGCGCTCCCTCGCGGAACGCTGCCCCGTGTGAAAACAGTTGCCGACCGCCCTCGCGGACGAACCCGGCGCGCCACAAATCCGAATTGGGGGCGCGACACGGCCGATATCGCGCTCAATGAGGCGGTCCCGCCCCTGTCGGCGTTGCAGGTTGCTATCCTGCGTGCACAAGAGGGCTCACGCGCTCACCGAATCGGACCAGGGGTTCGCGGCACCGCCGCGGCCCCCGGTTGCGGTACCGGAGCGGCGCGGACCATGACGCAAACAGCCCCCCCACGCAAGCTTATTGCTTAGTCGGGTGGACACCATGCCCGTCCGGCCTCAGCGCCGCCGCCGCAGAGTGGCGAGAGCAAACAAACCTGCCGCCAGCAATGCGACGCTTGAGGGTTCAGGCACCTCGGTCAGCGTGAAGGTCAGACCGGTCGCGGTGTACAGCGTCGGTCCTGCCGCCGCCGAACTGCTGATGGGCACTTCGTAGTTGCCGGACCCGCGGAGCGTGATTTCGATCACATATGGGCCGCCCGCCAAGCCCATCAGAATACCATTGCCGTCGACCAACCCTGCGGGAGCCGAGGGATAAACAATGTTGTCGTACGCGACTGCCTCGGGTTCTGCTATCGCGCCTGGAAAACTTGGCTCGCCGCCGATCAGGCTGACGGAGCCGGCGTAGACACCGCCGTCGAAGTAAACCGTACCACTGAGATCGGTCACCTCCAGCCCCCCGCCCGAGGCAGCGCCTGTGTCCAGCGTACCTGATCCTGAGTCCGTCCCGCCCGATAGGGTCCAAGTGTAGGGTGTGGCCGATGCGGCGGAGATCGAGAGCAAAATCGCACCAGCGGCGGCGAGCAGGGTTTTCATCGCGAGGTCCTTTTGACGAGCGGACAGTCTAGAGCGTGATCGCCAGAGGTGGAATCACACGACGGCGTGAATCACGCGATCAAACGAAGATTTATAGAGCACGATCGGGTCAACTTGACCCGATCGTGCTCTAGCCGACCGGTGGCTCGATCGCCATGGCTCGGTATCGTAAGGTCCCGCCCGCTGGACGAACCCCCCGCCCATCGGCCAAACTGCCGCCACAGTTCGCAGGAGCGGAATCCATGGACAAGCCCTTCCCGGTCACCCGCAGCGATGCCGAATGGCGCCGCCTGCTCACACCCGAGCAATATGCGGTCATGCGCAACCACGGCACCGAACGGCCGGGGAGTTGCGCGCTGCTGCGGGAAAAGCGGCCCGGGACATTTTTCTGCGCCGGCTGCCAGCAGCCATTGTTCGCCGCCGACGTTAAATTCGAAAGCGGTACCGGCTGGCCAAGCTTCGACCGCCCGATCGAAGGTGCGGTCGAGGAAACCATCGACCGCTCCTACGGCATGATCCGGACGGAGGTGCATTGCGCCACCTGCGGCAGCCATCTGGGCCACGTGTTCCCGGATGGTCCGCCGCCGACGGGCCTGCGCTACTGCATCAACGGCGTCGCGATGGATTTCACCCCGGACGCCGCCTGACCGCTACGCCTTCTCCGCATACCGCGCCGTATCCGTCATGATCTCGTCCAGCGTCCGTCCGGGGCGATACGCCTCCATCCCGGGCGGAGGCTGCTGAGCGTCGGGGTGTTGGCGTGGGCACGGCTCGGCCTCGCCCACGACCTGACGCACCTGATACCGCGCGGCCCAGATCGGCAGTTCGTAGTCTTCATCCTCGTCGCCGACATGGGTATCGCGGATTTTCGCCGCGGCTTCCTCGATCTCCATTTTGATGAACGTGGTCGCTTTGATTTCGCTCGCGCTGGGCGGGCGCAGCAGCGCCGAACGGCCCGGGTAGAAACGATCGACAAACCCGTCCAACGCGCGCGCCTTCTCGGCCGGGTCGTCCACCTTGTGCGCGGTGCCGAACGCCATCACGGATCGGTAATTCACCGAATGGTGGAACGCCGAACGGGCGAGCACCAGCGCGTCCAGATGCATCACCGTCACGCAAACCGGGACGCCTGGTCCCTGGAAGCGGATCATCCGGCTCGCGGATGACCCGTGCCAGTAAAGATGCTCGCCCTCCCGCCAGAACGCGGTGGGTGTGCAATACGGCTGCCCATCCATCACGTAGGAAATATGCGCCGCGAGCGCACTGTCGAGGATCGCGTGCACGGTTTCCTTGTCGTACCGGCCGCGTTCGTGGCGCCGTTTGATCCGGTTGCGCTGGGTAATCGGGTAATCGTCGGACATGGGTCGCATCCAATAAGGGTTCGGATACCTAGACTGCGGGCAATCGGTCCAACGATATAGTGCCAATCGGGACGGTCCGGATCGGGCCAATCCCGTGTCGCGGCGCGAAAACGCCCCGGCCATAAAGCAGCCACGATCAAAGTGCTAGAAGATGTACCCGAGTCGCGGTATAAACGAATGATCGCGAGTGCATGATATCGGCCGCACGAGGAATCCGCAATGGCCCAAGACGACCAACCCTCAGGGGAGCCCCCTCAGGCGAACGCCCCAATCGCCCGACGCCTTGTGCTCGGCCGCTTCGCCGGAGCCAGCGCGGTGGCCGGAACATTCCTGCTGACCCGCACCGCCTTCGCGCATGCCAAACGCCACGCCGAACACCACGAACCCGCGAAATCCGGCGCGAAACCGAACGCGCCGCTGGTCATGCTGGACCCGGGCCATGGCGGCAAGGACCCCGGTGCCATCGGCGTGTCCGGCACCTACGAAAAGCGTGTCGCCCTCGCCACCGCGCTGGAGTTGAAGCACCAGCTCGAAGCCGGCGGCCGCTACCGGGTGGAACTGACCCGCGCCCGCGATGTCTTCATTCCGCTCGACGATCGGGTCTATCGCGCGCAAAAGCGCGGCGCGGCGCTGTTCGTGTCGATGCATGCCGATGCGCTGCCGGATGCCCCGCACGTGCGGGGCGCGTCCGTCTATACCCTGGCCAACACCGCATCCGACGCCCAGACGGCCGAACTGGCCAAGCGCGAAAACAGTGCTGACCGTTTCCTGGGCAGCGCCTTCCACGATACCCCCCCGGACGTCGCCCGCATCCTCGCCTCCCTCGTGCGGCAGGAAACCCGATCCGGTTCCGCCAGGATCGCCAGTTCCCTGGTCCACAGTCTCGACAAGGAACTGCCGATGCTGCCCAATCCCACCCGTCATGCGGGGTTCGAGGTATTGAAGGCCGCCGATATCCCCAGCGTATTGGTCGAAATGGGCTTCATGTCAAACGTCCATGACGAAGCGGCCCTGCGCAAACCCGAACACCGCAAACTCGTCGCCGGGGCGATGAAGCGCGCGGTGGACGGCTGGTTCATCGCCACCGGCCGGATGATGGTCGCCGATGGCTGACCGAACGGTGCGCCGCACTTCAACTTATCGACAAGGGGCTGGTCCTTCGGCTCGGAAAGCGCCATATGCGAGCGCATGACCGCTCCGTTGACCGCGGGCGAACCGCTGGTTCCCCCAAATTCCACACGCCCAGCGAAGCCGGCCCCTAAACAGGCAAAGGCCAAGCCGGCGAAGAAGCGCCGCAATCCCATTCTGGGCTTCTTCAACTTTCTCTTCGCCCTCATTTTTGGGGGCATCGCCGTCGCGGGCATCGTCGGCGGTGCGGTCGCCTGGGTCGCCTACGAGCGATTCAGCCAGAACCTGCACGATCTCGACAAGGTCCGGAACTACGAACCCCCGGTCACGAGCCGGGTCTACGCCGGCGACGCGCGCCTGCTTTCGGAACTCGCCACCGAACGCCGCATCTTCGTGCCAGTATCGGCGATCCCGCCGCTGGTCAGCCAGGCCTTCATCTCGGCCGAGGATCAGAATTTTTGGCACCATCACGGCCTCGATCCCCTCGCGATCGCCCGCGCCGCGACATTCGATCTGGCCCATCGGGGGCAGGGCAGGCGCCCGATCGGCGCGTCCACCATCACCCAGCAGGTCGCCAAGATCATGCTGCTGGACAATGAGGTCTCGATCGCCCGTAAAGCGCGGGAGGCGATCCTCGCGATGCGGATCGAGGACGCTTTGCCCAAGGAGCGCATTCTCGAACTCTACCTGAACGAGATTTATCTGGGCCTCAGCGCGTACGGCGTCGCCGCCGCCGGGCAGACCTATTTCAACAAATCGCTCGACCAGTTGACCATCGCCGAAGCCGCCTTCCTGGCGGCTTTGCCCAAGGCGCCCAATAACTACAACCCG
This sequence comes from uncultured Acetobacteraceae bacterium, assembly GCA_903877125.1. Lineage (GTDB taxonomy): Bacteria > Pseudomonadota > Alphaproteobacteria > Acetobacterales > Acetobacteraceae > Rhodopila. Next base: position 4,121 of record CAIRCM010000004.1, on the reverse strand, counting down.
TTCAAATTTCCCGACGCCGCCCGTGCCCGCCGCGATTGGGTGATCGAGCGTATGGAAGAAGACCACGCGATCACCCCGCAACAGGCGGCGCAGGCCAAGGCCGAACCGATCGTGCCCAGCGCGTTCCGGCGCCAGCCGCCGATCCCCGCGTCGGATTGGTTCGCCGAGGAAGTCCGCCGCGAATTGATCGCCCAGTTCGGCGTGGAAATGGCGACCCAGGGCGGATTGTCCGTGCGCACCAGCCTCGACCCCACGCTGCAGCTCGCCGCTGAAGCGGCGTTGCGGGAGGAGCTGATGACCTATGACCGTAAAGTCGGCGGCTATCGCGGTCCGGTCACGCAGCTGACCAGCACGACCCTGGATCGCGAATGGCCCAGTCTGCTGGGCGCCGTGGCCGGGCCCCCTGGGATGTTGCCGGCCTGGAAGCTCGCGGTCGTACTGACCGCCGATGATGGTGGCGCCAGGCTCGGCTGGCTGGAACCCGCGGCGATGGCCGGCACCATGCCGTTGCCACGTTCCGGGGAACTGCCTTTCGCCGATCTGGCCTGGGCACGCCCCGTCAAGGACGGCAAGATGGGGCCGGTCCCCCACCGCATGTCCGAATTGCTGCATCCCGGCGATGTGATCATGGCGGAGCAGGTTGCACCCCGCAGCGATCCCGCCCCGGCCCCGGCCCCGGCCCCGAACGCGCCGCAACATCCACGCCCTGCCCCCCCGACAGGTCCGCGCTTTGTTCTGCGTCAGATACCGCTCGTGCAGGGCGCGCTCGTTTCCATGGAACCCACCACTGGCCGCGTCCTCGCCATGGTCGGCGGTTGGAGCGCGGAACAGAGCCAGTTCAACCGCGCCGTCCAGGCGCAGCGCCAACCGGGATCGAGCTTCAAGCCGATGGTCTACCTGACCGCGCTCATGCACGGGATTTCGCCCAGCCAGGTGTTCCTCGACGCGCCCATCGTCATCGAGACTGGGGCGGGGAAATGGCGTCCCGGCAACTATGAGGGCACGTTCAGTGGCCCGACCCCGTTGAAGGTCGCGTTGGAGCAATCCCTCAATCTCGTGACCCTGCGCGTCGCCCGTCACGTCGGTATGGACGCCGTCGCAGCCACCGCCGCCGCGTTCCATATGAACGAGACGATGCCCCACGTGTTGCCGGCCGCCCTGGGCGCGGTGGACACGACCGTCCTGCACGAAGCGCAGGCCTATGCGTCGATCGCTGCCGGTGGACGGGAGGTCATCCCCACCCTGATCGACAGTGTGCAGGACCGTACCGGCAAGATCATCGCCCGCGCCTTGCCGGCCGAGTGTAAGGACTGCGCCGATCCTGCTGCCCCACCCCGGATCACCGACCCCCGTAAGCAGATCGCCGATGCCCCCAGCGTCTTTCAGCTGATCGGTATGATGGAGGGCGTGGTACGCCATGGAACCGGCTACGCCGCCGGTAAGGGGCTGAACCGGCAGATCGCCGGGAAGACCGGCACGACGCAGGATTTTCAGGATGCCTGGTTCTCGGGCTTTACGCCGGATTTGGAAACCACCGTCTGGATCGGCTTCGACACGCCAACACCGCTGGGCAACAACGAAACCGGGGGGGTACTGTCCGCCCCGGTCTGGCACGACTTCATGGCCTTCGCGCTGAAGGACCGTCCGGTTCTGACGTTCCCCGTGCCCGCTGGGATCAATGTCACCAGCAACGCGGGTTTCGTGACCGATGCCTACAAGACCGGGCAGGCCGCCGGCGGCTCGAACCCCGCCATCGGCGGTGGCCTCGATGGGGCACCGTCCGTGTCCACCAATACCGGCGGTGGACCACCGATCGCAGCCCCGACGCATGGCGGGGTCGACACACACCTTGGCGGGCTGTATTGACCCGCTCCCCTTTGACCTGAGTTCGCCATCATGTCCGCCGAGTCCGAAGCCCTCAACGACCAGATCAAGCAGTCGATCGCACTGCTGAGGAGGCATCTTTGACTGGGATGTCGCCGAAGCCCGCCTCGCGGAACTGAACAACAAAGCCGAAGACCCGACCCTCTGGAATGACGCCGCCGCCGCCCAGAAGCTCATGCGCGAGCGCAACCAGCTCGCCGCCGGCATGGAAGCCGTCACCACCCTGGAAACGGAGGTGTCCGACGCGCTCGAACTGATCGAACTCGCGGAAGCCGAAGGTGACACCGCCATGGTGGCCGAAGGCGTGGCCGCCCTGCGCGCCGCCGCCGAGGTCGCCAAACAGCGCGAAATCGAAAGCCTCCTGTCCGGCGAGGCCGATGGCAACGACTGCTACATCGAACTGAACGCCGGTGCCGGCGGGACCGAGGCGCAGGACTGGGCACAGATGCTCATGCGCATGTACCTCCGCTGGGCGGAAAAGCACGGCTACAAGGCCAACCTGATGGAGGAATCCGAAGGCGAGCAGGCCGGCATCAAATCCGCCACCCTCCAGATTTCCGGCCCCAACGCCTACGGCTGGCTGAAGACCGAGGCCGGTGTGCATCGCCTCGTGCGCATCAGCCCCTTCGATTCCAACGCCCGCCGCCAGACCAGTTTCGCGAGTATCTGGGTCTATCCGGTGATCGACGACACGATCGAGATCGACATCAATCCCTCGGATTTGAAGGTGGATACCTACCGCGCGTCCGGCGCCGGCGGGCAGCACGTCAACAAGACGGACAGCGCGATCCGCATCACCCACATCCCCACCGGCATCATCGTCGCCTGCCAGACCGACCGGTCCCAGCATCGCAACCGCGCCAACGCGATGGAGATGCTGCGCGCCCGTATGTATGAGGCGGAACTGCGCAAGCGGGAGGCGGTGACGGCCGCGCAGGAGGATGCCAAGACCGACATCGGCTGGGGCCACCAGATCCGCAACTACGTGCTGGCGCCCTATCAGTTGGTCAAGGACCTGCGCACCGGCGTGGAAAAGGGCAATCCCGACGCGGTGCTCGACGGCGACCTCGACGAATTCATGGCCGCTGCTTTGGCTGCCCGGTCAGGTGCGACGCGGAGCGAGGCGAGCGCCCAGGCTCGGTAAATCCATCCCATGAAGGGTGGCTGGGTCTATCCGATGTCGAACGGCACGCTGTACGTCGCCGTAACGAACGACATTGCGCGCCGGGCGTTTGAGCACCGAACCCTCGTCATCCCGGCGAATGCCGGGACCCACGACGAACAACCCCGCGCCCATCCCCCCACCAGCATGCACCGTCCGGACGACCAAAAAGGCTTTTTACACGGATAAACAGGATGAACGAGGATGGCCGAACCTCGAGGGAACCGCCGCCCCCCCCCTCCGTCATCCCGGCGCATGCCGGGACCCACGCCTATCAACCCCGCGCCCATCCCCCCACCAGCACGCACCGCCCGGACGACCGAAGAGGTTTTTTACACGGATAAACAGGATGAACGAGGATGGCCGGACCTTGAGGGAACGGCCGGAGCGCATGACCGGCGATTTCTCTCTGGCTGCCAAGGCGGCAGATAACGCCGGCTCGCGGCCCACCAAAAACCCATAGCCGCCCAACACCCCCACCGCCGCCCCCCCCTCCGTCATCCCGACGCATGCCGGGACCCACGCCTATCAACCCCGCGCCCATCCCCCCACCAGCACGCACCGTCCGGACGACCGAAGAGGTTTTTTACACGGATAAACAGGATGAACGAGGATGGCCGAACCTTGAGGGAACCGCCGGAGCGCATGACCGGCCACGTTTATCAGCCCGTGTCCAAAGCGGCGCTCCGAAGGCGCCACCGGCACCGGCCATCCTCGTTCATCCTGTTCATGCGTGTAAAAAACAAACCCCGCCCAACCGCCCGAACCCACCCCATCACGGCATCTTCGCCAGCGCCGCTTCCATGTCCTTCACACGCCGTTCCGCGATCGGCAGCCAATAGGTGACGTTGCCCTGGCGATAGACCTCGGCCGCGTCGCGCATCGCCGCGATGGCTTCGGTCATCCGGCCGCGGTCGTGCGTGCGCTCGGCCAGGACGGCGAGGGCTTCGGCCAGATTGTATTGCGTCATCGCCCAGTCCAGCGGCACGCGGTCGCGGGTGTTTTCCTCCAGCGCGGCGCGGTAGGCGGCGACGGCTTCCTCCAGCCGGGCGGTGCCGCTCTCGCGTGCGCCGAG
>CAIRCM010000003.1 GCA_903877125.1 uncultured Acetobacteraceae bacterium | reverse complement strand
CGTGATTCACGCCGCCGTGTGATTCCACCTCTGGCGATCACGCGTTAGTCCTCGTCCTCCATCGGCGCCAGATCTCGGAACCGCGCGCGGTGCAGTGCCTCGGACCCGTAGGCGGGGGCCAGCACCATGACCTTGCGCAGGAACAGACCGGGATCGGCGGCGTCGGTGTAACCGATGCCGCCGTGAAGCTGGATGCAGCCCCGCGTCACGATCGATGCGGCGTTGGACGCTCGGGCTTTCGCGCGGGACACGGCGGCCTTGCGGGTGGCGGGGTCGGTGGATCGGTCCTGGATGCGGGCCGCCGCGTCGACCGCGGCACGGGCGAGGGAGACTTGGATTTTCAGGTCGGCGGAGCGGTGTTGCAGGGCCTGGAAGGACCCGATCTTGCGGCCGAACTGCTCGCGGGTTTTCAGATATTCGATGGTTATCCCGAAGACCCGGTCCATGGCGCCGAGCAGATAGGCCGAGGTCGCCATGCAGGCGATTTCGAAGGCGGGGGCGGGATCGCCGTCGATCCAGGTGGCCGGGGCGTTGTCGAGCGTCAGGGTGCCGGCGTTGCCGCCGTCCTGGGTGGTTTGGCAGGTCAGGTGCACGCCCGGTCCGTTGCGCTCAACCAGGGCCAGTCCGCCGGGGACGGTGACCAGGAACGCGTCGGCCCCGGCGGCCATGGGGACGAAGATTTTTTTGCCGGTCAGCTTGCCGTTCGCGAAGGTGGTGTTGCCGGCGGCGAGGTCGATGCTCAGCGGCGTTTCCTGCCAAGCGGGCAGGATGATTCGTTCGCCGGTCATCGCTTCGGCCAGTTGGTCGGCCGGCAGCAGCAGTGCGGCCATCGCGGCGGGGATCAGGGGTTCGGGGATGAGGGCGGCGCCGAGTTCCTCGGTCAGGGCGCAGAATTCCTGCACGCCCAGGCCGGAGCCGCCGCGATCCTCCGGCGCGAGGAGGCCGAGCCAGCCCATGTTGCACATTTCGCGCCAGACTGGGCGGTCGAAGCCGGGTTCGGAGAAGCGCAGGGCGCGGATTCGTTTCAGATCGCTGGTGCGCGGGGCGATGCCGGCCGCGCTTTCGCGGATCATGCGCAGATCGTCAGCGTTGGTCATGGTAGGACGTCTCCATCGTTGTCATGATCGTTGCCCTGGGACGCGCCGGGGTCAAGCTTGAGCGGGGATTCTTTCATGAGATCGGGGTGGGGGCGGTTGTTGACGTTGCTCTGTGCCGCCCTGGTTTCGGGTTCAGCGGCGCGCGGGTGGATTTTGCCGTCGGACGCGTATGTCTGGCAGTTCCAGTGGTCGCCGGCGTTGACGCGAGCCTTGCGGGATGGCGCGCCGCTGGTGCGGGATTGGCGGGTGTTGGTGGCGGAGGAAGATGCGACCGGGCATTGGCGGGTCGTGGATGTGCATTGGGCCGAGGTCACGCGGCCGGCGGTGCTGGTGGTACGGCTGGATGGGCGCCTGACAGCAAGCGCGCTGGACACGGTGCCGGCGCGGATCGGGGCGCTGATCCGAACGCATCCCGGGCCGATCGCGGGGGTGGAGATCGACCACGATTGCGGGACGGGGTCCTTGGCGGCCTATGCGCGTCTGCTGACGACGATTCGGGCGGAACTGCCGGCCACAGTGCCGCTGTCGATCACGATGCTGCCGGATTGGCTGCATGCTCCCGGGCTGGATGCGGTGCTGGCGCCGGTTTCCGACGCGGTGCTGCAGGTGCATGCGGTACAGAACCCGCGCGTGGGGCTGTTCGATCCGGTGCAGGCACGCCGTTGGGCCGATGCGATGGGCCGGCGCTCGGGTAAGCCCTTTTGGCTGGCGTTGCCGGCCTATGGGGCGCGGGTGAGCTGGGGTTCGGATGGGCGGCTGGTGGCGGTGGAGAGCGAACGGCCTTTGTTGGCGGGGGGCACGGCGACGGAGCTGATGGCCTCGCCCACCGATATCGCGGCATTCATGCGGGGCTTGCAGCGCGATCCTCCGGCCCATCTGGCGGGGGTCGTGTGGTTCCGCTTGCCGACCGAGGACGATGTGCGGGCATGGAGCCCGGCGACGTGGCGCGCGGTGGTGCGGGGCGATCCGGTGGTGCCGACGGTCCGCGTGGCGATGCGGGCGGGCGAGACGCCGGGGACACGCGATATGGTGGTGGAGAATAATGGCGATATCGACGCGCCGTTGCCGGCATCCCTGGTGCTGCCCAGTGCCTGCGCGGCGGCCGATGGGCTGAACGGCTATGCGCTGGAGGACGGCGGGCGGCTGCGGCGTGCTCAGGCGGGGTTGTTGCGCGCGCACCAGAGCTTGGCTGTCGGTTGGACCCGCTGTGTGCCGGAGCAAACGCATGCGAACCCGTAATCTCGTCGGTGCCGCGCTGGGGCTGGTTGTCGCGACATCCGTGGGGTTTGCCTGCGGGCCGTTTTTTCCCTGGCAGTTGCTGGACGACCGGGCGGCGACGCTGAAGGCCACGCCGAACAACAGTTTCGCCTGGGAAGCCACCCATCTGGTCACGGTCCCGGCGGATGCGCCGCGTGCTTTCGAGCCGGGCTTCAACGCACCGGATGAGGAGCAGGACAACGCCCGGATCAAGGCGGAAACGGATGGGCTGAGCGAAGCGCAGGAGGCGCGCCTCGGTCAGGTGCGGGCTGCCGCGGATGATGCCTCGGCGATGGCCTTGGCCAAAGAGCTGCCGGCGGATGTCGGGCTGTACACCGTGGGCGCGGCGGATTACCGGCGCGGCGATATGCACCATGCGGCGGCGCATTTCCGGGCTGTGCTGGCTCTGGTGGACCAGGCGCCCAACCGCCGAGCGACGTGGGCGTCGTATATGTTGGGGCGGATCGCGGCGGAGGCGGGCGATATCGGTGCGGCTGCCGAGGCTTTCGGCCGGACGCGCGCGCTGGCGGCCGGAGGCGCACCCGATCCCCTGGCGTTGGGGGTGGCAAGTTATGGGGAGGAAGCGCGGCTGCATCTGAACGCCGCCCATGGGCGGGCGTTCGACGCGGTTTATGGGAAGGAGATGGCGGCGGCGGTGGGGCTGTACGCGCGGCAGGCGGCGCTTGGGTCTCGGATCGCGGTGGAATCGCTGCGGATGGTCGCCCAGACGCTGTTGGGCCGGGACGATCCGCCGACGAACGACGCGGCCTTGCCGGCGGCGATCGGGGATCCGACGGTGCAGCGGCTGTTGGTGGCCTATGCGTTGGCGCGGATCGATGATGACTCGCCGGAGCCCGGAGCCAACCCGCTCCTGGTGCGACTGGTCGCGGCGATCGAGGATCGGAAACTGGATCATCCGGCGGGGGCGGATCGGCTGGCGGCGTTGTGTTACCGGGTGGGCCGGTTCGATCTGGCGGAGAAGCTGGCCGCCGCCGCCGAGGGGCCGCTGGCGGCCTGGGTCAAGGCCAAGCTGGCATTGCATCGTGGCGATATGGACGCCGCCGCGGCGGCCTATGCCGAGGCGTCGCGGGCGTTTCCCGATGTGCCGCTGGACGATGCGAACCGCACGCTGCTGCAGGGGGAACAGGGGACGCTGACCCTCGCGCGGGGGGATTATGTCGGGGCGCTGACGCAGCTCTATCCGGTGGCCGCGACGTATTGGGGCGATGTCGCGCATATCGCCGAGCGGGTGCTGACGGTGGATGAGCTGAAGGCGTTCGTGGATACGCATGTGGAAACGGAGGCACCGCATGCGACCGGCGATGCCGACATCGTCCTGATCAACGACCCCCAGGCGCAGTTGCGCGCCCTGCTCGGCCGCCGGCTGGTGCGGACGGGGCGGTTTGAGGAGGCTTTGGCGTATTTCCCCGCGTCGGCCGATCCGCCGGTACGGGATTGGGCGCGGTCCTATGCCCAGGCGATGCACGACACGACGGATCGGTGGTGGGCGGTGGATCGGGCCAAGGCGTGGTTCGATGCCTCGGCGATCGCGCGGGACCATGGCATGGAGATCATGGGGATGGAGGGGCCGCCGGATCGGTCCGTGGTGGGTGGCAACTACACCTGCTGCGTGGCGCAGGCGAAGCTGGAAGGGCCGTTCATCACCGAAGGCGAGAAGACCCGGTTTGCCGCCAGCGGGGCGCAGCCGGACAAGCGCTACCACTACAGGTAAGTGGCGGCGTTGGAGGCCAGCCGGGCGGCGGACCTGCTGCCGGCTCGGTCGCAGGCCTTCGCGGCGGTGCTGTGCGCGGCGACGGGATATGTGATGAATCAGGATCGCGCGGCGGCGGCGGCGTTATATGCGCGATATCTGCGGGCCGGCGCGCATGTGCCGTGGGCGACGCATTTCGGGGTGGATTGTCCAGCACCGGATTTCGCGGCGGCGGCGCGGTTTCCCCGGGAGCAAGCCATGCGGGATGCGCGGCGTTTTGTCAGCCGGTACCGGTGGCCGGTGGGCGGCGGAATTTTGGCCGTGCTGGTTGTCGGGGTGTTGACGGTTCGGCGGGCTCGGGGGCGGGCCGGCATTTAGGCGCCGGCCGCCCCGCTTGTCTGTCGGATATCAGGCCGGGAGATGCAGCTTCGCCTCGGTGCGGGCCTGGAGGTTTTCCAGGGTCAGGCCGGGGGCCATGCCGAGGACGACGAAGCCGCGGTCCGTGACGTCGAGGGTCGCGAGGTTGGTGTAGACGCGCTTCACGCAGGTCTGGGCGGTCAGCGGGTAGGAGCATTTGGTGACCAGCTTGGCCTCCCCGCTTTTGGTGGTGTGATCCATGATCACCCAGAGGCGCTTGGCACCGGCCGCGAGGTCCATCGCGCCGCCGACGGCCGGGGCGGTGTCGTTGTCGGACGTGGCCCAGTTGGCGATATCGCCGTTATCGGCGACCTGGAATGCTCCGAGCACGCAAAGATCGAGGTGTCCGCCGCGGATCATGGCGAAGCTGTCGGCGTGGTGGCAGATGCTGCCGCCGTCGCGCAAGGTGATGTATTGCTTGCCGGCATTGATCAGCCAGGGCTCGATATTTTCCTTCGCCGGCGCGGGTCCCATGCCGAGGATGCCATTCTCGGAATGGAAGATCACTTCCCGGTCCAGGGGGACGTGATCGGCGACCAACGTGGGAATGCCGATGCCGAGGTTGACGTACCAGCCCTCGGGGATGTCCGCGGCGGCGTTCTGGGCCATCTGGACGCGGTTGAAGGGGGTGAAGTCGGCCATGGGTCTCTCCTTCTCAGAATCCGCCGGGATCGCCGTAGGGGATGTGGAGCACGCGGTTGACGAAGATGCCGGGCGTGTGGACGTGGTCGGGATGGATCTCGCCGAGGTCGCGGACGTGCTGGGTTTGCACGATCGTGAGGTTCGAGGCCATCGCGACGATCGGATTGAAGTTCCGTCCGGCGAGTTTGTAGGTGAGGTTGCCCCAGCGGTCAGCCTCCCACGCTTCGACCAGGCCGACATCGCCGTGCAGGGCGTCTTCGCGGATGTACATGCGGCCGTCGATTTCGCGGTGTTCCTTGCCCACGGCCATCTTGGTGCCGACACCGGTGGCGGTGAAGAACTGCGGGACGCCGGCGCCGGCGGCGCGGATGCGTTCGGCGATGGTGCCCTGGGGGACGATCTCCAGCTCGATCTTGCCGGCTTTGTAGAGCGTCTCGAACACCACGGGGTCGGAGGAGCGGGGGAAGGAGCAGATGATTTTGCGGACGCGTCCGAGCTCCATGAGGCGGGCGAGCCCGACATGGCCGTTGCCGGCGTTGTTGGCGGCGACGGTGAGGTCCTTGGCGCCGTGTTCGATCAGGCCGTCGATCAGCGCGTTGGGCTGGCCGACGGAGCCGAATCCGGCCAGGAGAACGGTGGCGCCGTCCTTGATGCCCGCCATGGCGTCGGCCATGGACTGGACGATCTTGTTGATCATGCTTCGGGTTCCCTCCGGGGGGTGTTTGCTCGGGGGAAGGTTTAGCGTGTGGGTGGGGGGGGGGCAAGGTCGTCCTCCCTGTGCGGTCGGGGATCGCCGATGGCGCCCGACGCGGCTGTGTTGTTACTTTTTCGCTATGGAGTGACTTGGCCGCCCCCGCACGCCCACCCGGCGACAAGCCGGATCGGCAGACCGCGTTTTCAGCACGAAGCACATCAAGCTTGCACGGAGGATGCACGGAGGGTCGGACGAATGCGGCACATCGATCTCGACGGTTCCGGTGAAACCGGGCTGAAACGGAAAGGGCGGCACCATGTGGCACCGCCCCCCGATTTTTGTGTCAACCCGTGGTGTAAAGTTTTTCGACAGCCCCTTTGCGGGTTAGGCCTGCCGGCGCTTGCGGGTCAGGCCGAGGCCCGCGAGACCGAGGCCGAGGACCGCCAGCGTTCCCGGTTCCGGGGTCGACTGGATCGGCTCGAAGGCGACCTGCTGGGAGGCATAGACCAGGAAGTCGATGCCGTTGCCCGTGGAGCTATTGGCGGTGTAACCGCTCGTATCGGTCTGGCTGTAGGGGAGGTTGGTGCTGTTCGTGAACGAAAAAGTGAGATTGTAAGTATCGCCGATGGCGGTGTTGAACGTTTGGGCCAGATAGTCGTAGCCGTATACCGATCCGTCGACCCACATCTGCGTCGCGGTGCCGTAAGGCTTGAGGTTTGGCGCGCTGCCGTCGTAGTTCGAGAAAGCGATCGTGTCGGCATTCAACGAGGCGGTGGTCTGCACGCCGCTGTTATAAGATTGGCCGGAGATCGCGGGATCCTGGAAGAAAGTCCAGCCCGGCGCCGCGGAGAATGGCGCGCTGACCGACGCCAGGCCGGTCCCGCCGGAGCCGAAGTTGCCGTTTTGAATGAGGTTCAGGGAGGAGCTGGTGGTCGCATCGACCGCCGAGACGTTGTCCAGCGCGAAGTAGCCAGGATCATTCCGCATGGCGAAAGTGATCGTCGACGTGGTGGCGGTTGCCGTAAAATTGACGGTGAATGTCTGATACACACCGACGTTGCTGGCGTTGGTTTCGAAAGCGGTCGCGGTGCTGTTGGCGTTTGCGTCGAAAACGACCGTGGTTCCCGGGACGGGATTCACGGGGCTCCCATTGCTCTGGGCCTTCGCATGTCCCGCTGCCGTCATCGCCGCCGCGATACCCACAGCCACTTTCAACGTGAACCGCATTGCAAAATCCCCTGTTTTGTTCCGGTCGTCACGCCGAATCGAGTGCCAGCCCGACGTTTATAAGTTCTGCGGGCTTATACGCAAAGTGCATGCCATCCGTTAATGCACTGACATAAGGCGGTAATTCCCGGCACCTGTGGCGGAGGTGTAAAATCTCCCGACAAACGTCGTCAGGGCAGGCTGTCCGTGTTCAGGAATGTCATCTGCCAGCGCAGTTCCTCGGGCGAAAGCGGGAAACCGCCGCCCGGCCCGGCGGCCAGCGCTTCGCCCGGGGGCAAGAGGCCGAGCAGACTCTGCACCGCGGCACCGGCGCGCATGGTGAAGCCGGCTTGCCAGACCAGGCTCACCAGCCCCTTGGCACTGCGCAGCGTGGCCGCACGTTCGACCACGGGCACCGGCACGTCGGCCGCGACGGCCAGCAGGGCCGTCACCATTGTCGCATCGCCGCGCCGCACCGCGCCCAGGAGCGACTGCTCGCTCAACAGGCCAGCGTGCGACAGGCGCCGCGCTTCGGTCAGCGCCAGCGCCGCCGGCATCTCGTTGCCCGTGGCGGCCGGGGCAGCGGACAGACGGGCGGCGAGCCGGCGTGCGCAGGTCCGGTCCAGATCGGTCCGTGCCGCCAGCGTGGCCAGCAGATGCGAGGATACGATTTCGGACAAGGCGCGCGCCGCTTTCGGCGGCAGCATCGGGCGGCGCACCAGGGGTTCCTGCCAGGCCGGATGGTCGGCCGAGGCGGCGGCCAGGATATCCAGCGCGGCCTCCCGGATCTGGGCGGAGGGATTGTCCAGGAGCGCCAGGATCGCATCGGGGTTGTCCGACGCGACGACCGCGTCGGAAACACCTTCGTCGATGCCCGGCCGCCGGGCGACGGCGGCGACCGTGCCGGGCGAGGGCGCGGCCGAGACCAGGGCGATAAGATCCTCGCTGCTCAGGAGCGGGGAGAACAGAATCACCGGTTCCGCGACCATAACTGAACTGTCATGAGCGAGCGCCATGATCAGCTTATGCGGCACGTCCGGCAGGTCCTTGACCGCGTTGGCGATGGCGGCGCGGACCCGTTCGGCCTCATCGGCGACCAGCCGGGTGAGGGCTTCGTACGCCTGCTGGCGCAGACGGGCCTGCGCCTCGTCCGGCAGCCCGTTCGTCAGCGTGGCCAGTTTCTGAGCGAGGAGATCGCGGACCAGCCCGTCGGTTTGCATCATCCGGCCTCCATCAGCGACACCCGCCAATGCCCGCGCCCGTTGCGTTTGGCCTCGTACATCGCTTCGTCGGCGCGCCGGATCAGGCCGTCGATGTCTTCGTCCGCCCGGACCGCGCGGGTGGCGATGCCGATGGACAAAGTGATCCGCGGGTTGCCGCCGGTGAATTCATCGAGCGCCTTGGGCACGCCGGTGCGCAATGCCTCCGCCCGTTCGGCTGCTGTCATGTGGTCGGCGCCGCCGAGCCAGAGGGCGAATTCGTCGCCGCCGAGACGGGAGACGAGGTCGGCGGGGCGGACGATGTCGCGCAGGACGGTGGCGGTGCGGACGAGCACCTGATCGCCGACCTCATGCCCCAGGCGGTCGTTCACCGACTTGAAATGATCCAGATCCACGAACATCAGGGTGCTCGGCAGGCCTTCCCGGTCGGCGCGGTCGGTGTGGCGCAACACTTCCTCCCGGAAGGCGCGTCGGTTGAGCAGGCCGGTGAGCGGATCGGTGCGGGCCTGGCGCATCATCTCCCGCTGGATCGATTCATGGTCGAGGGCCATGCGGACGATTTTTCCGGCGGCGGCGATCAGGCGGATGTCGTCCTGGTCCCATGCTCGGCCGTCGGCGGCGCGCCAGGCGGCGAGGCCGGTCTGTGCGCCGAAGCGGGTCTGGCAGATATCGACGAGGATGCGCCGCCCGTCCACCCCCGAGGTTTGCAGCGGGGCGTCGGTGTGTTCCGCCAGCAGCGCGGCGGCATCGGCGAGGATCGCGTCGGCGCCGGTGCCGGCGCGGTGGGCGAGGATCGCTGTCTGTTGGCCGGGGGGCAGAATCTCATTGGGCAGCATGATCGCCGCCGCGCCCTCCGCCCCCAGGGTTTTGGCCATCGCATCGAGCGCGGCACGCAGCATTTTGGGGGCCAACACCTCCTGCCCCATGCGCGAGAGAATATGGTCGAGCGCATCGCCCAGGCGCTGTGCCCCCGCCAGTTTGGCCGCCGGGGCGTCCAACGCGGTGACATCGGTGCCAACCCCGCGTACCCCGGTGATATGGCCGAGGGAGTCCAGCATCGGCTCGGCGCTGAAGGCGAGGCAGACGACGCCGCCGTCGCCACGACGCAGCCAGGCTCGACGGTGGCGTACGCGCACGGTGACGCGGAAGGGATCGAACCCCGCGCCGTCGCCGCCATCGGCCAGCAGGGCCGAGGCGTCGCCGCCGATCATCGCCCCGGCCGGCCAGCCCAAGGCGGGGTCTGGATAGAGAAAGGTGAGGCGGCCCAGATTGTCGGTTTCGAAGGCGAGATCGGCGCTCAGGCCGACCAGCTCGCGCCAGCGTTGCCGGCTGTCCAGCAGGGCGCCGCGCAGTCGTTCGGCCGCGGCGGGGAAGAACCGCGCTGCATGCACTTGAATGTCTCCAGGGGGCTTGGTTTCGGTCATGCGTTTCGCGTCTCGTGGTGTTTGGGCGCAGCATGACGGAGAAAGGTTAACGAAAGGTTTCCAGCGCGGCGTTTCCCGGTGTTTTTTTGTGGCTGGACGGGCGGGGGCGGATGCGGTTGAACCGGGCTCCCGATTATCTGGAGTGTCTGTCATGAGCCGCCCGCCGCCTGGCCGCCGCGCCGATTACCGCTGGTTCCATGCGCTGACGACGCGGTGGATGGACAACGACGTGTTCCAGCATGTGAACAACGTCAATTATTTCTCGTACTTCGACACGGCGGTCACTTATTACGAGATGACGGAAAAAGTGGTCGGGCTGTTCGAAGGGCCGACGCATTGCGTGGTGGCCGAGGTGGCGTGCCGGTATCACAGCTCCCTCGCGTTTCCCGACCGGGTGGCGGTGGGCATCCGGGTCGCGCATATCGGGCGGTCTTCGGTGCGGTACGAGATCGGGGTGTTCCGCAACGACGAGGATGTCGCGGCGGCCGAGGGGCATTTCGTGCACGTGTTCGTCGAGCGCGGGTCGCAGAAACCGGTGGTGATTCCGGAGGAGTCTCGCGCTGTTTTGGAGGGGATTCGGGCCGGTTAGGGCGTGATCGCCGGAGGTGGAATCACACGGCGGCGTTAGACCGGCACTTCTCCGGCGACGATGATCCGTTGCATGAAACGGCGGGCGCCTTCGGGGTAGTCGCCGTTGGCTTTGTGCATCAGGCAGCGGTTGTCCCAGATCACGATATCGCCCTGGCGCCATTTGTGGCGGTAGGTGAACTGGGGCTGGATCGCGTGTTCGACGAGTTCGTCGATCAGTCTGTGTCCCTCCGCGCGGTCCATCCCGACGATGTGGTCCATCCGGTTGCGGCTGATGTAGAGCGCCTTGCGCCCGGTCTCGGGGTGGGTGCGGATCAGCGGGTGGGTGGATGGCGGGCGCTGCGCGAGAATCGCCGGGTCGATCGACCGTGTGCGGCCGAGGCCCTCACGCGCCGGCTTCATCGTGTGCACGACCTGGAGCGTGTCGAGGTGGCGGCGTTTATCTTCCGGCAATGCTTCGTAGGCGGCGTACATATTGGCGTATTGGGTGTCGCCGCCCTCGTCCGGGACCACGATACCATAGAGCGCGGTCAGGGCGCTTGGCCGAGCCATGAAGCTGTCGTCGGAGTGCCAGGTGGCACCGGCGACGAGGCGTTTGCCGTCGCCTTTGGTGTCACGGTCCTCGCTGGACAGGGTGGTGACCGCGGGGAAGCCGTCCACGTGGGGGATTTCCGGGCGGATCTGGGGTTCGCCAAAAGCGCTGATCGCGGTGAGATATGCGCCGGGGCCGATGGATTGGCCGCGGATGCAGAGCACCTGATTGTCCCACAGGGCCTTGCGCAACGTCGCGGCCAGTTCGGGTGTGGGCGGGGTGTTGAGGTCCACGCCCTCGACGGCCGTGGCCATGTGGCCGCCGAGGTTGGTGAAGGTCGGATCAGGCACGCATCATCACGATGTCGAACGTCGCCTCCTGGCTGCCATCGGGGCGGGTGACGGGATCGACGGTCAGGGCGTCGGCGCGGGCGGTGCTGTTCCGCCAGGGATCGATGTCGTTGTATTGATCGCCGGCGAAATACATCTGGGTGACGAGCCGCTCGCTGGAGCTGTCCACCTGGAAGTGGATGTGGGCGGGGCGCCAGCGGCCGGGCGTGACCTGGTAGGCGCGCGGGCGGATCGTGGTGACGGCGTAGCGGCCTTCGCTGTCGGTATGGACGACCGCGAAGCCGTGGAACGCCGGGTCCAGCGCCGGTTCGGTGGTGTCGTTCGGATGGGCGTAGCGGCCATTGGCGTTGGCCTGCCAGATTTCGACCCGAGCGTTGACGATGGGGGCGCCGTCGTCGGTGAGGATGCGGCCGGAGAGGTGCAGCACGGTGCCGATCGCCTTGCCGCCGCTCGTGAGATCTCCGTTTTCGATGGGCTTGTGCATGAAGGGGTAGAATGGCCCCAGAATCTGGGGGGGCGTGCGGGGGAGAGTCTCGGCATCGGCCATGCCACGTTTCCTTTGGTTGGATGGGTTGGCCTATGATGGCCGGCATGTTGACCGATGCGCAATACCGCTTCCTGGAAACCAGCCGCGTGGGCCGTCTGGCGACGGCCGACGGGCGCGGCGTGCCGCATCTGGTGCCGGTGTGTTACGCGGTGGAAGGACTGTCGGCCTATATCACGGTCGATGAGAAGCCGAAGCGGACGGATATTCCATTGAAACGGATCCGGAACATTCAGGTCAATCCGGCGGTGGCTTTGACGGTGGACCGATGGGATGAGGACTGGTCGCGTCTGGCCTGGGTCATGCTGCGCGGGGATGCGGAGATTTTGGCGGGCGGGGCGGAGCATGACGCGGCGCAGGCGCGGTTGCGTGGGCGTTATCCGCAGTATCGGGCCATGGATATCGGGTCCTTGCCGGTGATCGCGATCCGGATTTCCCGGGTTTTGGGCTGGGGGGATTTTTCGGGCGGCGGTGCTTGAAGCAGCACCGCCGCGCGTTCCTTCACGCATAGTCCGCCGTAACCGGCGGCTGAAATTTTTGCGTTATTTCTCCACCTCGCCGCCGCCGGCGACCCAGTCGCGGAAGCCGCCGAGGTTACGCACATCCGTGTAGCCCAGGTCCAGGAGGGTCTTGCCCGCCAACGCCGCGCGGTTGCCGCCGGCGCAATACAAAATGACCGGCTTGTCCTGGCGCAGCGCGGGGACATAGGTGGCGGAGGTCGGGCAGGCACGGGATTCGAGCGAGCCTCGGGGGATCGTGATCGCGCCCTTGGCTTTGCCGGTGGCGGCGACCTCGGTGCCGTCGCGGATATCGACGATGACCGCACCGGCGTCCTTCACCAGCGCGGCGGCGTCGGCCGGGCTGATCATGGGCACGGCGGCGTGGGCGACGGCGAGCATGTCTTGCAGGGTGGTGGGCATGGATTGGTTCCTTCTGCTTGTTCGGACCTTAGCGTAGCACTGGTGGGCTGTGTTTCAACCGAGGCGCCCTCCCCGCGCCATGCGGTCCGGTGTAAACCGTGCTCCCCACCCCACGGAGGTTTCAGAGCCATGGCACGATTGGCGGTTCTCGGATTTTGGCTGATGGCGGTGTTGGTGCCGGGGGTGGCGCGGGCCGATCCGTCCGCGCTGTGGCACATCATCGATGGCAAATGCGTGCCGAACCAACTGGCGCACAACGACCCAAGCCCCTGCGTCACGGTGGATATCGCGCGGGGGAGGGCGAATGGGTGGGTACTGATGAAAGACATCAACGGCATCGCCCAGTTCCTGGTCATGCCCACCGCCCGGATCAGCGGGATCGAGGATCCGGCGATCCTGAAACCGGACGCGGTCAATTATTGGGCGCCGGCGTGGCAGGCGCGGGCAGCCGTCGAGGCCCGACTGAAAACCTCCTTGAAACGGGACGAGATATCGTTGGCGATCAACTCCCCTTACGGGCGGACGCAGGATCAGTTGCATATCCATGTCGATTGCGTGCGGCAGGACGTGCTGGCGGCGATCCGGGCGCATGTCGCGGGGGTGGGGCGGGCTTGGGCGCCGTTCCCGGTCGCGCTGGCGGGGCATTCGTATCGTGCGATGCGGGTGGATGGGGAGACGATGGTGGATATCGACCCGTTTCGGCTTCTGGCCGTCAGGGACATGGACCAGCACACGCTGGTCGTTGTGGGGGAGACGTTCGCGGACGGCCGGAACGGGTTCCTGCTGCTGGACGGACAGGTCGATCGCCTGGCCGGCGATTTCGGTTCGGGGGAGGCGTTGCAGGACCACGCCTGCGCGATCGCCCACGCGTCATGACAGGTTGCCGCGGCGGTGCTAGCGTCGGGACAACCTAGAGGAGAACCCGCCATGTCCGACCTGCCCCGCCACGTCGATATCCACGAAGAAGGCCCGCGCGAGGGCTTCCAGATCGAGCCCGGGCCGATCCCGACGGCGGACAAGATCAAGCTGATCGAGGCTTTGGCGGAAACCGGTTTGCATCACGTGCAGGCGTGCTCGTTCGTCAATCCGCGGCTGGTGCCGGGCTGGGCGGACGCGGAAAAGGTCGTCGAAGGCTTCACCGCCAAGCCGGGCATCCACTACACCGGCCTTTATTTCAACGGCAACGGCATGGATCGCGCGCTGGCGTTCAAGGACAAGCTGACGATCACCGGTTCGATCTCGCTGACCGCCTCGGCCGGGTTCACGAAGAAGAACCTCAACCGCACGCCGGAGGAAAATATCGCGGCGATGCGCCGGCAGACGGAGTTGCATCTTTCGCGCGGCATCCCGGTGAACCGGTTGGGCGTGATGGCGGCGTTCGGCTGCAACTATCAGGGCGATATCGCGCCGGCGACGGTCGTTTCGACATTGGAAGACGGGATGAAGATCGCGTCCGAAACCGGTGCGGAGATCACGGTGTTCTCGTTGGCCGACACCATGGGGTGGGGCGCGCCGCACCGGATCGAGAAGGTGATCGGGGAGGTTCGCAACCGCTGGCCGGACATGAAGATTTCCCTGCATCTGCACGATACGCGGGGCCTGGCGGTCGCCAATGCGCATGCCGCACTGAAGATGGGCGTGAGCCAGTTCGATTCGACGGTCGGTGGATTGGGCGGCTGCCCGTTTGCCGGTCAGCCGAAGGCGGCGGGCAATATCTGCACGGAAGAGTTGGTGTTGCTGTGCGAGGAAATGGGAATCGAGACCGGTGTCGATCTGGATCATCTGATCGAGGTCGGACGGATGGCCGAGGACATCGTTGGGCATCAGTTGCCGAGCGAATTGATCCATGCGGGCAGTTTGGATGCGTTCCGGCGCGCGATTCATTAAGGAGTACTGGCGATGAAACTTGGACGTCTTGGCGCCTGGTATGGCACCGATAAACTCACCGGTCCCGCGCAGATCCGGGAATTCGCGGGGACGGTGGAAAAGCTGGGATACGACGTGTTGTGGTATCCCGAATCGCGCGGCAACGAATCGTTCTCGGTTGCGGGATTCATGCTGTCCTGCACATCGAAGTTGAAAATCGGCAGCTCGATCGCGTCAATCTACGCGCGCGATGCCTTCACGTCGAAACGGGGTATGATCACGCTGAACCAGCTTTATGGGGATCGTTTCATCCTCGGGCTGGGCGTGAGCCATCCGCCGATGGTGGAGGGGCTGCGCGGGCACGTCTACGAGAAGCCGATCCCGGCGATGCGAAACTACCTGCGGGGGATCGTGCAGAACGAAGCCGGCGCCGCGGACTGGCCGATCTGTGTCGCCGCGCTCGGGCCGCTGATGATGAAGCTGTCAGGGGAAATGACCCAGGGGGCGATCCCGTACAACACGAACCCGAGGCACACCGCCGAGGCGGCGAAAATCCTCGGGCCGAACAAGTGGCTGGCGATCGAGCAGAAGGTGACGCTGGAAACCGATCCGGCGAAGGCCCGCGCACTCGGGCGGAAGGAGCTGGCGCGGTACCTGACGTTGGATAATTACCGGAACAACTTCCTGCGGATCGGGTTCAGCGAGGCCGATCTGGCGAACGGCGGATCGGACGATTTCATCGATCAGATGTGCCTGTGGGGCGATGCCGAGGCGGTAAAAGCCGGGCTGCGCGCCCATTTCGCCGCCGGCGCGACCCATGTCGCCATCCAGCCCGTTCACGACGATGGCGACATCGCCGCTCGGGATCGTATTCTGATCGAACTGGCCGATACATGATCGATCCGGCTAACGACCGTGTGCTGATCACGGGCGCGGCCGGTGCGATCGGCACCGCGCTGCGCAACGGTCTGCGGTCGGGACAGAAATCGCCCGCCGACGGGGCGCCTGTCCTGGTGTGCCCCCGTTAATCCGCCGCTTCCGCGTAAGCCTCCAACGGCGCGCAGGTGCAGGCCAGATTTCTGTCACCGTAGACGTTGTCCACGCGTTTGACCGGTGGCCAGTATTTCGACGCCGCGATCCAGGGGAGGGGGAAGGCGGCGGTTTCGCGGGAATAGGTGTGGGGCCAGTCGGTCGCGGAAACCTCATGCGCGGTGTGGGGCGCGCGCTTGATCGGGTTGTCGGTGCGGTCGAATGTCCCGGCGGCGATGGCGGCGATTTCTTCGCGAATGGCGATCATGGCGTCGCAGAAGCGGTCGATTTCGGATTTCGATTCACTCTCGGTGGGTTCGATCATCAGGGTGCCGGCGACGGGCCAGGACATGGTCGGCGCGTGGTAGCCGTAGTCCATCAGGCGTTTGGCGATGTCTTCGACCTGTATACCGGCCTCGGCGGCGAAGCCTCGGCAATCGACGATGCATTCGTGCGCCACCATGCCGCCTGGGCCGGTGTAGAGGATGGGGTAGGCGGGCGCGAGCCGAGCAGCGATGTAGTTGGCATTGAGGATGGCGACTTGGGAGGCGCGTTTTAGGCCGTCGGCGCCCATCATGCGGATATAGGCGTAGGAGATCGGCAGGATCAGCGCGCTGCCGAAGGGCGCGGCGGACACGGGGCCGATGCCGGTTTCCGGGCCCGCGTCGGCTCGCAGGGGGTGGTTGGGCAGGAACGGTGTCAGATGCGCGGCGACGCCGACGGGGCCGACGCCGGGGCCGCCGCCGCCGTGCGGGATGCAGAAGGTCTTGTGCAGGTTCAGGTGGCAAACGTCGGCGCCGATCAGGCCGGGCGAGGTCAGGCCGACCTGGGCGTTCATGTTGGCGCCGTCCATGTAGACCTGCCCGCCAGCCGCATGCACGGCTTGGCAGATGTCGCGAATGGCGGCCTCGAACACGCCATGGGTCGAGGGGTAGGTGATCATCAGCGCGGCCAGCCGGTCGGCGTGGGTCGCGATCTTCGCGTGGAGGTCGGGGAGGTCGACGTTGCCGTCCTTGTCGCAGGCGACGACGACGACTTTCAAGCCGGCCATGGCAGCGCTGGCGGGGTTGGTACCGTGGGCGGAGGACGGGATCAGACAGACATCGCGATGCGCTTCACCGCGCGATTCATGCCAGGCTCGGATGACCAGCAGGCCGGCGTATTCGCCTTGGGAGCCGGCGTTGGGCTGCAGGGAGATGCCGGCGAAGCCGGTCGCCTCGCACAGAAAACGTTCGAGCCGGCGGATCAGGTCGACGAAACCCTCGGTCTGCTCGGCGGGGGCGAAGGGGTGGAGATCGGCGAAACCGGGCCAGGTGACCGGGATCATTTCGGCGGCGGCATTCAGCTTCATCGTGCAGGATCCCAGCGGGATCATGCCGCGGTTGAGCGCGATGTCCTTGTCTTCGAGACGCTTGAGATAGCGCAGCATCTCGGTTTCGGACCGATACTGATTGAACACGGTCTGGCGCAGGAACGGGGTGCACCGGTTCAGCGCGTCGGGGATGGTGCCGGCGGTGCTGGAGAGATCGCCGCCCAGCAGGTTGGCGAGGCTGGTCAGGTCGTCTCGGGTGATCGTTTCGTCGAGCGCGATGGCGATGGCGTCATCGAGGATGCGGACGTTGAAACCGGCCGCGGCGAAGGGGGCGGGGTCGGTGTTCTCGACAACGATCGTATCGAAGAACGCGGTGTGGCGCAGGCGCGGGCCGGCGCAGGCGGCCAGCAGGCGGGCTTGCAGATGTATCCGTTGGGCGATGCGCCGCAGACCCTCCGGGCCGTGCCACACGGCGTAGAAACTGGCGATCACGGCCAGCAGCACCTGGGCGGTGCAGATGTTGGATGTCGCCTTTTCGCGACGGATGTGCTGCTCCCGGGTTTGCAGGGCCAGGCGCATTGCCGGTGCCCCGTTGGCATCCAGCGATACGCCAACGAGACGGCCGGGCATGTGGCGCTTGAAGGCATCGCGGGTGGCGAAGAAGCCGGCATGGGGGCCGCCGAAGCCCATTGGCACCCCGAACCGTTGCGCCGAGCCGACGACGGCGTCGGCGCCCATTTCGCCGGGTGGTTTCAGCAGCGCGAGGGACAGCGGGTCGGCGGCGACGATGGCGAGGGCATTTTGGGCATGGGCGGCGGCGATTTCCGCCGAGAGATCGCGGATCGCGCCGGTCGAGCCTGGATATTGCAGCAGCAGGGCGAAGGGTTTGGCGGCGGCGATGGCCGCGATATCGCCAGGGGCAACATCGACGACCGTCACGCCGATCGGTTTGGCCCGTGTGGCCAGCACCGCTCGGGTTTGCGGATGGACGTCGGTGGCGACAGCGATGGTGTCGGATTTGGATTTGCTGATGCCGTGCGCCATGGCCATCGCCTCGGCCGCGGCGGTTGCCTCGTCGAGCAGGGAGGCGTTGGCGATTTCCATGCCGGTGAGTTCGCAGATCAAGGTCTGGAAATTCAGCAGCGCTTCGAGGCGGCCTTGCGCGATTTCGGCCTGATACGGGGTATAGGCGGTGTACCAGCCGGGGTTTTCCAGAACGTTGCGCAAGATGACCGGGGGCGTGACGGTGCCGTGGTAGCCCATGCCGATCAGCGATTTTTTCAGCACGTTGCGGTCGGCGAAGCCTCGCAGTTCGGCCAATATGCCGGCCTCATCGACGGCGGGGGGGAGTTGCAGGGACTGGTTGGAGCGGATGGATTCGGGCACGGTCTTCGCCGCCACATCGTCGAGGCTGGCGGCGCCGATCCGTTTCAGCATCGCGGCGATTTCGGCGTCCGAGGGGCCGATATGGCGTCCGACGAACGAGTCGGACGCTTCCAGGACGGCGAGTTCCGCGAGCGGGTTCATCGTTACAAGGTCTCCAGATATTCTTCGTAGGCGTCTTCGTCCATCAGTTCTTCGAACGTATCGGTGTCGTCGAGTTCGATCTTGAAGAACCAGCCTTCGCCCTCGGCGTCGTTGTTCACGATGGCGGGGTCTTCGACGATGGTTTCGTTGATTTCGACGACGGTGCCGGCGAGCGGGGCATAGACGTCCGATGCCGCCTTCACGCTTTCGACGACCGAGCAGGCTTCATTCGCGGCGACGATGCGTTCGAGATCGGGGAGCTCGACATGGACGATGTCGCCCAGTTGCTCCTGCGCGTGGTCGGTGATGCCGATGGTGGCGATATCGCCGTCCAGATCGATCCATTCATGATCTTTGGTGTAACGTCGGTCGGCGTTTTTCTTGGCCATGGGAGTTCCTCCTAGCGGGCATAGCGATGGGGTACGAACGGCACGGGAACCACGGTTGCGGGCAGGGCCTTGCCGCGTACTGTCAGGATGAGCGCGGTGCCGTCACCGGCGACCGCGCGTCCGACGTAGCCCATCGCGATCGGTGTGTTCAACGTTGGCGAAAACCCGCCGGAGGTGACGATGCCGGCGTTTTCGACCACCGTTCCGGCCCGTGCGGGGGTGCGTCCATCCGGGCGGATTCCAACGCGCAGGCGCGGCGCGCCGTTGTCCAACTGGTCGCGGATGACCGAGCCGCCGGGGAAATCCCAGTCCATTTTGCGGCGCTTGCCGATGACCCAGGTCAGCCCGGCCTCGATCGGCGTGGTGGTTTCGTCGAGATCGTTGCCGTAAAGGCACAGGCCGGCTTCGAGCCTCAAGGAGTCGCGGGCGCCGAGGCCGGCGGGGATCACTTCGTCGTGGGCGAGCAGGCGGTTGGCGAGGGTTTCGGCCTCGGTCGCGGGGACGGAGATTTCGAACCCGTCTTCCCCGGTGTAGCCGGAGCGAGAGACCATGCATTCAATGCCCTCGACCGGCATGGTCGCGACGCCCATGAAGGATTTTGGGCCGTCGAGAATGGATGCCGCGGCGGGGCCTTGCAGGGCGAGGAGCGCGCGGTCGGGCAGGGGGCGCAGGGTGACGCCTGGGGGCAACGCCGCGGCGATCAGCGGGAAATCGACGTGTTTGCGGCTGGCGTTGACGACGAGGAACAGCCGGTCGTCGCCGAGGTTGGCGACCATCAGGTCATCGACGATGCCGCCCTGTGCATTGGTCAGCAAGGTGTAGCGCTGGCGGCCGGGTTTGAGGCCGATGATGTCGCCGGGGACGAGGCGTTCCAACGCCGCCGCCGCGCCGGGGCCTTCCAGCATCGCCTGGCCCATGTGGGAGACATCGAACAGCGCTGCCTTTGCCCGGCAGTGCAAATGTTCGGACAGCACGCCGCCGCGGCAGCGTTCGGCCATGGTGCCGGTGAAGTCGTATTGCACGGGCATGGCGTAGCCGGCGAAGGGCACCATGCGGGCGCCGAGGCTCCGGTGCCAAGCGTCCAGCGGGGTGGTCAGAAGGGTGGGGTCCACTCGGGTTCTCCGCGCACAAGGTCACCCATCGGCGGTTGCCGATGGAAGGTGACCCCCCTCTGTCGCGGTACCTGAGAGATTCGGCGCGGACGCCTTTCTCCGTCGGTGCGATGGCTTGCGCCATCGGCTTTCCAGAGATCCCTGTTCCCCGCGCGGTCCCTGTTACCTGAGCGTTTCCGGGGGCCGGTTGCGCCTTCGGCGGCGGGGTGTGGCCCGCTCTCTCCCGCGCCGGGTGGCTGGGACTTGGGCACCATGGCGGAAGCGGGGGCGCGTGGCAATGGGCGTATGGGTAGGGTCATGCCCCGCCCGCATGGTCGTGTCAGTCGATCGTCCAGCCGCCTTCGCCAGGGGCGCACCACATCGGAACGCCGTTTTTCGTCCGCCGGTCCGGTTCGATGCCCATCGCGGCTCGGATCGCCCTGAACAGGGCGCCGTGGGCGACCAGAAGGACGGGGGCCGGTTCGACCAGCGCGCGGTTGACGCCGGCGGTGGCGCGGTGGCGGAGTTCGGCGAAGGTTTCCCCGCCCGCGGGCGCGGGGCCGCCGATGATCCAGGCGTGGAACCAGTCGGCCATCGGCTGCCCCTCCTGCACGCCCCAACTGACTTCGCGGAGGTCGGGGTCGATGCGGACCGGCAGGTCCAGCACCTCTGCGACGATTTCGGCGGTGACCCTGGCTCGGGACAGGGGGGAGGCGACGATGGTGCGGATGCCGCGGTTGCGCAGTTGTTGCGCGGCGTCCTTCGCCTGGGCGATGCCGGTGGGGTTCAGGGGGATGTCGACGCTGCCTTGCGACACGCCCTGCGCGTTCCAGTCGGTTTCGCCGTGGCGGAGATACCAGAACGGGGTCTGGATGAGAGGGGCGAAGTCCATGCGATCAGGCCACGCCTTCCTGTTGCAGCGTCCGCTGCACGGCGGGGCGGGCTTTCATGCGGTCGAAGTGGGCGGCGAGGTTCGCGGGCAACGGAATGCCGACCCGCGCGGCCCAGAATTCGACGTAGAACATCGCGGAATCGGCAATGGAGAAGTTGCCGACCGCGTATTGTTTGTCGCCAAGGGACGCGCTGAGGGATTCGAAGCCTTTCTGGACGATTTCCTTGCCGCGGGCTTTGACGGCTTCCTCCTGCGCGGGGTCGGGGGAGAAATTGCCGGGACGGAAGATGCGGGTGAAACCCTGCATGTGCACGGTGGCGACGCAGTAATCCATGATTTCCAGCGCGCGGGCCTGGAGGTCGATGTTGTCGGGCAGCAGGTTGCTGAACGGGTTGGTGCGGGCGAGCCAGTAGGCGATGGCGGGGTATTCGGTCTGCAGCGTGCCGTCGTCGCGCAGCAGGGCGGGGACTTTGGATTTGGGGTTCACGGCGGTGTATTCGGGCTTGTACTGGGCGCCCTCGCGAAGGTTGATGGCCTCCAGCTCATAGGGCTTGCCGATTTCCTCGAGCAGGACATGGATGCCGATCGAGCAGACGCCGGGGGCGTAGTAGAGTTTCATGGTTGGGGTCTCCGCTTTGGGCTGGGTAGATGTCGGATTCGTCGACCATTTTGAAGGAGTTGGTCAGCAGGCCTCGGTCAGATCGCGGAACGTGCTGGAAACCGTGACTGCGATCACGTGGTCCCGCATTGGAGGCGTCTTATCCTGGGGTTGGCTTTATGATGCGGCGGGGGCGTGGCGGAGTCCAGCGGGGGAGGCGGTGCGATTATGTCGGACCGGCGTTGCTGCTTGATGGACCGCTTTTTTTCACCACGAAGGACACGATGAAGCACCAAGGATGCACAAAGGTTGTGAGCAGGACGGAAACCCCTTTGTGCATGCTTGGTGGTTCTTGGTGGTCTTGGTGGTGAAAACGCGGTCTGTCGAGGTGGTTTGTCGGCGCCCGGGGGGGGCGTGACCAGCTGGTCTGGCCTCCCCGTGTGGGGCCGGTGCCGGCATCGGTGGCCCGGACGAGCCGACCCCTATCGGTTGGGGGGGGCGCTACCTCCAAGCCCCCACCGCCGGCCGGTCCAGGCCCAGGTTTTCGCGCAACGTCGGGCCGGCGTAGTCCTGGTGGAAGATGCCGCGTCGTTGCAGTTCCGGGACCACGAGCTTGCTGAATTCCTCATACGAGCCGGGAACGTGGGCGGCGGCGATGACGAAACCGTCGCAGGCGCGGGTCGAAAACCATTCCTCCAGCCCATCCGCCACGTCTTTTGGGGAACCGACGAAGCGGGGATGGTCGTGGAACGTGCCGCGGCGGGTGATGTTGATGAAATCCCGCGGCGTGGGCAGGCGGTTGCCGAGTTCGCGTTTGATGCGGTCGCGCATGCCCTGCACGCCGGTCCAGCTGTCCATTTCGGCCTGAGTAAAGGGCTCGTCGATCGGCTGTTTCTTGAAGTCGAAGTTCAGCACTTCGGACAGCAAAGCGAGGCTGTCGATTTCCTTGGGGAGTTTATCGATCAGGGCGACCTTGTCCTCGGCTTCCGCGCGGGTTTCGGCGACGATGGGGTAGACGCCGGCGCAGACGAAGACCTTTTCGGGATCGCGGCCGGCCTCGGTCACTTTGGTTTTGAACGCGGCGTAATCGCGGCGTGCCTGTTCCAGGCTGTGGTAATTGACGAACACGCATTCGGCCCAGCGGGCGGCGAAGGTGGTGCCCCGGCCGGATTGGCCGGCCTGGATGATGACCGGGTGGCCCTGGGCGGAGCGGGGGACGGTGAAGGGGCCGCGGGACTGGAAGAATTCGCCTTTGTAGTCCAGGCGTTTGACTTTCTCGGGATGCGCGAACAGGCCGGTGGCCTTGTCGGCAACGATGGCGCCGTCATCCCAGGTGTCCCAGTGGCCCATGACGACCTCCATGAACTCGTCGGCGCGATCGTAACGACGATCGTGCCCCTGATGGGAATTATGGCCCATGTTGCGGGCCTCGCCGTCGTTCATGGAGGTCACGACGTTCCAGGCCGCGCGGCCGTCGGTCATCAGGTCGAGGGTCTGGAAAACGCGGGCGGCGTGGAAAGGTTCGAAATAGGTGGTGGACAAGGTGGAACCGAGGCCCAGGCGCTCCGTCGCCATGCCCATGACGGTGAGGATGGTCAGCGGGTCCATTTTCACGCAACGGATGCCGTTGGCGACAACCTCGGCATGATCGCCGCCGAAGAGGTCGGGCATCGCCAAACGATCGTCGAAAAAGCCGAGGTGGAATTTGCCGGCCTCCAGCGCCCGCCCGATGCGGCGGTAGTATTCGGCGGAGGTGAAGTCCGGCGCGGCCTGCGGATGCCGCCAGGAGCCAACGAAATTGGTGCAGTTCTGGGCTTGCAGGAAGCCCACCAGAGCCATCTGGCGCATGTTTGTCCGTCCCTTGTTCTCGGTCGGGGGGAGCTTAGGCGCCTGTCCGGAGGGGGGGAAGTCTGGCGGCTTTTCGCGCGGTCCCGAACAAGGCATCGTGGTTGGGGACCTGGGCGGCGAAAAGGACAGACGGATGCCGGACTTGGATTGGAACAGGACGGTCTTCGACCGCGACTACAATTGGCAGGCGGGCGGGGAGGAGTGGAGCGCCCCTTGGGGCGGCAGCGAGGCACAGTGGTTCGGCGCGCTCTATCCCCGTCTGCACCGGTTGTTGCCAACCCGCCGCATTCTTGAGATCGCGCCGGGGTTTGGGCGGTGGACCAGGTTCCTGATCCCGGCCTGTTCGGACTATCTGGGCGTCGATTTGTCAGCAACCTGCATCGACGCCTGCCGCAAACGCTTCGCCGGCAGCCCGCATGCCCGGTTTATCCGAAACGACGGCGTTGCGCTGGACGAGGTCCCGGATTCGAGTGTCGATTTCGTGTTTTCCTTCGATTCGCTGGTGCATGCCGAGATCGATGTATTCCGCGCCTATGTTCCGCAGTTGCTGCGCAAGCTGACGCCGTCGGGGATGGCGTTTCTGCATCACTCCAACCTGAAAGGCTTCGACAATCCCGACGGCGCCGCCAATCATGAGCGCGCCCGCTCGGTTTCCGGCCGGGATGTCGCAAATCTGGTGGCGGAAAGCGGCGGCAAGGTTGTCATTCAGGAACGCATTACCTGGGACGGTGTCGGACCGATCGATTGCCTGACCACATTCGGCCGGGCGGGCGTCAATGGCGACAAAAAAACCATCCAACTGGTCAACATGACGTTCATGCAGGAAGCGTCGACGATCCGCGATTTCCATAGACCGTATTGCGAAGTAAGATAACGTGCTATGGTAATGTTCAGGTCGGTCCGGTAACGGACGGCGGTTGGTGCGTGCGGCGTTGGTCAGCGGGGAGAGCAATGGAATTGTTCAAGCGAACCGATCGGTCGCCGCGCAAGCGGCCCAGCACCGATGAAACACCGTTCCAACGGAACGATCCGGATTTCATCGCACAGGTCGATAATTTGCGTCGGATGAAGGGGTTTTTGATTCAGTCGGGGGTGAAGCTCCAGGATCCGGATAGGGACGTCCTGGCTATGAATGCCTATCTCAATTCCCTGAAATACAACAGGAACGCGGCCGATCCGACGAACGAGGACTGGCGCAACGTGGACGCGACGCGGTTCGCGCTGAGCGGGTATCTCACGGGCGATCGGCTGACGCGGTTTCAGTTGCGGCTGGCGCCGAAGTTTCTGTTCTATCTGCCGGCCCTATTCGCGGCGGCGATCGTGTTTTGTCTGTGCGTCATGTACCTGCCGCCCACCTGGTCCTTCGGTACGTGGCTGTTCAACAAGCCGGTGCCCGGCGATCCGAACGAGATACCAAGCGCGTGGTTCCTGGTTGGGGTGATCGGTTGGACGATCGGTCTTGGGGGGCTCGGGGCGATTGTTTCGCTCTACATCAACGCGCTGTCGATCGAGGTCGATCGCACGGTCGACGTGTCCGACCCGGGGTTCGTGCTGATGCGGATCATCATCGGTTGCCTGTTCGGCTTCGTGCTGGGGCTGCCCACGATCCTGCCGCACGCCGGCGACAGGCCGTGGGAGTGGCTGCAGAAGTCGGCCGACACGAAGGATGCGACAGTGTATCTGATTACGCCGTTCGTGTACGGGTTCAGCACGCCGTTGGTGATCGCGGTGATGAACCGGATGATCGAGACGATCCAGGGGTTCATGGGGATGCAGGCGCAGCGACCGGCCGCAGGACCGCCTTCCGCCCCGCCCGCACCTCCACCACCGCGTTCTGGCGAAACGAGCGGGCCAACCGGGTGACCAACGCCGGCGGGGCCAGCGCCAGGACGTGGGCCTCGTGCCAGCGGCCCAAGGTTCCGCCGCCGGGCAACGCGATCCAGCGTCGCAGGCGGGCCAGCAGGGCGCGCTGTTGCCGGTCGTTCCAGCCCGCCGGCATCAGGCGCGAACAGGGGTTCCAGGCGGTGACGAAGACCCCGGCTTTCGCGCGATGCTGGCGCAGCAGGGCGTCCATCGCGAGGGATCGTCGTCCGACGAACACCGGGATTCCGGCGGCTTCGTAGCGCGTCCACCGATAGGCGCGCAGCAGCCGGGGGGTCATCGGTCGTCTTGCGCGCCTTCGAATTCGGTGTCCCGGTGGACGTGGACCGACATCAGAATGCCGAAGCCCAGCATCACCGTCAGCATCGCCGAACCGCCGTGGGAGACCATCGGCAGGGGTACGCCGCCGACCGGGATTGCGCCCATCACCATCGCGATGTTCACGAACACATACATGAAGAAATTGAAGGAGATGCCAAGCGCCACCAGCCGGCCGAACTGGTTGCGGCAGCGCAGTGCGATCAGCATGCCGCCAAGCACGATCATGGCGAGCAGGCCGAGTACGGCAACGGCGCCGACCCAGCCGAATTCCTCGCCGATCATGGTGTAGATGAAGTCGGTCTGTTTTTCGGGCAGGAAGTCCAGATGGCCTTGGGTGCCCTGTAGAAAGCCCTTGCCCCACATGCCGCCCGATCCCAGGGCGATTTTCGATTGCAGGATATTGTAACCGGCGCCGAGGGGATCGTTCTCCGGGTGCATAAACGTGTCGATGCGGGCGCGCTGATAGTCGTGGAGGTGTTCGTAGACGAATTTCGCGGCGAAGGGGATCGGCAGCATGACCAGCGCGAACTTCCACCAGCGGACGCCGGCGGCGAATAACACGACGGAGCCGACGATGCCGGTGATCGCGGCGGTGCCCAGATTGGGCTCCTTCAGGATCAGGCCGACGGGAACCAGGATCGCCACGATGGCCGGGATCAGAAACAGCGGGTTGCCGATCCGCTCCCACGTGGCCTTATGAAACCAGGAGGCGAGCGCCAGGACCAAGGCGATCTTCATCAATTCGGAGGGTTGCAGCTGCAGCCCGCCGAGCTCGATCCAGCGTTGGGCGCCTTTGCCGACGTGGCCCATGCGCATAACCAGAACCAGCAGCCCGATTCCGCCGGCGTAGGCGACCCAGGACAGGCGCTGGATCACTCTGATATCGATCAGGGCAATCCCCAGCATGAGGATCAGGCCGATGCAGAACCGTACGAGGTGGCGCCCGGCATAAGGTTCGACCGCGCCGCCGGCGGCGCTGAACAGCGCGGTGTACCCAACGCCGGCGAGGGCACAGAGCAGCAGCACGTAAAGCCAGTTGATCCGCAGGATCTTACCGGTGAGGTCGAAGGAGGCTTCCCGCCAGAGGCGCCGTTCCATCATTTCGTGGTTGCCGCGAGTTTGGCCCCGGGCGGTTCGGTGCGATTGGCGGGGTCGCGGGCCAGCGTGTCGACCATGATGTCGCGGGCGAGCGGGGCGGCGGCGGCGGCGCCGGCGTTGCCGTGCTCGATGACGACCGACACGGCGTAGCGCGGGGCATCATAGGGGGCGAAGCAGACGAACAGCGCGTGCGGGCGGTATTCCCACGGGAGCTTGGCGCTGTCGAACGTGCCGCTTTCGCGCAGTTCGCGGGATACCCGGCGGACCTGGGCGGAGCCGGTCTTGCCGGCGAGCTGGATTTTGGGGTCGGGCAGCTTGGCGCCTGCCGCGGTGCCCCCGGCCTCATTCACGACGGCCCACATGCCTTCGCGCACGGCGTGGAGGAATTTGTCGGGCAGGTCGACGGTGGGCCAATCCTCGGGCAAGGCGCCGGGTTGGATCACGCCGCCGAGGCTGCGGGTCAGATGCGGCTGAACCATCCGGCCGCTGGCGATGCGGGCGCAGTAGGTCGCGAGTTGCAGCGGTGTGACCTGGATGTAGCCCTGACCGATGCCGCTGACGATGGTATCGCCGATATTCCAGGCCTTGCCCTGCGCCATGCGCCACTCGCGCGTTGGGATCAGGCCGATGCGCTGGCCTGGGAGGTCGAGTTCCAATTCGGTGCCCAGCCCCATGCGGTTCGCCATCGCGGCGACCTTGTCGATGCCGGTGCGTCGGGCGGCCTCATAAAAGAAGACGTCGCAGCTGTTCTTCAGGCCGCCACGAAGGTCGAGGTTGCCGTGTCCACCCTTGCTCCAGCAATGGAAGCGGGTGTCGCCGAGGTCGAGGTAGCCGGGGCAGCTGATCCGGTCGTTCGGCGACAGCGCCTTGGATTCCAGTCCAGCCAGCGCGACGGCCATCTTGAACGTCGAGCCCGGCGCATAGAGGCCGGACGTCGCCTTGTTGATCAGGGGGGTGCGGCGGTCGCGGGTCCATTCCAGCCACTGCGCCTGCGATACGCCCGCGTTGAACACCGTTGGGTCGAAGCTGGGGTTGGTGGCCATCGCCAGGACCTCGCCATTGCGGCAGTCCATGACCATGGCGCTCGCGCTTTCGTCGCCCAGCCTGGAGACGACCATTTCCTGCAGGCCGGCGTCGATCGTCAGGCCGACTTCGTCGCCTTGTATCCCCTCGGTCCGGTCGAGTTCGCGGATCACGCGGCCGACGGCATTGACCTCCAGCTGCACCGCGCCGGGGCGGCCGCGCAGGGCGAGATCGTGGTATTTTTCCATGCCCGCCCGGCCGATGCGCAGTCCGGGGAGGGCCAGCACGGGGTCGTTGGCGACATCGGATTCATTCGGTGGCGCGACATAGCCGACGATGTGCGAAAGGTGGCTGCTGTATGGGTAAATGCGGGTGGTGCCGACATCGACCAGGACGCCGGGGAGGTCGGGGGCGTTGACCTCGATCGCGGCCATGTCCTGCCAACTGAGGAATTCGCGCACCATGACGGGGATGAAATGCCGGTGCTTGTGGATTTCCCGGTCGATGCGGGCGCGTTCGTAATCGGTCAGCGGCACGATGCGGGAAAACGCGTCGAGCGTCGCCTTCACATCGGTGGTCTGTTCGGAGATCAGCAACGCGCGCCAGTTGATACGGCTGCCGGCGACCGGGACGCCGAAGCGATCGAGAATGCGTCCGCGCGGGGGTGCGATCATACGCGCGCTGATGCGGTTTTCGTTCGCGAGAGTTTCGAAATGCGAGCCCTCGACGACCTGCACCTGATAGAGCCTCGCGGCCAGCCCGCCGAGCACGGCGACCTGTCCGCCCATGACCAGCAGGGCTCGGCGGGTGAAGACACCGGTGCGGCGGGTATCGCGGCGCATCAGATGGCCTCCGCTTCCGGCACGGCGCGGTGAGCCCAGGCGAGGGGGATCGCGAGGACGGGGTAGAAGGCGGCGGTCAGCACGGCTTGAAAGATCGCGACGCCGGGCGGCATGAACCGGAGGGTCAAGGCCACCACCAGCGCCCAGGCGACGAGCGCGGCGCCGGCCGCGACCGGGGCGAAGGCCAGCCATGTCATGGCGAAACCCTGCTGGCCGAGGAAGCGGCGCCAACGCCGGGCGATGCCGTGCGCTACGAGCAGCACGAGGACGCTGACGCCCAGCGGCATGTAGCCGAGGAGATCGAGGAGGACGCCGATCCCGAAGACGGCGGCTGGCGGCATGGAGGCCGGCCGAAACAGCGACCAGAACCAGACGCAGGCCAAGGTGATGGCAGGCAGCATGATCGCCTGTCCGGCGATGCCGAAGGGGGCCTGCGTCGCCAGCATCAGCAGGATGGTGCAGGTCGCCGGAAAGCCAACCCTGGCGGCATGATCGAGTCGCCCGCCCAGCGTCTGGCGCGGCCGGATGCCGGGATTGCGGTGGCGCAGTGCCATCAGTGGCGCCCTGGGGTGTGCCGCTCAGCCTCGGGCGCGGTGACGCCGCCCATCCCGTAGTCGAAGATGCGCACCACCTCCAGCCGGTTCAGCAGCGCGAAGGGCTGCACTTCCGGCACGCCATTGGCTGTATGGGTAACGGTGCCGATCGGCAGATTGGCGGGGAAGGCATTGGCCTCGGCGCTGGTCACGATGCGTTCACCTTCCTGCGGTTGGACGCCTTCGGGCCAGTACAGCAGCCGGGGGCGGGGTCCATTCGTGCCTACCAATATGGCGCGCGCACGGGAGGTTTCCATGATGACGGGGATGCGGCTGTTCAGATCGGTGATCAGCAGGACGCGGGCGGTGCGGCTGCCGACCTCGGTGACGCGGCCGACGAGGCCGCGTTCGTCCAGCGCGATTTCCCCTTTTTTGATCGAATGGTTGGGGCCGATTTCCAGCAGTGCGGCGCGGGCGTAGACGCCGCCGGCGTCGGCGACCACGCGCGCGGTGACGTAGTTGGCGGTGGGGTCGGGGATCCAGTTCAGGCTGGCCTTCAAGCGCGTATTCTCGGCATCGAGGGCCAGCGCGATGGATTGCCAGCGGCGGAGATATTCATTCTGCTCGCGCAGTTTGGCGTTTTCCGCGCGCAGATTCCACATATCTCCGACATCGTTGACCGCCTTGCGGATCGCGCCGAGGGGTTCGGCGAGTACGGCGTAGATGGGGCCGAGGGAGTCGTTGAGCGCCATGCGGGCTCGTTCGGCGAGGATGGTATCCGCCTTGCCCAGCAGCATCAGGCCGAACGCCGCGATGACGAGCACCGGGAGCGTGAGTTTCGACAGCGCCTGACGCGCGGGGATTGAGAGTCGAATCATGAGATCAGCGGCATGTTAGCCCGAAATGCCTCACCGCGCGATGGGGGAGTGCGAATTTACGGGTGGTATCATATTTGGAGGCTGGCCGCGCCCCCATGTCGGCGTGGGGCCGAACCCCACCCCGACGGGCGATTTACCGGGGCTCAGTACATCGACATCAGCACGTTCTGGAGGCGCTTGCGTTCCTCCAAGGCGCGGCCAGTGCCGAGGGCCACGCATTGCAGGGGGTTTTCGGCAACGCCGACGGCAAGGCCTGTCGCGTCCCGCAGCACTTCGTTCAGGCGGTGGAGCATCGCCCCGCCACCGGTCAGCACGATGCCGCGATCAACGATATCGGCCGCGAGTTCGGGCGGGGTGTTTTCCAGCGCGACCTTGACCGCCTCGACGATGGCCGAGACCGGTTCGTACAGCGCTTCCGCGATTTGCCGTTGGCTGACCAGCACTTCGCGGGGGACGCCGTTCATCAGGTCGCGGCCGCGGAGTTCCTGGTATGGGCCGTCGTCGTTTTCATCCTCGGGCGGTTTCGCCGCGCCGATCACCATCTTGATGCGTTCGGCGGAGGATTCGCCGATCAGCAGGTTATGGGTGCGGCGGATGTAGGAGATGATGGCTTCGTCCATTTTGTCGCCGCCGACGCGGACGCTGCGGGCGTAGACGATGCCGCCGAGCGAGATCACGGCGACCTCGGTCGTGCCGCCGCCGATATCGACGACCATGGAACCGGAGGGTTCGGTGACCGGCAGGCCGGCGCCGATCGCGGCGGCCATGGGTTCCTCGATCAGTTGGACCTTGCGGGCGCCGGCGCTTTCCGCGCTTTCCTGGATGGCGCGGCGTTCGACGGCGGTGGAGCCGGATGGCACGCAGACGATGATGAGCGGGGACGCGAAGCCGCGGCGGTTATGCACTTTGCGGATGAAGTGCTTGATCATTTCCTCGGCGACTTCGAAGTCGGCGATGACGCCGTCGCGGAGGGGGCGGCTGGCGACGATGTTGCCGGGGGTGCGGCCGAGCATCTGCTTGGCTTCCTCGCCGACCGCGACGACCTGTTTTTTGCCGCGCCATTCGGCGATGGCGACGACGGAGGGTTCGGCGAGGACGATGCCGCGGCCCTTGACGTAGACCAGGGTGTTGGCGGTTCCGAGGTCGATGGCCATGTCCGCGGACATGAAACCCAGCATACGGGCGAACATACGGAAAACCTTTGGGGCTCGGTGGGGTTCTCGGGAAGGCGGGGCTTAGACCTGTGGCCCCGGGTAAACAAGGGGGCGGTTCATGACATGGTCTTCATGGACAGGCGATAGACCGGTTGATAGAAGTCGCCGCGTCTGGAATCGCCCCCGCCGTTCCCATTTTTTTCCTTGGCAGGCCCCCATGAAGATTGTCGCTTGCAACAGCAACCGCCCCCTGGCCGAGGCGGTGGCGCACACGTTGGACCTGCCGTTGACCAGGGCGTTGATCCGCCGGTTCGCGGATAATGAGGTGTTCGTCGAGATTCAGGAAAACGTGCGCGGGCAGGACGTGTTCGTGGTGCAATCCACGTCGTTCCCGGCGAACGACAACCTGATGGAACTGCTGATCACGCTCGATGCGCTGCGGCGCGCCTCGGCCCGGCGGATCACGACGGTCATTCCGTATTTCGGCTATGCTCGCCAGGACCGCAAATCCGGGTCCCGAACCCCGATCAGCGCCAAGCTGGTGGCCAATCTGATCACCACGGCGGGTGCCAACCGGGTGCTGACGCTGGATCTGCACGCGGACCAGATTCAGGGCTTTTTCGACATCCCGGTGGACAATCTGTTCGCCGCACCGACCTTTGCCCGGCACATCAAGGAAACCTACCCCGATCCGGGGAACCTCCTGATCGTGTCGCCCGACGTGGGCGGTGTGGTGCGGGCGCGGGCGATCGCGACTCGGCTGAACAGCGACCTCGCGATTATCGACAAACGCCGGCCCCGGGCCGGGGTGTCGGAGGTGATGAACGTCATCGGTGACGTCGCGGGGCGGGATTGCATCCTGATCGACGACCTCGTGGACTCCGGCGGCACGCATTGCAACGCGGCGGATGCGCTGATGAAGCGGGGCGCGCGGTCGGCCAGCGCGTACGTGACGCATGGCGTGCTCTCAGGTGGGGCGGTGGCGCGGATCGCGGATTCGCCGATCAAGACGATGACGATCACCGACTCGATCCAGGCGACGGAAGCGGTGGCTCGGTCGCCCAATATCCGGCAGTTGGCGATCGCGCCGCTGCTGGCCGAGGCGATCAAGCGCACGTCGGAGGAAACGTCGGTCAGTTCGCTGTTCGATTAACAACCGGTTCGGTCGGGGGGCGCGCGGTCGCCGGTCAGACATCGACCTCGGTCACGGATTTCGCGTGTTCCTGGATGAAGGCAAAGCGTAACTCCGGTCGGCGGCCCATCAGGTTTTCCACCAGATTGTTGGTCGCGGCCCGGTCCTCGGGCGCCGCCATGACCTTCAGCAGGGTGCGCTTGGACGGGTCCATGGTGGTTTCCTTCAACTGGGCCGGGGGCATTTCGCCCAGACCCTTGAAGCGGCTGACGTCGACCTTCGACCCAGCCTTGAACTCGCGCTTGGTTTTGCGTTGCAGGTCCGCGTCGTCCATGGCGTAGACGGATTTGGCACCCTGGGTGAGGCGGTACAGCGGCGGTTGGGCGAGATAGATGTGGCCGTTCCGGACCAACTCCGGCAGTTCCCGGTAGAAGAACGTCATCAGCAGCGACGCGATGTGGGCGCCGTCGACATCGGCGTCGGTCATGATGATCACGCGGCCGTAGCGCAGCTTGGCGCGATCGAACCGGTCGCCCACGCCGCAGCCCAGCGCCTCGATCAGGTCCTTCAGTTCCTGGTTCTGCCGCAGCTTGTCGGCCGAAGCACTGGCGACGTTCAGGATTTTGCCCCGTAGGGGCAGCACCGCCTGGGTTTCGCGGTTGCGGGCCTGTTTGGCGGAACCGCCGGCGGAATCGCCCTCGACCAGGAAAATCTCGGTTTCCGCGACGTTGGTGCGGGTGCAGTCGGTCAGTTTGCCGGGCAGGCGCAGGCGCCTCGTTGGCGATTTTCGCGCGGTGTCCTTGCTTTCCTTCCGGCGGATTCTTTCCTCCGCCCGTTCGATGACGAAAGCGAGCAGGTTGTCCGCGTTGGCGGGATCGCCAGCGAGATAATGGTCGAAACGGTCGCGCAGCGCGGTTTCGACAAGGCGCGTGGCCTCGGGGCTGGTCAGTTTTTCCTTGGTCTGGCCTTGGAACTGGGGATCGCGCAGGAAGACCGAAAGCTTCGACGCCATGGGTTCGAGCACATCGTCGGCGGTGATCTGTGCGGCGCGCTTGTTACCCCGCTGTTCGCCCCAGGCCCGCAGGCCTTTGACCAAGGCGTTGCGGTATCCGGTTTCGTGCGTGCCGCCCGAGGGCGTGGGCACGGTGTTGCAGTAGGAGTGGATGAAGCCATCCCCGGCCTCCAGCCAGACCGCGGCCCATTCCATTCGGCCAGTGGACTCGCCGGGCAGGTTGGCCTCGCCCGACCAGATCTGCGGCAGGACCTTGGCGGTCCCGTTGATATCGGCTTCCAGACTGTCGCGCAGGCCGCCGGGAAAATGCAGCACGGCGGCGGCCGGGGTGTCGCCGACGATCAGGCTGGGGTCGCAGGACCAGCGGATTTCCACGCCACGGAACAAATAGGCCTTGGACCGGCACAGGCGGTACAGCCGAGCGGCGGAGAATTGCAGGGGGCCGAAAATGGATTGGTCGGGCTTGAAGCGGATGGTCGTTCCGCGCCGATTATGCACCGGGCCGGCGTTGACCAGCTTGGTCAACGGTTTGCCCAATGCGTAGGCCTGCTTCCAAAGCACACGATCGCGGGCGACCTCGACCTCCATCGTTTCCGACAGCGCGTTGACCACCGAACTGCCGACGCCGTGCAGGCCGCCAGAGGTTTCGTAGGCCTTGCCGCTGAATTTGCCACCGGAATGCAGGGTGGTGAGGATGACCTCGAGCGCGCTCAGGTGTTTGAACTTCGGATGGGCATCGACCGGGATGCCGCGGCCGTTGTCGCGGATGGTGAGGAAGTTGTTGGGTTCGAGCGTGACCTCGATGAAGCTCGCGTGGCCGGCGACGGCTTCGTCCATCGAGTTGTCGAGGATTTCCGCCGCGAGATGGTGCAGGGCGTTTTCGTCGGTGCCGCCGATATACATGCCGGGGCGGCGGCGGACGGGTTCGAGGCCTTCCAGGACCTCGATATCCTTTGCCGAATAGTCGCTGCTGTCAGGGACGGCGGGTGTGGCGGCGCGCGGCGGTGCAACGGGTTGCGCCGCCTTGGCCGGTTTCTTCGGCGCTGGTTTGTCGGAACCGGTTCCAAACAGGTCGTTCATACTCTGTTCCCACACTTCGCCCGCAAGCTACAATCGGGCCGGGAGTCATGGCAACAGGGTTTCGCCAGCTCTGATCACACCGGCATGTAGCGCCAAACGCTGGCGGGGGGCAGGTTCATCGGGGTCCAGACTTCCCGCGTGCCCTTAAGGCCGAGCTTCTTCTCGGGCAAAGGCGAGGTGATGCAGTAGGTGAAGAGGCGGAAGCCGCGACCGGGGGCGACGGCATCCATGGCGGCGACGAAGCGGCGCTGTTCCTCCAGCGGCAGCAGCACCAACGGAATGCCACAAACAACCGACGAAATGCGGCCCTTGAACCGTTCCGGCAGGTGCTCGGTCAGCTTGCGGGCGTCGCATTCCAGCACCTCCACCCCGCGCAGCGTGCCGCGCAGATGGTTGGCCAGATCGGGGTCGATTTCCAGCGTCACCAGCCGTTCCGGCGGCAGCCCGGCTTCGAGGAATGCCCTGGAGATCACGCCGGTGCCGGCGCCGAGTTCGAGCACCACGCCGTCATCCTCGGGCCAGGCACGGCGGGCCATGTGGCGGCATAGGGTCTTCGAGGAGGGGACAACGGAACCCATGCGGAGGGGGTGCGCCAGCCAGCGGCTGAGGAACAAGGGTACGCCGTTCGGGGCGGCGCGATCGATAAAAGTGCCTGTCATGGATCCCCCACAATGCCTTCTTGGCCCGCCATAAGGGGGACCAGATGCGAAAGAAATGTCTCGGCGCAGGCGCGCCAGGAATAGGTTTCGGCATGCCGCCGGCAAGCCTGCCGGTCTGCGTGCAGCGCCTTGAGCGCCGCCGAACGTAAATCCGTATCCACCGCCCCGATCAACCCGTCGGCGCCCGCGAGGACGTCTTTCGGCCCCGTCACTGGGTAGGCCGCGACGGGTGTGCCGCAAGCCAGGGATTCGAGGATGACCAGCCCGAAGGTGTCGGTCAAGGACGGAAAGACGAAGACGTCGGCGCCGGCATAGGCGCGCGCCAGGGCTTCGCCGTGCTTCGGCCCTGTGAAATGAACATCTTTGTAATCGCGCTGGAATTTCGCCAGCATCGGGCCACCGCCGACGACGACTTTCGATCCGGGCAGATCGAGGTCGAGGAACGCGGCGATGTTCTTCTCCACCGCGATCCGGCCGACATGGATGAAGATCGGGCGGGGAAGGCCGAAATCCTCGCGCGGTTCGGGTTTGAACAGTGCGAGATCGACGCCGCGGGACCAGGAGCGGATGTTGCGAAAGCCACGTTGGGCGAGTTCGTCGCGCAGGGAGGCGGTGGCGACCATCGTGCCGGCGCCGGCGCCGTGAAAGCGGCGCATCCAGGCATAGATCGGCCGCACGGGGATGCCGGTCCGCGCCTTCACGTATTCGGCGAAGCGGGTATGGAATGCGGTGGTGAAGGCGAAGCCGGTGCGGCGTGCCCACCGACGGGCAGCGAGACCCAGCGGGCCTTCGGTGGCGATGTGGAGGGCGTCGGGGCGAAACGCCTCGATCATGCGGATCAGGCGGCGACCGGGCAGCAGCGACAGCGCGATATCGGGATAGGTCGGGCAGGGGATGGTGCGGAAGCGGTTGGGGCCGATCACGTCGACCTCATGCCCCATGTCCTTCAATTCGCCGACGAGGGTGGTGAGAGTGCGTACCACCCCGTTCACCTGGGGTTGCCAGGCGTCCGAAATGATCAGGATCCGGTGGGAGGGCGCGGGCGGCAACATATCGTCGAGGCCGGCGATTGCGTGATGCGGGACTATGTCAGGCAGCGGCCGGAACCCGGGTGGTGGTCGGTTCGAAGAATGAAAGGCGGTTCAGTTCGGCCCAGTCTATCAGTTCCAGGCGGCCGTCGTGATGTTCGACCAGGGCAGTGCAGCTTTCGACCCAGTCGCCGTCGTTCAGGTACAACACGCCATTGACCTCGCGCATTTCCGCATGATGGATGTGGCCGCAGACCACGCCGTCGAAGCCGCGGCGGCGGGCTTCGTTGGCAAGCGCGGCTTCGAAACGATCGATCGCCTTGACCGCGCCCTTGACCTGGCGTTTCAGCCAGGCGGACAGCGACCAGTAGGGGTAGCCGAACTGACGCCGAATGGCGTTGAACCAGCGGTTGGTCACCAGGGCGAACGTGTAGGCGCTGTCACCGAGCACGGCGAGGAATTTGGCATACCGGACGACGCTGTCGAAAGCGTCGCCATGGGTCACCAGCAGGCGCAGGCCGGCCGCGGTGACGTGGGTTGCCTCGGCGCGCAGCTTGATGTTCGCGATTTCCAGGCCCATCGGCAGCCAGGCGCGGAACATCTCATCATGGTTGCCAGGGATGTAGGTGACGTCGGTCCCGTTGCGGGCTTTCAGCAAAATCTGCCGCAGCACCTCATCGTGGCTTTCATCCCAGTACCAGGATTTCCGCAGGCGCCATCCGTCGATGATGTCGCCGACCAGATAGAGTTGGTCGCAGGACGTCTGGCGCAGAAAATCCACCAGGAAGTCACCGCGGCAACCACGGGTCCCAAGATGCGTATCGGAGATGAATACGCAGCGATAGGCGTGCCCGGAGGGCGATTTGTGAATGGCGTTCATGCGAGGGCATTGAAATAGTCCCGAATCCGTCTGAACAAAATGAAGGTTGGATTACGGTGCGGACATTTCCGTCGCGGCGTGAATATTATTGAGCGGTCATGAATCTGACGCGTATCTGTCACGAAATCCGGGGCAAAAGCCGCGTTTTGACAGGGAGGAAACGTCCGATTCGTAAGCTCTCCGAGGCACCGTCATGCTGATCGTCTTCAATCCCACCGCCGGGCGTCGGCGCGCGGCGTTGCTGTGGCGCGTGCTCGACGTGCTCGTCGCCAATGGCGTGCGGCTCGATCTCATGGAAACCAACCATGCGGGGCACGCCGAGGAACTCGCGCGGGAGGCGGCTTCGCGGGGGGAACGGCTGGTGGTCGCGGCCGGCGGCGATGGCACGATCGCGGAAGTCGCCAACGGGCTGATCGGAAGCGAAACCGTTCTGGGGGTGATTCCGCTTGGAACCGCGAACGTGCTGGCGCATGAGCTGGGGCTGCCGTTCGCGCCGAAGGCGGTGGCCGGGGCCTTGGCGTTCGGGCGGACACAGACGATCTGGCCGGGGGTGGCGCGCAACGGGGCGCTGTCGCGGCTGTTCGTGCAGATGCTGGGCGTCGGGTTCGACGCGCATATCGTGCACACGCTGCCGCTGCGGTTGAAGCGCGCGCTGGGGCGGGGGGCGTACGTGGTCCAGACGCTGCGGCAGTTGCCGCAATACGATTACGCGAAAATCGCCGTCCGGCTCGATGGGCAGGATGTGCAGGCGGCAAGCGTGATCGTCAGCAAAGGGTGCCTTTACGGCGGTAATTTTCGATTGGCGCCGGATGCCAGGCCTGGGGAGCCGGGATTTTCCGTCGTGCTGTTCGAGCGTGGGGGGCCGGGGATCACCCTGCTGTATGGCGCGGCGCTGCCGCTGCACCGGCTGGGGCGCGCGCCAGGGGTGCGGCATGTGCGGGCCGGGGTGGTGGAGTTCCCCGGCAACACGGCGGTGCCGGCACAGACGGACGGGGACAAAGCGGGGTTTATTCCGCTGACGGTGACGGACGCGGCGGGGCCGATACGGATTGTGGTGGGGTAGCGGATATTTGCGGAGGTGGACAGTTCGGTGGCCGGCCGCGTCGAGCGCATGATTGACATCGATATAGAAAAAATGACATCATCGGGGCCATATCGCGATAAATTGCTGTCACGCGGGGACTCTCATGGCCGCGCTCAACGTCCGAAACCTGTCCGACGAAACCCACAAAGCCCTGCGCATGCGTGCGGCGGCGCACGGTCGCAGCGTCGAGGCCGAGATTCGGGTCATTCTGGATGACGCGGTCAATCCCGCGAAGCAGCGTGGCCTTGGGTCGATGCTCGCCGCCATCGGTCGCGATTTCGGGGGCGTCGAACTGGATGTCGTCCGCGACAGGACGGAGCCTGAACCTGCCACGTTCGAATGATCGTTCTCGATACCAACGTGCTGTACGAACCCATGCGGCGGGACGGTCACCAAGCGGTGGCGGCTTGGCTGGACCGGCAGCGGACCGAGACGCTGTATCTGACGACCGTGAACATCGCCGAACTGCTGCTCGGCGTAGCGCTTCTGCCGCTCGGGAAGCGTCGGTCGCGGCTCGAGGCGCGGATATCCGAGGTCATAGCAAGTTTTGGCGTGCGGCGAATCCTCGGCTTCGATGAGCCGGCCGCCCGGTTGTTCGCCGTCCTGGTTGCCCGGGCGCGCGCCGCCGGTCATGGGATCGGCGTTGCCGATGGGCAGATCGCGGCCATTGCCGGGGTCCGAGGCTTTTCGGTCGCGACGAGGGATACCGCGCCGTTTATCGCGATTGGCATTCCGGTGATCGACCCGTGGCAGTCCGGCGAACCGGGCTGAAACGCTGAGCCCCCCGATGAAAAAATCTCGCCGCGGCCCGTTTTGTAAACCTTTTCTTAACCTTCTCTCCCGATAGTAACACCCGATACTGACGGAGACCGAAGCCATGACGACCGTGTCGACCCGCGCGCCAGTGCGCGCCCCATCGATCCATGGGGGGCGTGCCGCATGAACCTCTCCCTTCGCACCTGGGGCATCCGAGCGCGGCTGTATCTGGCGTTTGGGGCGATCGCCGGCCTTACGGTCGCGGCCAGCCTCGCGGCGTATCTGGTGCTGGCGGGGGTCGATGCGACGATGCACGCCATCACGCAGCGGGATGTGCCGCAAGCGGTGCATGGGATGGCGTTGGCTGCGCGGGCACAGGCGTTGGCCTCCCAGGCGCGCGGTTTGCTGTTGGTCGCCGATCAGCAGCAACGCCAGCAACGGCGCGACGATCTGGCGAAGGCCCGGGACGATGTCGCGCGATCGCTGTCCGAGGTCGGTGCGGTTCCGGCGCTGCGGGAGCGGGTGGGCAAGCTCAACGAACAGCTCGACCGGCTGGATGCGGTGGTGGTGCAACGCCTGGCGGCGGCGGCGCGGCTGGAGGCAACATTGGCCGCGGCCGAGAAGGCGCGGGCCGACGTGCTGACAGTATTGACCCCGGCCTGGGATCTCGTACGCGGCGACATCGATACGGCGTCGATGAATATCGGGGGGACCAACGAAGAAGTCACCAAGGCGCTTCTGCAGCTGGTCTCGAACGATATCCCCCTGTCCCAGGCCATGGCGGACCTCTCATCGGACAGTAATGCCATGCTCGGCCTGCTGCTGCGTGCCAGACAGGTTCCCACCACTGGAGAGCTGTCGAAGCTGCGCTCGGACATGGATGCGCTGGTACAGCGGCTGCAGGAACGCATCGACACGGCGGAGACGCTGAAATCGACGCCAGGGTTGCGGTCGGCGGTGGACGCGCTCATTGGATTCGGAACGAAACCGGACAACGTTTTCACGAGGCGGGAGGCCGAGTTGGGGGCGCTGACCGCTGGTCGTCAGGCATTGGGTGACGCAAGCGAGGAGGCCGCGCGACTGGCAGCGGAAGTCGATGCCGAGGTCGCCGCGGGACAAAAGGCCATTGCCGCGTCAACCGCCGAGTCGGATGCGCGGATCGGCCTGGGACTGTCGATCATGACGGGTTTGGCGGTGGTCGGTGTGACCCTGTCGGTGTTGATCGGCTGGCTTTACATCGGCCGTAATCTGGTGGCCAGGGTCGTGGCGCTGAACGGGACGATGGTCCGCCTGTCGCAGGGCGACCTGACGGCCGAAGCGGCGCGATCCCGCGACGACGATGAAATCGCCCACATGGCCGCGACGGTCGCGGTGTTTCGCGACGGCATGATCCGGGCTGACCGGCTGACGGCGGAACGGGCGGCCGCGCAGACGGCGACCGAGGCCCGGGCGCAACGTCTGGATAGCCTGACGGGCGGGTTCGAGGGACAGGTGGGCGGCCTGGTCGGTCTGGTGTCCTCGGCCGCGTCGCAACTACAGCTCACGGCCCGCACGATGACCGGCACCGCCAGCGACACGACGCAGCAGGCGGCCAATGTCGCGTCCGCGGCCGAGGAAGCCAGCGCCAACGTGCAGATGGTTGCCTCCGCCGCGGAGGAACTGGCGGCGTCGATCGGGGAGATCACGCGGCAGGTCGCGCAATCGGCCAAGGTCGCGGGCAAGGCGGTCGAGGACGCGCGCCACACCGATGCGGTGGTGCGAGATTTGGCCGAGGGCGCGCGGAAGATCGGCGATGTCGTCGATCTCATCAGCAACATCGCGGGACAGACCAATCTTCTG
The DNA here is from genome assembly GCA_903877125.1 of uncultured Acetobacteraceae bacterium. Classification (GTDB taxonomy): domain Bacteria; phylum Pseudomonadota; class Alphaproteobacteria; order Acetobacterales; family Acetobacteraceae; genus Rhodopila. The sequence goes on along the minus strand of CAIRCM010000003.1, from coordinate 12,789 downwards.
GCGCTGAACGCGACGATCGAGGCGGCGCGGGCCGGGGACGCCGGAAAAGGCTTCGCCGTGGTCGCCAGCGAGGTGAAAAGCCTCGCGACCCAGACCGCCAAGGCGACCGAGGATATCGGTCGCCAGATCGCGCAGATCCAGGGCTCGACAAACGAAGCCGTGACCTCGATCCAGTCGATCGGCGCGACCATTGGGGAAGTCAGCGCCATTACCTCGGCGATTGCCGCCGCGGTCGAGGAGCAGGGCGCGGCGACACGGGAAATCGCCCGGAATGTGCAGCAGGCCTCGGTCGGCACGCAGTCGGTCACTTCGAACATCGCGGGGGTTGGCGCGGGGGCGACGAGTACCGACACGGCGGCCAACGAGGTTCTGAACGCGGCGGGGGCACTCAGTCAGCAGGCGGAAGCGTTGAACCGGGCGGTCACGACGTTCATCCGGGAGGTTAAGGTGGCGTAGCCCCTGGCGCTACGGATCGACCGCCAGATAGCGCGCGGGCCGGTTTGTTTCGTGCTGAAAGGCCGCCACGCGGGCCAGGACCGCGCGGTCGCTGTCCGACAGGCGGCCGGCTTCCCGCAGGTGATCCGTCCAGCTTTCCATCGACCAGATTTCGACCCAACCCTCGGGGTGGGCAACGTTTTCGTAAAGCTGCCAGAACTGTGCGCCGGTGCGGCCACGCAGCAGGCGGATTTCCCGCATGATCGCCATGAACGCATCCCTCTCCGCCGGGGTGACGCTGTAATGCGCGGTCTCCATCACCCGCCCGCGCGCATTGCGCAGCAGCGGGACCAGTTCGGCGGCGGGTGCCTCGGGGGCCAAAGCGTGGTCGCTGGGGGCGGGTGCGGCGGGGGGCACGAACGCCTCGATCCGAAAGCCGAGCGCCGCGACGGCGAGGAGTGCGCCGATGCCGGCGGCGACAGCGAGGGTGAGCGGCATTCCGACATGGCCGGCGAGCCAGCCCCAGGCGAAGGAGCCAATGGTCAGGGCGCCGTTCTGCGCCAACTGATAGATCGACAAAGCACGCGCCCGCACCCAGGGCGGGCAGGCGAGCTGGGCGGAGGCCTGCATGGTCGCATAAGCGGCGGTCCAGCCCATGCCGAAGAGCAGCATCCCGAAGGCGGCCAAGGCCCAGTGGTGGGAGAACGACAGCAGCGCCATGCCCGTGCAGGACGACATCGTGCAGATCAGCACCGTGCGCCCGCGGCTGAATCGCGTCCGGAACTTCGGCAACAGCATGCCGGATGCGACCCCGCCGGCGCCCATCGCCCCAAGGATCACGCCGTACATGCCGGCACCCAGCCCCAGCTCCTGCCGCACGAACAACGGCAGCAGGCCCCAGGGGGCGGCGCAGGGGATCGAATAGGCGATCGTGCGCATCATCGCCGAGCGGATCGCCGGGGTGTTCTTCACGAAGCGCATGCCGGCCCGCATCGCCGAGAGCAGGTGCTCGCGCGGCAGTCCGGTGAAATGCCGGACGTTGCGTCGCCAGGTGATCAGCGCCGTGATCACCACCCCGATCGACAAGGCGTACAAGCTGAACGCCAGGCTCGGCCCGCCCAGCAGGATCAGAAAGCCGGCCAGCGCGGGCCCCACGGCGCGGGTCAGGTTGAAGCCGATGCCGTTCAGGGCGATGGCCTGCACCAGGTCCTCGCGCGGTACCAGTTCCGGGACGACCGCACTCCAGGCCGGGTTGTTGAGCGCGGTGCCGATGCCGATGGCAAACGTGAGAATCAACAGCCAGGACGCGGTCATCGCGCCGGACAGCGTGAGCACGGCGAGCAGCGCGGCGGCCGCGCAAATCCAGACCTGGCATCCGATGAGGAAAAGCCGGCGATCGACGATATCGGCCATGGCGCCGCCGGGGATCGCGAGCAGGAACACTGGCATGATGGTCGCGGCCTGCACCATCGACACGATCAGCGGGTCCGGCGCGAGCGTGGTCATCAGCCAGCCGGCACCGGTGTTCTGTAGCCACATTCCCAGCCAAGCGACAACGCCCGCGCCCCACAGCGTGCGGAAGGTGCGGTTCCGCAGGGGGACCAGGGCGGCGGGAAGCGCCATCAGACGATCGTTCGGGTTGCCATGCGGTCGTTATACGATGCAATCGCGGCGAATTCATGGGAAAGTCGTGTTATGAAAGTCTTCTGGAACCCAGCACAGCTTGCCCACGCCCCCGCGTTCTTCCTGGCCAAGGGCAAGGTTCGGCCGAATTTTGAGGTGCCGGTGCGCGCCGAGGCGCTGTTGGCGGCCTGCCGGGCGATGGGCCTGACGGTGCAGGCGCCGCCGCCGGTGGATATCGCCGCGCTGCTGGCGGTGCATGACCCCGGGTATCTGGCATTCCTGCGTGACGGCTACGCGGCGTGGTCGGCACTGCCGGATGCCGGACCGGAGATCGTCGCCAACCACCATCCCTCCCCGGAGATGATGGCCAATGGCGCTCGGGTGCCGGCGCATATCGTGGGACAGGCCGGGTGGTTCGCGGCGGATGCCGCCTGTCCGATCGGGCCGCATACGTGGGAGGCCGCGTTTCACGCCGCCGCCGGGGCGGCCGCCGCGGCCGACGAAGCGGCGCGGGGGGACAGCGCCTACGCGCTGGCTCGCCCCCCGGGCCATCACGCGTTCAAGGCGCGGGCGGGCGGGCACTGCTACCTGAACAACGCGGCGGTGGCGGCCGAGCGGCTGCTGGTGCGGGGCGCCGAGCGGGTGGCGGTCATCGATATCGACAGCCATCACGGCAATGGCACGCAGGGGATTTTCTGGGACCGGCCGGACGTGCTGTTCGTCTCGGTGCATGGGGACCCGAACGGCTACTACCCCTGGTTCACCGGGCACGCGACGGAACGCGGCGGCGGGGATGGGGCGGGATGCAATCTGAATTTTCCGCTGCCGATGGGGACGGGGGACGACGGCTGGGTCGCGGCGGTCGAGGCTGGGGTTTCGGCCATCCGGGCCTACGGGGCGGAGGCTTTGGTGATCAGTCTGGGGTTCGACGCGTCGGTCGATGAGCCGCTGAACGCGCTTTCGGTGACGCCGGACGGGTTTTCGCGCGCGGGTGCGGCGATCAAGGCGCTTGGCCTGCCGGCCGCGATCGTGCAAGAGGGTGGCTATAACGTGGATGTCATCGGCGGGCTGTTGACACGGTTTCTCGACGGGCTCGGCGGCTAACAGAAGGTAATACGGCAATGAACCTCACCTCGGGCCTCGTAGGCGCGGAAGTCACTGGCTCCATCGGCTGGCTGATCTGGGACAACCAATCGAAATTGAACGCGCTGTCCCCTGGGATGTATGAAGACGCGATCGAGGTCATCAAGACCTTCGCGGCGACGGACTCGATCAAGGTCGTGGTGATGCGCGGGGCGGGGCGCCGGGCGTTCATCTCGGGCGCCGACATTTCCAGCTTCAACAAGACGCGTTCCTCGCCCGAGGCGACGAAGGCGGCGCAGGTGGCACCGTCGACGCTGCGGCGGATGCTGATCGATCTGGAAAAGCCGCTGATCGCGATGATCTATGGCTACTGCCTCGGCGGCGGCATGGGCATGGCGCTGAACGCGGATATGCGGTTCGCGTCGACCGACTCGCAGTTTGGCATCCCTGCCGCGCATCGCGGTGTGGCGTATGCGCCGGAGGGTCTGAAGCAGCTGGTCGATGTGGTGGGGCCGAGCGCGGCGAAGGACATCATGTTCTCCGCGCGGCGGCTGAAATCGGATGAGGCGCTGCGGATCGGGTTGGTCAACCGGGTAGTGGACGCCGAGGAGTTGGAGAAAGAGACGATCGCCTATGCCGAAGTGCTGGCGGCGAACGCGCCACTGTCGATGCGGGCGTCGAAATATTTCATCAACCAGCTTGGTCTGGAACGGGCGGAACGCGATTACGCCCGGATGGACGCGATGCAGCGGGAAGCCGAGAAGAGCGAGGATTTCAAGGAAGCGACTCGCTCCTTCATGGAAAAGCGCCGGCCCGTTTTCGTCGGGCGCTAGAGCGTGATCGCCAAAGGTGGAACCACACGGCGGCGTGAATCACGCGGTCAAACAAAGAGTTATAGAGCAAGATAGGGTCAACTTGACCCTATCTTGCTCTAACGCGCCTCCGGCGGGATGGCGCGCACCTCGGCGGCGAAGGTCCGGACGTCCGCCTGACTGTATTTGAGGTGGACCCGCTTTTCCGATGCTGGCTGGTGGGCAAGGGACACCCCCGGGCGGCGCGCGGTCTTGGGACGGATGGGGCGGGGCGTGAAACCCCCGCCGCAGTTCGGACAGACGTTGCGCAGCTCGGTGTCCACGCATTCCGCACAGAAGGTGCACTCGTAGGAGCAGATGCGGGCGATTGTGGAGTCCGGCGGGAGATCGCGGTCGCACCATTCGCAGTTCGGACGGAGTTGGAGGGCCATGGGGTGCTCCGGTGAGGCCATGACGGGTCTACCCGGCACGGGATGTTGCCAAGGAGACCAATCGCAGCCGTGGATGAGCAAGGTCAACAGGAATGTTCTGGTGACCGTTCATCTGCTGTTCCACTTTCCAGTGTTCAATGAACGCCCGGTCGTGCGATGCTGCTGATCGCTGCAATGACAGCGATGCGGATGGCACCCATGGCGACGTTGACCGTCAGGAACCTCGACGACGCGGTCGTAATGCGTTTGCGCATTCGTGCCGCCGAACATGGCCGCTCAGCCGAAGCGGAGCACCGTGAGATTTTGCGGGCAGCCCTTCTCGGTGAGGAGCGGGTTTGACCCGGCAAGAGGCTCTCGCTCGTCTGGCAGCGTTTCGGGAGCGGACGTCTGGCCGCGGGTCGCCCGACGGGTCGGCGTTGTTGGCGGAATCACGCGCCGAGCGGTTGGAAAGTCTGGCGGGTCCGGATACCTGAGATGGCGTTGGTGGTCGACGCATCGGTTGGTCTGAAGTGGTTCCTGAAGGAACCCGACAGCACCGCTGCCGATCGATTGACGCAGAGCGGTGAGCACCTTCTGCTTCCGGATTTCTGGTTGAACGAAGCCTGCAACGGTCTGTGGCTGCAGGTGAGACGAAAACTGCTGCTGCCATGGGAGGCCCGCGATGGGGGCGGACAAGGTCATAGCGGCAGACGCCGCATTCGTGCGCGCGATACGGACGCACCCGGATCGGACCATCGCTAAAATGGTCGTGCCGCTCTCGGTGTGGGACAGCCGGTGATTTGCATCGGTGAATGTTGGGACTGCGGCTGGTAACGGGCCCGGGCCTCGGGACAGGCCGGAAATGGCAAGGCGGGTTCCAAAACGCAGGGGCGTCCGTCCAGCGTCAGTCGCCCCGCCGCGCGACCACGATCAAATAGGGCGCGCCGATCAGGGCGGTCAGGACCCCCAATGGCGGCGCTTGCGGCAACACCAAGGGCGCGAGACGGGTGACGATATCGGCGAGCAGCAGCAGCGCCGCGCCGCCGAGAAACGATGCCGCGAGCAGAGCGCCCGGGCGCTCGCCCAGAAATGGGCGGAGCAGATGCGGGACGGCGAGGCCGACGAAGCCGATGCCCCCGGCGACGGCGGTGGCGGGGCCGGCGATGAGCGCGGTGGCCAGGGATGCCCATCGCAAGGTGCGGGCGGGGGGCTGGCCAAGGCTTGCGGCGGTGTCCTCGCCGAGCGTGAGGGCATCCAGACCCGGACCCAGGCGCAGCAGGATGGCGACGCCTAGCAGAATGGGAGGCGCGGCGAGGGCGACGTGGAAGAGGGTGCGGTCCTGGAGGCCACCCAGCAGCCAGAAGGTGATCTCGGCGAGGGCGAAGGGGTTCGGGGCGAGGCTCAGGGTCAGGGCGAGAAGGGCGGAGGCGATGGCCGACACCGCCACCCCGGCCAGAATCAGCGACGGGCCGGACGGTGCTCGGCCGGCAAACCCCAGCAGCAGCGCGGCACCGACCCCGGCGCCAGCCAGGCCGCCCAACGGGAGGGCGGGTGCGAAGCCGGCGGCGAGGCCCCAGTAGAACATCACTGCGGAACCAAGGCCGGCGGTGCCGGTGATGCCCAGCAGGCCAGGGTCCGCCAGGCGGTTGCGCAGGGCCCCTTGCAGGACCGCGCCGCTCAGGCCGAGGCCGCCGCCGATCAGCAGTGCCAGCAAGGTCCGGGGCAGTCGGATTTCCGTCAGGATAGCCAGGTCCGGCAGTGCCAGCGTGCCGTCGCCGATCAGGAGCGATACGGCCGTCAGCACGACCAACAGGAGCATCAGGCGGAACGTCATGGCGCCAGTAGCACGACAGCTCTCGCGGTGAACGGTCCGGCGCAGAGCGTCAGCGCGGGGGGGATCGTGCGTTGGGCGATGCCCGCGAGTGCGGGTGCCCGCAGCATCTCCGTCGCCAAGGAGGGGAAGGCCGGCGTGTCGGGCACGATCAGCACGTCGGGTCTGCGATGCAGAAGGGCCTCGGTCCCCATTCGGTCGCCGGTCGCGGCGTTGGTCAGGCCGGCGGCACGCAGGACGGCGCCCATCAGACTGTCGGCGCTGGCGGTGTAGCCTCGCGGTTCCCAGGCGATCGCGGTGACGGGGTGCGACGGCTGGCGCACCGCGGCCAAGGTCGCGTCCATCGCCGCGATAAGCGGGTCGGCGCGTTCGGGCGCGCCCAGCGCGGCCGCGATGTCGCGGGTCAGGCGGGCGATGCCGGGAAAGTCGCCTGGCAAGTCGAAACGCTCGATGCGGATGGATCGCTGTTCCAGCTGCGTCAGGGTGGTCTGGGCGCCGTAGCTGGCGGCGAGCACGAGGTCGGGGTGCAAAGCGAGCACGGCCTCGGCCGATGCGCGGACTTGGGGGATGCGGACGGCCTGGGGAGCGACGAAGGAGAGGGTTGGGTCGCGGGACAGTTGCGACAGGGCGACGATTTTGTCGGGGGCCAGGAGGACCGCGAACTGGTCGGTGCAGAGGTTCAGGGACACCACCCGTTCGGCGGCACCAGCCGGGGTTATGGCCAGGAGGAGCAGCAGGAGAAGCGCCGATGCGCGAATCACAGCACCAGGACGCCGCGCTGGTGGGCTTTCTCCTCCGGTTCGACGTGGATCGTGACGACCAGATGCTGCATTTCGGCGCGGAGTTTTTCCTCGATCCGGTCGCAGATTTCGTGCGAGTCCGCGACTGTCATCATGCCGGGGACCACAAGGTCGAATTGCAGGAAGGTCAGCCGGCCGGCGCTGCGGGTGCGCAGGTCATGGGCCTCGATGGCTCCGGCGGCGGCTTCGGCGACGATTTCGCGGATGCGGGCGAGCACCGCGGGTTCGGGCGCGGCATCCATCAGACCGCCGACCGAGCCGGAGATCATGTGCATCCCCGACCACAGCACATAGAGACCGGTCAGTCCGGCGATGACCGGGTCCAAAATGAGAACGCCCGAGAGGATCGATACCGCGAGACCGGCTGCGATGCCCAGCGAGGTCACCACGTCCGCCATCAAATGCCGGCCATCCGCCACCAACGCGGGGGAGCGGATGCGCTTGCCGACCACGCCCAGCACCAGCGACCAGCCGCCGTTGATCAGGGTCGCGACAGCGTTCAGGATCAGGCCCTGGATCGGCCAGGCGAGCGGGTGAGGGGCGCGCCAGATGTCCCAGGCATGCGCGAAGATCGATAAGGCGGCGACGACGATCATCACGCCCTCGATCACCGCGGCGAAGAATTCGGCCTTGTCGTGTCCGTAGGGGTGGTTGGCGTCGGCCGGCATCGCGGCGAAGCGAAGGGCGATGAGGGCGACGACGCCGGCGGCGACGTTGACGGTGCTTTCAAGGGCGTCCGAGTACAGTGCCGCACTGCCGGTGAGCCACCAGGCAGCCCCCTTCAGTCCTAGCACCAGACAGCCCAAGGCGATGCTGCCAAGCGCGAAGCGTTCGCCGCGGCTCATGTGCGGGCGTCTAGCAGACCTGGAACGATGGCGGAAACCTTATCCGCGCATAAGACGGGTGCGCAGCGGTTTCAGCGCGAAGAGCGCGAGCGCCACCACGATGAGGTTGGCCGCGGCGGCTATCATGAATACCGCCCCCCAGCCACCGGTGCCGTTCTTGAGCACATTGGCCAGCGGCACCAGAAACGCCGAAGTGCCCTTGGCGGTGTAGAGCAGGGCCGCGTTGGTGGTCGCGTATTTCGGGCCGAAGGTATCGGTGCAAGTGGACGGGAAAAGGGAGAAAATCTCCCCCCAGGTGAAGAAGATCAGTCCGCCCAGGAGTACGAACGACCATGGCGAGCTGCCGAATTGTGCCAGCAGCCCATAGCTGGCCGCGCCAATGGCGAAGGCAATGGCCATCGTGGCTTCTCGGCCGATCTTGTCGGAGACCGCACCGAAGAAGGGCCGCGCCAGACCGTTGAGGACGCTGTCGACGATCAAGGCGACGTTGAGCAGGCTGGCGCCGAGGAAAAGCACGGTCTTGTCGATGCCGAAGTCCTTGGCGATGGGCGCCAGTTGCGCGGTGGCCATGAGACCGCTGGCGGAGATCGCGACGAACATGACGTACATCAGCCAGAAAACGGGGGAGGCGAGGACCTGTCCGGGCGTGAAGCTGCGGGACGATTGCGCGACGGCGTTGGACGGAATTTTGGGCAGAACGTCGGCGGCTGTGGGGCCGCGCAGCAACTGGGACACGAGGAGCAGGATCGCGCCTTGTCCGATGCCGAACCAGAGAAAAGCTCACTCGTAGCCGTAGGCGGCGATCGTCCAACTGATCGGCAGGATCGTCAGCGCGGCGCCGGCGCCGAAGCCGGCGGCGGTCAGGCCGACGGCGAGGCCCCGGCGGTCGGGGAACCATTTGACCGCGCTGCCGACGCAGGTGGCGTAGATGGCGCCGCCGCCAGTGCCGGTGATGGCCGATCCGATATAGAGCCAGAAGAGCGAATTGGCGTACGCGTTCAGGATCCAGCCGATCGCAACCAGCACGCCACCGAACGCAACGGTGATTCGGGGGCCGCGGAGCGGGCCAAGCCGGTCGACGAACGCACCGGCGAAGGGCGTCAGCCAAGTCTCAGTCGCGACGAAAATGCTGAATGCGAGCTGGATTCCGGCGCGGCCCCAATGGTGGGTCCGATCCATGGGATCGACGAACAATGTCCAGGCGTACTGGAGATTGGCGATGAGGATCATGCTCAATACGCCCAGGCACAGCTGGGTCCACCGGCCTTTCGGCGGCGGTGTCGACGGATCGGTCAAATTCAAATCCCCCCTGCGGTCTGCTTGTTTGCTTGCGGCGACGTCTAGCGGCAATTGTGCTTTCACCCAAGGTGCTTTTTTCAACCGGAAACCCTTGTGACGGCGCGGCGGTGTGCGCTACCCCTCCGCACCTTCACCATCCGGAGTGCCCAATGCGCCGTCTTCTTCCGACTCTCGCGATTCTTGGCGCTTTCGCCGCCCAACCCGCCCTGGCCGTGACGCAATGCGCCTCTCCCGCCGATCAGGCGCTTTTCGAGGTTCAGGCGTTACGCAGTCATTTCGTTGTTTTGGCGACCGGTTGCCCCAACGACGCCGCCTATTCGGCCTTCGTGGGCAAGTACAAGGCCACGCTGCTGGCGAACGATCAGGCGCTGACGGCGTGGTTCAAGAAGCGCTACGGCGCGCGCGGGCAGTTCGAGCACGATCAGTACGTGACGGACCTCACGAATGCGATGTCCGGCGATTCCAGCCGCCAGGGCAGCGATTTTTGCGCGCATGACGGTTTGATGTTCAACGAGGTCATGGCATTGCCGTCCGGCAACGATCTGCCGGAATACGCGGCGGCCAAAGACCTGATCCCGGCATCGGCGCAGGCCTGCCCCGGGACCGCGCCCAAGGCCGCACCGCGGCCGGCGGCGCATCGCTGATACCGAATGCGGCGCGCGACCCTTCGGGGTTGCCCGCCGCATCGCGCACCTGCCGTAAAAGCGTGATCGCCAGAGGCGGAACCACACGGCGGCGTGAATCACGCGATAAACAAGGATTTATAGATCACGATAGGGTCAACCCGATCCTGTCGTGGTCTATGAATGGCCCGGACTGCGCCGGGCCATGACGTCGAGAGAGCCGGGATCCCGGCCCAGGGTCAGTGCGCGACGGCGGTGACCGCCACATTGACGACGGCGTTCCCCGGCAGCAGCTTCACCGTGAAGGTGTCAGTCCCGACGAAGCCGGCGTCCGGGGTGTAGTCGATGCGCGTGTCGTTGCCGACGATGTGTGCATAGATCTTGCCGTGCGCCGGGCGCGCGGTCAGCAGTTCCGTATCGAACGGACGGCCGCCGTTGTTGACCGTCAGCCCGCACCAGCCGGCGTCGCTGCTGACCCGCATGGATACATCGACGGCCTTGCCGGGGATCATATCGGCCTTCGGTGTCGCGCAGGTCTTGGCGATGCCCTGGAAGTCGGAATGGAACAAACGGACGGACGGACCGGACGGCGTGGGCGCGCAGGCTTGCAGCATTACGCCGACGCTCGCGAACGCGATGGTCAGGGTCAGGGGCCGGCGAATCGTCATGGTTGGGTAGCCTCGTTGTGAACGGTGGCGGAGACATAGCGCTTCGGCGCGGGATGGGAAGCCTGCTTTCGATTAAACCGAGAAGTACTTGGCACGTGGGTTCAAAACCACGACAGCACTTGTCGATTGTTCAGGATGAAGCTGAAATTCGTCCGACAGATCCACGCCGATCCGTTCGGCCTTTAGTAACTTCAAGATAAGTGCTTGATCTTCGAGGCGTGGGCAGGCCGGGTAGCCGAACGAGTAGCGGCTGCCGCGGTAACCCTGGCTTAACATCCTGTCCATGTCGCGGTCGTCCTCGGCCGCGAATCCAAGTTCCGCTCGGATACGCTTGTGGGTGTACTCGGCCATTGCCTCGGCCATTTCGACCGACAGGCCGTGCAGGTAGAGGTAATCCTGGTAGCGGTTCTCCTCGAACCATACCCGAGCGACATCGGAGGCTTTTTGGCCGACGGTGACGACCTGAAGGCCGATCACATCGCGTTGTGCGTCGTCCACATCCCGGAAGAAGTCGGCGATGCATTCTCCGTCCTCCTTCGGCTGGCGGGGCAGGGCGAAGCGGGCGAGTTCGGTTTGGCCGTCCTCGTCGAAGATGATCAGGTCGTTGCCCTGGCCGGCGGCCTTCCAGTAGCCATAGGCGGCCTGGGGTTTGAGGATGTCCTGTTCCTCGCACAAGGTCAGCATGCGGCGCATGACCGGGCGCAGTTCCTGCTTCGCCCAGCCGAGAAAATCTTCGAGCGTGCGTCCCTGTTTCCGGAAGCCCCATTGGAATTGGTACAGGCTGCGCTCGTTGACGAAGGGAACGATGGCTTTCGGCGGGGCTTCGATGATGCGCGGGCCCCAGAAGGGCGGTTCCACCGGCGGGATATCGCTGGTCAGGCGGCGGCGACGGGCCTGGACGGTGAGGACATCGACGGGTTGGAACGCTTTGGCGTCGGCTTGGCCGAGGGTGCGGGTGGTGTTGCGGGCCTTGCCGGCGCGCTTGGCCTGGATCGCGGCGAGGTAGTCGTCGAAGCCGTTGCCGGTGATGCGGTCCATCAGGTGCAGGCCGTCGAAGGCATCGCGAGCATAGGCGACGCGGCCCGAGCCATAGGCCTCCACGCACGCATCCTCGACGTAGTTGCGGGTGAGCGCGGCGCCGCCGAGCAGCACGGGAACATCGAGGCCCTGACGGGACATTTCCTCAAGATTCTCGCGCATCACCACGGTGGATTTCACCAGCAGGCCGGACATGCCGATGGCGTGGGCCCGGTGCTCGCGCACGGCGGTGAGCATATCGGCCAGTGGGACCTTGATGCCGAGATTGATCACCCGGTAGCCGTTATTGGTGAGGATGATGTCGACCAGGTTCTTGCCGATGTCATGCACGTCGCCGCGGACGGTGGCGAGCACGATGGTGCCGCGTTCCTGGCCCTCGACGCGCTCCATGAGGGGTTCGAGATGGGCGACGGCGGCCTTCATGGTCTCGGCGGATTGCAGCACGAAGGGGAGCTGCATTTTGCCGGCGCCGAACAGCTCGCCGACGACCTTCATGCCGTCGAGCAGGATGTCGTTGATGATGGCGAGAGGGGCATGGGTTTTCAGCGCCTCGTCGAGCTCGTCGGCGAGGCCCTTGCGGTCGCCGTCGACGATGCGGTCCTTGAGGCGGCCCTCGACGGTCTCGGCGCGCTTTTTCTTCACCGCGTCGGCGGCTTTGCGGTCGGCGAAGAGTTCGAGCAGGCGTTGCAGGGGGTCGTAGCCCTCGCGGCGGCGATCGAAGATGAGGTCTTCGCAGACCTGCACCTCTTCGGCGGCGATCTGGTGGAGGGGGCGGATTTTCGAGACGTGGACGATGGCCCCGGTCATCCCGGCGCGGACGGCGTGATCGAGGAAGACGGAGTTCAGCACAGCGCGAGCGGCGGGGTTGAGGCCGAAGGAGATGTTGGAGAGGCCCAGCACGATCTGCACATCGGGGAAGCGATCGCGGATCATGCGAATGCCGTCGAGCGTCCATTCGCCGAGCTTGCGGTCGTCCTCGTTGCCGGTGGCGATGGTGAAGGTCAGCGGGTCGATCATCAGGTCGGATTGCGGGAGGCCGTGCTGGGTGCAGGCGAAATCAACCAGGCGGGCGGCGACGTCGAGCTTCTCCCGGGCGGTTTTGGCCATGCCCTTTTCGTCGATGGTGAGGGCGATCACCGCGGCGCCGAAGCGGCGGGCGAGAGTCATGCGATCGGCGGCGGCGCGTTCTCCGTCCTCGAAGTTGATGGAGTTGATGATGGCCTTGCCGCCGTGGAGTTTGAGCGCGGCTTCGAGCACCGGGGTTTCGGTGCTGTCGATCACCAGGGGGGAGTTCACCGAGGCGGTGAAGCGGGGGATCACCT
>CAIRCM010000002.1 GCA_903877125.1 uncultured Acetobacteraceae bacterium | reverse complement strand
GGACCTGTTCACCCTACAGACAGCCCATGCGGATGCGAGACACCCCCGATAGGGAAAACAGCGACTGGAGAGCCGTGTGCGGGAGAACCGCAAGCACGGTTCGGAGGGCGGGGAGGGAAACCTTCCCGACCCCTATCGATTTGGGAGTAGTCGGCCGACTCGTTTAATTTTGAGCGTTGCCTAAACAACAATGGCGGTTCCAACCAACCGGGCTTTCCACAAACTGGCAGTTGACCATTGACGAACAGCGCAGCGAAACATCGTCATGGCCCGGCTCGTCCGGGCCACCTATAGCGGCACACTGCCACAACAGGTGGCCCGGACGAGCCGACCCCTATCGATTTGGGAGTAGTCGGCCGACTCGTTTAATTTTGGGCGTTGCCTAAACAACAATGGCGGTTCCAACCAACCGGGCTTTCCACAAACTGGCGGTTGACCATTGACGAACAGCGCAGCGAAGTGCTCGACCGTTTGGCTGACAACCCAAGCCTGAAGCCGCTTATGCCCCCGGCCGCCCATCGCGACGGGCCTCGTCGCGGGCTCGGGCTATCGGTTCCGGGCCGGTTCTAAAATCCAGCCGGCGACGCAAAGCCCATCAATTGAAGTCATAACCGGGACACCGCGGGCGGATCATCGCACAATACTGCCTCGAAGCTCGGCCCGTGCTACAGTCGCGAACCGCCCTCTCGCATTCCACGCGTGGGGCCATTGGCTCCCCACTGATGCGTTCCAACCGGACGCCAAAGCCTGGGGACCCGTCGGCGGCAATCGCATCGGCCGATGCCGGGGCGGCCCCGACCATCGCCAGGCCGATCAGGGCGAAGCAAATGAACGTCACGGGACGGGTATGAAACAAACGATACGACTGGCGATGCATGGCGAACCTCCACGGTTGTTCCCCCACGGGGCGTGGCCGCGGAGCGTGCGGCGCGATCAGCAATTTCTACGCCACGTGAATTTTGCAAGGCCTTTCAAAGCCCTCGATGCGAAACCCCGCCACGAACCGGCCAAAGTGTAAAAATATCCGACATATCTCGGCCCTTTTTCGATCTTGGCCGTCTGCCCTTCGTTCGCAATCGTTGGTTTCAGCGCCTCCCTCCGCCCGCAACCCCCGTTCACGCGGCCACTGGGCAGCAAACCACCTTCCGTGCTTGAAAGCGCCCCCGCCCTTGGACGACGCCAAGGGAGAATCCCAGGGGAGAATCCCAAAGGACAATGATGGACGAAACCGACGGACTTCCGCCCCGGGAACGGCGGCGCGCGATCGTGACCATCGTCATCGCCGTGGCGATCTCGGTCATGAGCACCGCGATCGCCAACATCGCGCTGCCCACCATGGCGCAGGAACTGCAAGCCAGCCCATCCGCCTCCATCTGGGTCGTGAACGCCTATCAGCTCGCCGTCACGGTCAGCCTGCTGCCGCTGGCCTCGCTCGGCGATATCAAGGGCTACAAGCTCGTCTACCTCTGCGGGTTGATCGTCTTCACGATCGCCTCCATCGCCTGCGGCCTGGCGAACAGCTTGCCGATGCTGGTTGCCGCACGGGTGGCTCAGGGCATCGGCGGCGCCGGAATCATGAGCGTCAATACCGCGCTCGTCCGTTTCATCTTTCCCAAGGCCCGCCTGGGCCGAGGCATCGCGATGATGGGCCTCATCGTGGCGGTCTCGTCCGCGTCCGGCCCGTCCTTGGCGGCCGCGATCCTGGCGGCGGCGTCCTGGCATTGGCTCTTCCTGATCAACGCCCCCTTCGGTGCGCTGGCCGTCTGGCTGGCGCTGCGCTCCCTCCCGGTCACCCCCCGGTCCGGCCAGTCATTCGATTTCGCCAGCGCCGGCCTGAACGCGCTGACCTTCGGGTTCATCCTCGTGGGCCTCGACGGGATCGGCCATGGATCGGATCATGCACAGGTGGCGATCGAACTCGCCATCGGCCTGATCGCCGGGTTCGTTTTCATCCGCCTGCAACGCACGCGGACCGCGCCGATGCTGCCGGTGGATCTGTTCCGGCTGCCGATCTTCGCACTGTCCGTGGCAACCTCTATCAGCTCCTACGCGGCGCAAACCATCGCTTATCTGGCGCTGCCGTTCTTTTTCCAGGTGGCGGGGGGCCTGTCGCAGTCGCGTGTCGGCCTGTTGATCACCCCCTGGCCCGCGATCGTCGTCATCGTCGCCCCGCTGGCCGGGCGCCTGTCCGACAAGTTCTCGGCCGGGCTGCTCGGCGGTCTGGGGCTGGCGGTGCTCACCGTCGGCCTGCTGCTGGCCCGCACGCTGTCGCCACACGCGGATTTCTTAGACGTCATGTGGCGGATGATGGTCTGCGGCATCGGCTTCGGCTTCTTCCAGTCGCCGAATAACAGAGCCATCATCTCCGCCGCCCCGCGCAACCGCAGCGGCGCGGCCAGCGGCATGCTGTCCACCGCCCGCCTGTCCGGCCAGACCATCGGCGGTGTGACCGTCGCACTGATCTTCGGCTTTACCCATGGCGACATCGCCACCGGGGTGTCGCTGGCGCTTCTCACCGCTGCCGTCTTCTCCGGCGTGGCCTGCGGCGTTAGCTTCCTCCGTATGACCCAACCCGCCCCCGTCTAAAGGCCACGATTATGTTGAGCAATTCGAGCATCCTGGCCGCCTACCTCGCCCGTACGCCCGGTTCGGCCGAAATGGCGCGGGACGCCGCGACCCTGTTCCCCAGCGGCGTTACCCACGATTCGCGTCATCTGGAGCCATACGGCGTCTACGTCCAACGTGCCCAGGGACCGCACAAGTGGGACGTCGACGGCAACCGCTACGTCGATTTCTACGGCGGCCATGGCGCCCTGCTGCTGGGTCACAATCACCCCGCCGTCACCGGGGCCGTCGCCGCTGCCCTGGCGGACGGCACGCATTTTGGTGCCTCCCACCCTCGCGAACTCGCCTGGGCGCGCGCCGTCCAACGCCTGGTGCCCTCAGCCGAACGGGTGCGCTTCACCTCATCCGGCACCGAGGCGACCCTGATGGCCGTCCGCCTCGCCCGCGCCTTCACCGGCCGTCCGGTCCTGCTGCGGTTCCAGGGGCATTTTCACGGCTGGCACGACCATATGGCCGCCGGATACACCAGCCACTACGACGGGTCGGCGACCCCCGGCGTGCTGGCCGAGGTCGCGGCCCAGTCGATCCTGGTGCCGCCCAACGATCTGCCCGCCCTGAAAGCCGCCCTGGCACGCGGCGACATCGCCGCCGCGATTCTGGAACCGACGGGATCGTCCTTCGGCCAGGTGCCGATCGCCGCCGATTTCCTGCGCGAACTGCGCCGCCTGACCGAGGAAGCCGGCACCCTGCTGATCATGGATGAGGTCGTCAGCGGGTTCCGGGCAACCAAAGGCGGCGCCCAGGCGGCCTATGGGGTGCGGCCAGACCTCTCAAGCTTCGCGAAGATCCTCGCCGGCGGCCTCCCCGGCGCGGCCGTGGCCGGCCGGAAGGACGTCCTGGACCAGCTCGATTTCGCCGTCTCCGCCAAGCAGGGTCGAGAGAAAATCCAGCACCAAGGCACCTTCAACGCCAATCCCGTCTCCGCGGCCGCCGGCACCGCGGCCCTGACCGTCATCGCCGAGACCGATGTGTCGGACCAAGCCTCGGCAACAGCCGCGGCAATGCGCGACGCGGTGAACGCGGTCTTCGCCGAGGAAAATGTCGGCTGGGGCATGTACGGCACCTTCTCGGGCTTCCACACCTTCCTCGGCGCCCCCGGCGTGACCGTGAAACCGGGCGCGTTCGTCCCCGAATCGCAGCCGATGGCGGTCCTGAAATCGCAACCGGCCGGCCTGGCGCACAAGCTGCGTCTCGCGCTGCTGGTGCACGGGGTGGACACCAACGGGCGCATCGGTGGGTTCCTGTCGTCGACCCATACGGCAGCCGATGTGGCGCATACCGCGGAGGCTTTCCGGGGCGCGGTGCGGATGTTGCGGGCGGAGGGCGAGATGGCGGCATAGGCAACGCGCAAAAATTACCGCTCCAAGTCGCGGCGGTCTCGTTACATCGTCATGGCCCGGCTCGTCCGGGCCACCTATAGCGGC
>CAIRCM010000001.1 GCA_903877125.1 uncultured Acetobacteraceae bacterium | reverse complement strand
TGGGCGTCAAGAACATCGTCAGCCACCTGAACCGCAACCGCATCTTCACGCGCGACGGAGGCAGTTGGGGCATCGGCCAAGTCCACCGCATCCTCACCCGCCGCACCTACATGGGTGAGCATGAGTTCAACAAGCGGGCCAAGTCCAAAGAGCTGAAACCCGTCAGCGAGATCGTGGTCGTCCCCGTCCCGCCGCTTATCGACCGCGCGACCTTCGACGCGGTGCAGGCGCTACTCAAGGCCCGCCATCCTACCGTGACGCCATCCGCCGTCATCAGCGGGCCGACAATGCTCACCGGGCTGATCCACTGCGCCAAGTGCGGCGGCGCCATGACCATCCGCACCGGCAAGGGCGGGCGCTATCGTTATTACGCCTGTTCGATGAAAGCCCGGCAGGGGCCGACAGCCTGCGAAGGTATGGCGGTGCCGATGGACAAGCTGGACGATCTTGTCGCCAGTCATCTCGAAGACCGTCTCCTCCAGCCCGAAAGGCTGGAAACGATCCTCGCCACTGTGCTCGACCGGCGGCAGGAGCGATCCGAGCGCCAGCATGAGCACATTGGCGAACTGAACCGGCGTGCGGCGGAATCCGAAGCGCGCCTCAAACGCCTCTACGACGCCATCGAGGCGGGCGTCGCCGACTTGAACGACCCGGCGCTCAAGGACCGCATCGACGGCCTGAAGGCCATCCGCGACCAGTCGAAGGCCGATGCCGAGCGCGCCCAAGCCATGCTTGAGAACTCCGGCAGCAAGGCCGTTACCCCGCAGATGGTGCGCACCTTCGCCGAAACCGCGCGGCGGCATATCCGCCTTGATGGGGGTGGCTATCGCCGTGACCATCTCCGCGCGCTCGCCCAGCGCGTGGAGGTCGCAGATGGCGAGGTCCGGATCATGGGATCGAAGTCCCGGCTGCTACAGGTGCTAACCGGAAAAAATGGCGTAAACTCAGTGCCCACTCAGGGACTGAAGTGGCGGACGGGGTGTCCGCCGAACCGTAATCCGTGGCCATTCGCTGATTACCAAACATCCCTAGAAAATGGCCGATACGCGTCCCTGTTAAGACACGATACGGTCCCCTAATGTGCGCTTGCGTTCGCCCCTATCCCCTAATAGATTAGGGGAGAGACTAGGGGACGATCTGGTGCCCCCTACTCGGGGGACCGGGCTATGCGCAAGGCAGCGGGGCTGACGGCGGCGACGGTGAGGAGCGCGAAGCCGGGCCGGTATGGCGACGGCAACGGGCTGTATCTGCTGGTGCGCGAGGGGGGCGCCCGGTGGTGGCTGTTCCGCTACCACGCCAACGGCAAGATGCGGGAAATGGGGCTGGGGAAGGCCGGCGGCGACCGCGAGGCCGTGACGCTCGCCGCTGCCCGAGTGAAAGCGCGGGTGTTGCGCGAGGCCGTGCGGGCCGGGGGCGATCCCCTCGCCCAGCGCGAGGCCGACGCCAAGGCGGCATCCGCCGCCGCCCAGCAAGCCGCCGTGCTGGCGATGACCTTCCGCGCCGTGACAACCGCATACCTGGCAGCGCATGAATCCGGCTGGCGCAACGCCAAGCATCGCGCGCAATGGGCCGCGACCCTGGACACCTACGTCATGCCGCACATGGGCGACTTCCCGGTGGGCGATGTGGAAACCGGGCACGTCATGGCCGCCCTGGAACCGATCTGGACCGCCAAGCCCGAGACGGCAAGCCGGGTGCGCGGGCGCATCGAAGCCGTGTTGGACTACGCGACGGCGCGCGGCTGGCGCACGGGCGAGAACCCGGCGCGGTGGCGCGGGCACGTCGCCAACCTGCTGCCAAGCCGCGCCAAGGTGGCACGGGTGGAACATCACGCCGCGCTGCCCTGGCAGGACGCGGGCGCCTTCCTGACCGACCTGCGAGGCCGCGAGGGCCTGGGCGCGCGTGCCCTGGAATTTGTCATCCTGACCGCTGCCCGCACGGGCGAGGTATTGGGCGCCCAATGGCAGGAAATCGACATGGTGGAGGCCGTTTGGACCGTGCCGGCGGAGCGCATGAAGGCCGGGCGTGAACATCGGGTGCCGTTGACCGATGCGGCGCTGGCGGTGCTGCGTGGCCTGCTGCCGCTTCGCCCGGCCGACGACACCAAGGGCGAAAGCTACGTGTTCCCTGGTGCCCGCAAGAGCCGGCCCCTGTCCGGTATGGCGATGCTGATGCTACTGCGCCGGATGGAGCGGGGCGAACTGACCGCGCACGGCTTCCGCAGCACCTTCCGCGATTGGGCATCCGAAAGCACCGCGTTCGACCGCGAGACCGCCGAAGCCGCATTGGCCCATACCCTGCGCGACAAGGTGGAGGCCGCATACCGGCGCGGCGACCTGTTCGACAAGCGCCGCAAGCTCATGGATGCGTGGGCAACGTTCTGCGCCAAGCCGATGCCGAAGGGGAGCGCGGCAACGCCGATCCGGTTGAAGGCAGTCGGAGCATGACGAAGCGGGCGGGCGAGGCAGCACAAAACATGCCGATGATAGACGATGCGACCACGGAAGCATGGGTAGCGGAGGCTATAGAGAACCCTCTGCCCCTGGCATCATGGGTTGATCTGACGATTCAGTTGCGGGCGCTGGCTCAAAGTAGCAATCCAGACGAAACCCTGTTGACCGCCGGCGCTCTGCTTCGCGTTGTTTCTGTGCTAGAAGAACAGGCCATTTTCATTCGTCATCCCGAAGCTATTGTGGCCCTAAAAAGGCTTTCGGGTGCGTTGTTTGACCTGCGGCACGGCACTGTGCATCCGATGTTTAAGCCGCCGACGCAGGGCAGGCCACCGAGCGGGAGCGCGAAGTCCGTTACGCAAGGGACGGCGGCGCGCGCGATGTCCGAACTGATGAAGGGCGGAATGCCGCAGCGTGACGCGGCGCAGGCCGTGGCGGGCGCGCTGCGAGGACACAAGGGGCTTGGAACGGTCACGGCCGCGAAGGTGACGAACTGGCGGGCGCGAATCGAGGAAGGCGAAGGGCCGGGCGGCGTGGTCAATGCCGCGCTCTATGCCTACCGCCGACCGCTTCCGGCCGACATGGGCGCGACCGCGCTGGAAAGGGGAAAGGCCCTGCTTGCCGAGTTGCGCAACCCCGCCACGAGCCTCGTCTGAGATATCGCAAAAAGTGCCGACTTATTGCGAAAGCAACAGGGCTAAGTGACGTGCCGCGTTCACACGAACTCGGAGTTGACCACAAATGACAGACGTAATCGCCCATACCATTGCCGACGCCTCAAGGGTTTCCGGCATCGGCCGGACCTCGCTTTACGAACTGATCGGAGCCCGGAAGATCGAGGCCCGCAAGGCCGGCAACCGGACGCTGATCCCGGCCGAGAGCCTGCGCGCCTACATCGCCAGCCTGCCACCGGCCGACATCCGCGCCGGTCAGTCCCGCAACGCCGCATAGCAAACCGGCCCCCGTCGCGAAACGGGAGCCGGGGGCGAAAGCGGTATCAAAAGGCGCGGGAACGCCTGGAAGATACAGCGGACGCCTTCGGATTTCCAGCGCGGCCGTGCCGGCATGGAGCCAGCCCCATGCCTTTCTCGATCCTCCCGGCCGACCTGCCGGCAATCATTCGCTTTCTTGAACGTGACGCCCTCGCGCTGATCGCAACCCTTCCGGCCGAGGCCCTGCGCCTGGCCGTGCTGGCGAGCGAGTTGCGGCTGGCGGTCGCACGATGAGCGACTTCCCCGACTACATCGCCCTCGTGCCCGACCCGGCGAACATGCCGGCGATCTGGCCGGGCTTTCCGCACCGTCTGGCGCTGCTGCCGGACGGCCGCACGCTGGACGAACTGCGGGCCGCGCCGTGCCTCTGGGGCATCTTCCTGATGGAGCCGGGCAGCATGGGCGATGTGCTGAACGGCACGGCGCTGCCGGGCTACCTGAAGGCCCGCGCTCCGGTGGTGATCCACGCCCGCCGGGCGCGGGACCTGCGCCCGTTCCTGCGCCGAGCCGATGCACTGGCGAGACGGGGCTACACGATGGAGGTGCTGAGCACCGCACCGGAGGCCCGACAATGAGCGCGGGAAAGCCGATCAGAGACCGCACCGGGAACCCGTCAGATCCTGGATTGAAGGATTCGCGCGACCCCTCAAAGAAAGGGGCTGTCTGATGGCCGCCCTTCCCGCTCCTGCCGCTTCCCCTCGATTGGACTTCGCTGCGGTCAACGCCGCCGCGCTGCGGGAACTGCCGGCGCTGCTGGCCCGATGGCTTCCCGATGGCAGGGCGAACGGCCGGGAATACGAGGCCCGCAACCCGCGCCGTGGCGATCGGCACGCCGGATCGTTCCGGGTGAACCTGCGCACTGGCCGATGGTCTGACTTCGCCACGGGCGACAAGGGCGGCGATCCCGTCAGCCTTGCCGCCTTTCTGTTCAATCTGTCACAGGCCGATGCCGCGCGCCGGCTGGCCGACATGCTGGGGGTATCGTGAGGATGGACGGAACATTTGGGACGCCCATAGCCGACCCGGCGGCGGTGGCGATGACTGCCGCAAGCACCAGCGCACAAAAGCGACGCCGCAAGGTCACGAAAGCCGCATCTGCCGCCAGCATTACCAAAATCACGGGTTCCAGGGGTTCCACGGGTTCCATGCCCGTGAAGCTGGCGGAAATCCGCCAATCTGAGGCCGGGAACCCCGGAACCCCTAGTTTGGGTTCTACGGGTTCCACGGGTTCCGGGCTGCCGGCACCGGATGGCCCTGCCGCTGACGATGCTGCGTTGGTTGCGGCGCAGAAGGTGCACAACGCCGATTGGCTGGCGAACGGCGCGGCCGGTTCGTTGGTGGCTGGCATCGGCGGCGGCGCAATTGACGAGAGCCGGGCGGCGATGGACGACGCCACGTTCGGCGCGGCTGCCGATGACGAGCACGCGGCCGAGATGGCGCAGGCAATGGCTGCCATGGACGCGGACCCGTTCGCCCGGCTGACCGATGCCGACCACGCCCGCGCTGCGGCAATCCCTGCCGGGAGCGGTGGCGGGGCGGACGATGCTGCGGCCGAGGCCGTGGAACTGCGGCCCTGCCCGGAACAGAACCCGCCAGCGTCCCGCTTCAAGCATTGGACGCACGGCGAGCCGTCGCGGGTGTGGGTGTACCGCACGGCCGAGGGCAAGCCGGTGGTGGTGGCGGCACGCTACGACTTCACCAAAGCGGACGGCGCGCCCGACAAGGACGTTTTGCCGTGGACCCATGGCCGGCGGGTGTGGACCGATCGCAACGGCAAGCTGCGAGACATCACGGGCTGGCATTGCAAGGCCCCACCGACGCCGCGCCCGCTCTATGGCTTGGACCGCTTGGCCGCGCGCCCTGACGCTCCCGTGCTGCTTTGCGAGGGCGAGAAAGCGGCCGACGCTGGCGGGCTGCTGTTCCCGGATTGCGTCGCCATCACATCGCAGGGCGGATCGAAGGCCCCGGGCAAAGCAGATTGGACGCCGATGCTGGGCCGTGCCGTCACCATCTGGCCGGACCAAGACGAAGCCGGCGCAGCCTACGCGGCGGCGGTGGCGGACATGGCGAAGGCGGCCGGGGCTGCGTCCGTTCGCACGGTGGAGGTTCCGACCGACTGGCCGCTTAAGTGGGACCTGGCCGACCCGTTGCCGGAGGGTGTGGGGCTGGATCGCCTGCGCGAGATGCTGGACGGTGCGCCGGACGGTGCCGCGCCTGAGATGCCGGGAGGCTACCGCATGACGGTGCGCGGACTGTTCTTCGTTCCAGCATCAACCGAGAAGGACCCGGACCCGTCGCCAATCTTCGTTGCCGCGCCGTTTCGTGTGGTGGGCGAAACCCGTAGCGACGTGGGCGAGGGCTGGGGGTTGCTGCTTCGCTGGCGCGACCGTGAAGGCCGGGCGCACCAGTGGGCGATACCGCGCCGGCTGATCCATCGGCCCGGCAACGAGATTGCCGAGGAACTGGAACATGCGGGCTTGTCATGCGGTCCCGATAGCCGGGCGCATGAACTGCTGAAGCGATTCGTTGGCGGCGTGAAGGTGGCGCGGCTGCTTCGCTGCGTGACGCGCACGGGCTGGCACCAGTCGGAGGATGCGCCCGTGTTTGTGCTGCCGGGCGGTGAAGCGTTTGGGCGTGGATCGGCCGACACGATCTTGCAGGCCGACCACGCCGGCACTGATGCCGCATACCGTGCCGCCGGAACCCTGAGAGACTGGCAGGGCGAGGTTGCGACGCTGGCGGTAGGCAACGACCGGCTGGCGCTGTTCCTCGCCGCAGCGTTCGCAGGGCCGTTGCTGGACGTGCTTGGCGAGCCGTCCGGCGGCGTGCATTTGGTGGGCAACTCGCGCACTGGCAAGAGCACGGCGGCGGTGATGGCCGCGAGCGTGTGGGGGCGGCCGACCGCTGATGCACAGATGCGGCAATGGCGCGGCACGGCGAACGGGCTTGAGGGCACGGCGGCGGAGACTGCCGATGCGCTGCTGATCTTGGACGAAATGGGGCAGGCGGACGGGCGCGAGGTGGGCGACGTGGTGTACATGCTCGCCAACGAGGCCGGGAAGCAACGAGCGTCGCGCACGGGTGCGGCACGACGCCGCCAGTCATGGCGCGTGCTGTTCCTGAGCACGGGCGAAATCACTCTGGCGCAGAAGATGGGCGAGGCCGGCAAGAAGGTGATGGCCGGATTGGAGGTTCGGATGGTGAACCTTCCGGCGGACGCGGGCGCGGGCTTGGGCGTGTTCCAGACCATTCACGGCAGGCCCGGCCCGGCGGCGCTGGCCGAGGAACTGAGGGACGCCGCACGGAAGCATCATGGCACCGCATCGCGGGTGTTCCTCGCCCGGCTGGCACAGGACCGGGCCGCGAATGGCACCGACCTGCGCGCGGCCCTGGACGATCTGCGGGCCGCGTTCCGGGCCGAGCATGTTCCGGCCGGCGCGGCGGCGCAGGTTCGCAGCGTAGCAGGACGGTTCGCCCTGATCGGCGCGGCGGGCGAGTTGGCGCGAGACTACGGCGTGTTGCCATGGCCGGCGGGCGAGGCGATGCGCGCGGCCGGGGCTTGTTTCGCCGCCTGGCTGGCGGAGCGTGGCGGCACGGGTTCCGGCGAGGATGCGGCGGCGCTGGCGCAGGTTCGCGCGTTCCTTGAGACGCACGGCGAAAGCCGGTTCACGGTGCTGTTGCCGCCGACTATAGGGGCGGAGCCGTCATCCCCGGACGTTGCGCGCACGATCAACCGGGCCGGGTTCCGTCGCCCGGCCGGGGGCGGTGATGGCGAGCGGTGGGAATACCTGATCCTTCCCGAGACGTGGAAAGCCGAGGTGTGCAAGGGCCTGGACGCCAAGCGCACGGCGGAGATGCTGGCAGGGCGTGGCTTGCTGCTGGGCGGCACTGAGCGGCACCGCGCGGCGCTGGTGATGATCCCCGGCGAGGGTAAGCGGCGCGTGTATCGAGTGTCCGGCACGATCCTGGGTGACGATCCTGCGGAGGGCGGCACCGATGGCGCTCGCTGATCTGCGGGCGCTCGCGCGCACCTACGCTGCGGCACCTGCGGCAATCGAAGGGGCTCCATGGGTTCCGGGTTCCATGGGTTCCGCAAAGAGCGAGGCGAAAACCGAGGCAATCGGCCAATTTCCGACCCTTCCGCATCCGGGAACCCCTGGAACCCCTTGCCCGCAACCAAGGGGTTCCAGTGCGGAGCCTGGAAAAACGGCAGAAGTCTGCGGGGTTCATGGGCGCGGAACCCCTGGAAC